>DASTYO010000026.1:0-48362 GCA_035764875.1 Acidimicrobiales bacterium | reverse complement strand
GCCGCCGAGGAGCAGGGCGTCGCCCACGAGCAGCTGTCCGGGACCATCCAGAACGACATCCTCAAGGAGTTCATGGTCCGGAACACCTACATCTACCCGCCGGCCCCATCGATGCGGATCGTGGCCGACATCATCGCCTACACGGCGAAGGAGATGCCCCGGTTCAACTCGATCTCGATCTCCGGCTACCACATGCAGGAGGCCGGGGCGACGCTCGAGCAGGAGCTGGCCTTCACCATCGCCGACGGCATGGAGTACGTGCGGGCCGCGCAGGCCGCGGGCCTCGACATCGACGCCTTCGCCCCCCGCCTGTCGTTCTTCTTCTGCATCGGCCAGAACTTCTTCGGCGAGATCGCCAAGCTCCGGGCCGCCCGCCTGCTGTGGGCCAAGGTCATGAAGCAGCTCGGCGCGCAGGACCCGAAGTCGCTCATGCTGCGCACGCACTGCCAGACCTCGGGCGTCTCGCTCACCGAGCAGGACCCGTACAACAACGTGATCCGCACGGCGTACGAGGCCATGTCGGCGGTGCTGGGCGGCACGCAGTCGCTGCACACCAACGCCTTCGACGAGGCCCTCGGCCTGCCCACCGACTTCTCGGCCCGCATCGCCCGGAACACCCAGCTGATCCTCGGCGACGAGACCGACGTGACGAAGGTGATCGACCCGCTCGCCGGCTCGTACTACGTCGAGTCCCTCACCGCGGCCCTGGCCGACAAGGCGTGGGAGCTCATCGAGGAGGTCGAGGGCATGGGCGGCATGACGAAGGCCATCGAGGCCGGCATGCCGAAGCTGCGCATCGAGGAGTCGGCCGCCAAGCGCCAGGCCCGCGTCGACCGGGGCGAGGACATCATCGTCGGGGTCAACCGGTACGTGCCCGAGGACGTCGAGCACGTCGACGTCCTCGACATCGACAACACGAAGGTGCGCGAGTCCCAGATCCGCCGCCTCGAGCAGGTGCGGGCGGACCGCGACCAGGCTGCGTGCGACGCCGCGCTGCTCGCCCTCAAGGAGGGCGCGGCGGGCGACGGCAACCTGCTGGAGCTGGCCGTGAACGCCGCGCGGGCACGGGCCACGGTGGGCGAGATCAGCGACGCCATGGAGGCGGTGTTCGGCCGCCACAAGGCCGAGGTCCGCTCGATCCACGGCGTGTACGGCGCCGCCTACGAGGACGACGAGCGCTACGCCCAGCTGCTCGCTCGGGTCGAGGCGTTCGCGTCCGCCCACGGCCGCCGGCCCCGCATGCTCGTGGCCAAGATGGGCCAGGACGGCCACGACCGGGGCGGCAAGGTCATCGCCACCGCGTTCGCCGACTTCGGCTTCGACGTCGACGTCGGACCGCTGTTCCAGACGCCCGAGGAGGTCGCCCGCGATGCCGTCGAGCAGGACGTGCACGTGGTGGGCGTCTCCTCGCAGGCCGCCGGGCACAAGACCCTCGTGCCCCAGCTCATCGACGAGCTGCGCAAGGCCGGCGCCGACGACGTCATCGTGGTGTGCGGCGGCGTGATCCCGCCCCAGGACTACGGGTTCCTCCAGGACGCCGGCGTGGCTGCCGTCTTCGGCCCGGGCACCAACATCCTCGAGGCGGCCTCGAAGGTCCTCGGCCTCCTCGAGGGGTGACACTCGCCGACGACCTCCTCGCCGGCGACCGCCGCGCGCTGGGGCGCGCCATCACGCTGGTCGAGTCGACCCGACCCGACCACCGCGCCGACGCCGTCGAGCTGCTCGAGGCCGTGCTGCCCCACACGGGGAAGGCGGTGCGGCTCGGCGTGTCCGGTGCACCCGGCGTCGGGAAGTCGACGTTCATCGACGCCTTCGGCTGCCACGTCATCGACCAGGGCAGCACCCTCGCCGTCCTCGCGGTGGACCCGTCGTCGGGTCGCTCGGGGGGCTCGATCCTCGGCGACAAGACCCGCATGGAGGAGCTCGCCCGCCGGCCCGAGGCGTTCATCCGCCCGTCCCCCGCCGGTCGGACCCTCGGCGGCGTGGCCCGCCGCACCCGCGAGGCGATGCTGCTGTGCGAGGCGGCCGGCTACGGCACCGTCCTCGTCGAGACGGTGGGCGTGGGCCAGTCGGAGACCGCCGTGTCGGAGATGGTCGACCTGTTCTGCCTGCTCGCCGCGCCGGGCGGCGGCGACGAGCTCCAGGGCATCAAGCGCGGCGTGATGGAGCTGGCCGAGCTGGTCGTGGTCACGAAGGCCGACGGCGACCTCGAGCCCGCGGCCCGCCGGGCGGCCGCCGACCTGAAGCACGCCCTCCAGCTGCTCCGCCCGCTCAGCGCAGCGTGGAGGCCGAAGGTGCTGGTCACCTCGGCGTACACCGGCTCGGGCCTCGCCGAGGTGTGGGACGCGGTGTTGGAGCATCGCCGGGCGCTGGTCGACGCCGGCGAGCTCGACACCCGGCGAGGTGAGCAGGCCCGCCAGTGGCTGTGGACCGAGCTGCGCGAGGGACTGGTCGAGCGGTTCGTCGCCGAGCAGGGCGACGCGGTCCGGGCGGTCGAGCTCGACGTGGTGGCCGGCCGCCAGCTCCCCACCGTGGCCGCCGAGCGCCTCCTCGACGACGCGCCCTGATTCTGGCAGCGGCTGCGGAACGAGATCCCGGCGGGCCGCGTTCCGCGGCCGCTGCCAGATCTATCCGGCGAGGTCGCCCACGGCGTGGATCACCAGCCCGGCCAGGCCGCCGACCACGGTGCCGTTGATGCGGATGAACTGGAGGTCCCGCCCGAGGAGCAGCTCGAGCCGGGAGGCGGTCTCCTCGCCGTCCCACTGCGAGATCGTCGTCGCGATGAGCCGGGTGATCTCGTCGCCGAACGTCTCGACCACCGCGCGGGCCGTCTGCTCTGCGAGCTCGTCGACCCGAGCCATGGCGACCGGGTCGTCGCGGAAGCGCTCGGCCGCCGACACCACCAGCTCCGCGAGCCGTCCGCGCAGGGCGGAGCCGCCGTCGAGCGCCTGCGTGCGCAGGGAGGCCTTCGTGTCGGTCCAGAGCGAGTCGAGGAAGTGCCGGAGCGCGGGGTGGTCGAGCAGCTCGGCCTTGAGCTCCTCGGCCCGCGCCCGCCACACCTCGTCGCGCTCGAGGCGGCCGATGATGCGGGTCACGGCCACGTCGATCCGCGACCGCAGCTCGTCGGACCCGCCCACGGTGTCGCCGCGGATGATGGCCCGCACGCCGGTGAGGAGCCGCTCGAAGATCTTGTCGTCGACGACGTCGGGCACCCACCACGGCGACTCGTGGGCGAACCGCTCGCGCAGCAGCAGCTCGTTCTCGGCGAGGAACCCGTCGAGCCCGACGAGCACGGCGTCGACCAGCTCGCGGTGCCGGCCCTCCTCGGTGGCGACCGTGAGCAGGCGGGCGGCGAGCGGGGCGACGTCGACGTCGGCCAGCCGCGTACGCACGGCGGACTCGACGGCGTGCACCAGGTCGTCGTCCTCCACGGCCTCGGCCAGCCGCACCACGAGCTCGGCGGCGTGACCGCCCACCCGGTCGGCGTTGACGGGTGCGCCCGACGCGTCACGCTCGAGCACCCACGACGACGCCCGCTCGGCGACGCCGACGCCCCGCACCCGCTCGGTGATCGTGTCGGCGTTCAGGAAGTGCTCCTGCACGAACTGCCCGAGCGTCTGGCCGAAGGCGTCCTTGCGGGTGACGATCACGGCCGTGTGCGGGATGGGGATGCCGAGCGGGTGCCGGAAGATGGCGACGACGGCGAACCAGTCGGCGAGGCCACCGACCATGGCCGCCTCCAGGCCGGCGCGCAGGTAACCGGTGCCGCCGGCGTCGTCCGTGGTGGCGGCCGCGACGAGGAACGCCACGGTGACGAGGGCGAGCAGCCCGGTGGCCCGGCGCTTGGCGCGGCGGATGTCGCGCCGGCGCTCGTCGAGGTCCACCGGCACCGCTGGCCCGGCAGCCGGAGCCGTCGCGGGAGCCCTCACGCCGGCACGTCCACGAGGAGGGGCCCGTCGATGCGGCGCCGGAGCACGTCGTAGGGCCCGGTGTCGACCAGGCGCCGGCGCTGCTCGAAGGGGCTGTCGCCCTCGGTGACCCGCAGCTCGGCCGTGCCGTCGTCTCCCTCGCGCACGAACCAGAGGCGGTCACCGACCAGCCAGTGCGCGTAGCGGCGCCGGCCCACCCCCGAGTGGGTGACCGACACGCTGCAGAACGCCTCGACGTCCCGCCGGTCGAGGCGGTCGCCGAGCATCCGGTAGCGGAAGGTGCCACCGCCGCCGCGCAGGCCGAGGTGGTCGGGCCGCTCGCCGGGCACCCACTCGGCCCAAGCGTCAGGGCGGGCGACGTCGTGACCGGGCCGGACCGGCGCGGACGGACCGAGGTAGGGGTCGACCAGGGCGTCGTCGACGATCAGCACGGAGTGGAAGTCCACCACGTCGGTGCGCCGGTGGTGCTCGACCGCCACCCGGACGTCGTGGCCGGCGTCGGCCAGCAGCGCGCCGATGCCGGTGCACAGCACCCAGCACGACCACGACTCGTCGGAGCCGCCGAGACGGGCTTCGAGGCCGGTGCGGGGATCCGCACCAGGCGGCACCCGGCCGTCGTCGACCGCCAGCCACTTGGCGGTGGAGCCGGCCGGCAGCCAGGCCCGCATGCGCTGGACCACCACCTCGACCGGGTCGTCGACGTCGACGCCGGTCGCGGCGCGCACCTCCGCGGCCAGGCCGGCATCGATCGACGGATAGGGCATCCCACCAGCATGCCGAGTCGTCACGGAACCGTTGTCATCCCGCAAGACTGATCCTGCACGGGTGCGGGTAACGACTGCGCATGATCGTGCTCGGACTCATCCTCGTACTCATCGGCATCCTCACGAAGATCGGCATCCTCACCACGCTCGGCGTGATCCTCGCCATCGTGGGCGCCGTGCTCGCCGTGCTCGGCAGCACGGGGCGCGCCGTCGGCGGTCGCCCGCACTGGTACTGATCGCCACCCCACCACGCGCGGCGGCCCGGGCTCACTCCCGGGCCGTCTCCGCGTCCCCCACCGCCTGGTGGTCGAGGACCTGGTCGTCTTCGAGGTCGAACACGACCCGACGGATGCGACCGGTGAACGCGTTCGGCGCCGAGTAGGCGCCCACCGGTGATCCGCGGTCGCGGCCCACGTCGAGGCCGCTCCAGGAGATCGTGACCACGAAGATCCGGTCGGTCTCGAAGCGCCCGCACGGCTCGCCGTCGATGAGCAGCGTGCCCGCGCCGGGAGCCCGGCCGAGGAACGGCTCGCCCCGCTGCATGCGGAGCTGCACCGTGCACGGACCGTCCGGCAGCGGCCGGTCGGACCGCACGACCTCGTGGTGCCCGCCCACCGACAGGTCGTGCACGACGTGTCCGTCCTCGACGTGCAGGGCGTACCCCGACGTCTCGTCGCCGTGGGCCACGAGCACCCCGTCGCCCGGCTCCAGGATCTCGACGGTGATCGTGTAGCTGCGGCTCCGCAGGTCGGGCGCCGCGTCGGTGGGCACGTGTCCGAGGCCGGCCCACAGCTCGTAGTGGGTGCGCCCGCCACGGTGCCGCTCGGCGTTCTCGGCGAACCGTTCGGCGAAGCGGTCGTCGAGCGGCAGCACCTTGTTGGCCTCGGCCTGGCGCCACCACTCGGCCTGCAGCGCCTCCAGGCGGCCGGGCTCGGTGGCGGCCACGTCGTGGACCTCGGCGAAGTCCTCGTCGAGGTGGTACAGCTCCCAGGTGTCGTCCTCGAACGGCGTGCCGGGCGGGTGGTAGGCGACCGCCTTCCAGCCGTCCTGCCAGATGCCGCGGTGCCCGAACATCTCGAAGTACTGCACCGCCTTCGGGGGCGGCGCGGCGGGGTCGTCGAACGTCCACCGCATCGTCGCCCCGTCGAGCGGCAGCTGGCGGACCCCGCGCACCTCGTCGGGCACCTCGGTGCCGAGCACGTCGAGGATGGTGGGCACCACGTCGTTGGCGTGGCAGAACTGGTGCCGGACCTCGCCCCCGGCGGCGATGCCCGCCGGCCACGACACCACCAGGGGGTCGCGGATGCCGCCTCCGTGGGTGTTCTGCTTGTACCGCTTCAGCGGCGTGTTGGCCGCCATCGCCCAGCCCCACGGGAAGTTCGAGTGCGTGCCCGGCCCGCCCACCGCGTCGAGCGTGGCGAGCTTCTGCTCGAGGGGTTCGGGCTGCGCGTTGAACGGCCCCATCGCGTTGACGAAGCCGGCGGGTCCGCCCTCCTGCGAGGCGCCGTTGTCCGAGAGGACGAGCACCAGCGTGTCGTCGAGCTGGCCGGTCTCCTCGAGGAAGCCGACGACGCGCGCGAGCTGGCGGTCGGCGTGGTCGAGCATCGCGGCGTACGCCGCCTGCAGCCGGGTGAAGACCCGGCGCTCGTCGTCGGTGTGCTCGTCCCAGGGCCGGACGTGGTCGTTGCGGGGCGGCAGCCGGGTGCCGGCCGGGACCAGCCCGAGCTCGATCTGGCGCTCCAGGCGCTCGGCGCGCGTGACGTCCCAGCCCTTGGCGAACACGGGCTCGTAGTGGTCGATGAGCTCGCGCGGCGCCTGGTGGGGCGCGTGGCACGCGCCGAGGGCGAGCCAGGCGAGCCACGGCACGTCGGGCACGCCGAGGCGGTGGTCTCGCAGGAACTCCACGGTCTTGTCGGCCAGGTCGGCTGAGAGGTGGTACCCCTCCTCGAACGTGCCCGGCGGGTCGACGTGGTGGTTGTCGTACACGAGCTCGGGCGCGTACTGGTCGGTCTCGGCGTCGAGGAACCCGTAGAAGCGGTGGAACCCCCGCTGCAGCGGCCACCCGTCGAAGGGACCGGTGGGGCCGGTCTCGGTGAGCGGGGTGACGTGCCACTTGCCGGTGAGGTAGCAGCGGTACCCGAGCGGATCGAGCAGCTCGGCCAGGGTGGCGGCCTCCCGGCTGATCTTCCCGCGGTAGCCCGGGTAGCCCGAGTCGAAGTTGGCGAGGCAGCCGACGCCGACGTTGTGGTGGTTGCGACCGGTGAGCAGCGCGGCGCGGGTGGTCGAGCACATCGCCGTGGTGTGGAAGCCCGAGTACCGCAGGCCCCTCGCGGCGAGGTGGTCGATGGTGGGCGTGGCGATCTCGGAGCCGTAGCAGCCGAAGTCGGAGAACCCCACGTCGTCGAAGAGGACCACGAGGATGTTCGGTCGACGACGTCCGGTCTCGGCCACCGCCACAACGTATGTGGTTGGATTCCCCGCCGTGGCGGACGAGCAGCTGGTCGTGCAGGTCATCACCGAGGTGGGCCGGCGCGCCCGGGGCCAGCACCTCCAGGGCATCAGCCACCCGCTCCAGGCCGAGGCCCGCTTCGGCGACGACCTCGACGTCCTCACCTCCCGCGCCGACATCGCCGTGCGGACCCGACCGGCCCAGGCCCTCGCCGCCGGGCTCGGGACGGTGCTCGACGACCAGCGGGCGTTCAACCACGCGCTCGTCGACGCCCTCCACCAGCTCGACCACCGCGCCCACTGGCAAGCCGCCCGCATCGCCGAGCTCGAAGCCGAGGTCGACGACCTGCGCGCTCGGCTCGAGCAGCCGGGTTCGTGAGCGGCATGCGGGTCGCGTTCTTGAAGCCCGACCACGGCGGTGTCGGGGGGTTCGAGCGGCTCGTCGAGCGGTGCCGCGCCCGGCTGGGCGAGCGGGGCGTCGCGGTCGAGCAGGTGGCCTTCGACGCCCGCACGCGCGCCCGCCGCCTCCACGGCATCCCGCTCGACGACGGCACCCGCGACTGGCACGACGAGTACTTCCTGTACCTCACGGCGCTCGAGCGCCTCGACCGCCTCGACCTGTCGGGCTTCGACGTGGTCGTGGCGTCGCAGCCGCCGAGCTACCTGGCCCGCCACCCGAGCGTCGTCGCCCTCACCTACCACCAGGCCCGCGTGTTCTACGACCTCGCCGACGAGTTCGTCGCCGCGGGCTTCGCGCGCCCCCGCGTGCACGAGGCCGCCGTCGCGCAGGTCCGCGCCGTCGACGGCGACCGCGTCGGCGACGTGCGCACCTGGCTCACGGGGTCGGAGGAGGTCGCCGCCCGGCTCGCCCGGTACTGGGGCATCGACGGCACCACGCCGTTCCGAGCGTCACCCGAGGTGTTGCCGGTGCCGGAGGTCGGCGAGCTCGACCCCGCCGGCCCCGCCCTGTGCGTCAGCCGCCACGAGTGGCCCAAGCGCACCGAGCTGGTCGCCCAGGCGGCGGTGCTCGACCCGGGCGGCCGGTACGAGCTGCTCGGCGGCGGCAGCCGGCTCCCGTGGGTGCGGCACCTCGTCGAGCGCTGGGCCGCCGATCCCGACGCCGCACCTGCGCACGACCCCGAGGGGACCTGGCGCAACCGGGGCGCGTGGCAGCTGCCCGAGGGCGAACGACCCGCCGGCACCGGACCGAGCGAGCACCTCGGGGGGCGGCTCCGCATCCACGGCGAGGTCGACGACGCCGCCCGCGACGATGCCTACCGCCGCGCCGCCGTGGTCGTGGCGCCGGCGCTGCGCGAGGACTACGGCCTCACCGTGCTCGAGGCGTTCGCCCACGCCCGGCCCGTCATCGTCTGCGACGACGGCGGCGGCCTGGTCGAGCTCGTCGCCGACACCGGGGCGGCCGTCGTCGTCGAGCCCACCGCGCAGGCGATCGCCGCCGCCGTGGCCGAGCTCCGGGACGATCCCGCCCGCCTCCAGGCCATGGCGATCGATGCCCTGGAGGCCGCACGCCGGCAGGCAGCCACCGACGACCTGGCGCCGCTGGTCGACGCGATCCGCGAGGCGGCCGGCGGCGCCGACGGCTGACCGGCCGGCGCGGTTCTGTCTCGCCGCGGGACCGGTTCACTACCGTCTGCGGCGATGAAGCTGATCGTGCAGATCCCCTGCCTCGACGAGGAGGACCAGCTCCCGGGCACGATCGCCGACCTCCCGCGCGAGGTCGAGGGCTTCGACACCGTCGAGTACCTGGTGATCGACGACGGCTCCACCGACCGCACGGTCGAGGTCGCGCGCGAGCTGGGCGTGCACCACATCGTGCGGCTCACCAACAACAAGGGGCTCGCCCACGCCTTCCAGGCCGGCCTCGACGCCTGCCTCAAGCTCGGGGCCGACGTCGTCGTGAACACCGACGCCGACAACCAGTACTCGGCGAAGGACATCCCCGCCCTCGTGGCGCCCATCCTCGACGGCTCCGCCGACATGGTCATCGGCGACCGCCAGGTGATGACCATCGACCACTTCTCTCCGCTCAAGAAGCGCCTCCAGCGGGCCGGTTCCTGGGTCGTCCGCCGGGCGTCGGGCACCGACGTGCCCGACGCCACCTCGGGCTTCCGGGCCTACAACCGCGAGGCGGCGCTGGGGCTCGTGGTCGTGTCGAAGTTCACCTACACGCTCGAGTCCCTGATCCAGGCCGGCAAGTCGCTCACCGCCGTGGCCCACGTGCCGGTGGGGACGAACGAGAAGACGCGCGAGTCGCGCCTGTTCGGCTCCATGTGGACCTACATCCGCCGCAACATGCTGGCGATCTTCCGCATCTACACCGGGTGGGAGCCCCTCCTCGTCTTCACCGTCCTCGCCGTGGGCCTGCTGCTGGCGTCGCTCGCGGCCTGGAGCCCGTTCCTGTGGGACTGGATCGTCAACGGCGACCGCGCCGGCCACCTCCAGTCCATCGTGCTCGGCGGCGTGCTCTTCATCGCCGCCGTCCAGGTGTTCGCCGTCGGTGTCCTCGCCGACCTCGTCACCGCGCACCGCATCGTGTCCCAGCGCACGCTCGAGCGGGTCCGCCGCATCGAGCTCGTGGTCGGCGTCGAGCCGTCGCACTACGAGCCGGGGGCAGATCTCCCGTCCCGCTCCCCGCGCGCGGCGGGCGATCGGTAGCCTTCCCCGAGCACGCGGGCGGACGTACGCGAGGGAGGGCGCGCACGAGCGCGTCCTCGGAAGGTCATGAGGTATCCGATGTTCCGCAAGGTGGGGATGGTCGCCGTCGTCGGCGCCCTCGTCGCTCCGCTGGCCGTGGTGCCGGCGGGTGCGCTCGAGCCGGCCGACGACGCCGCGGTCGACGCGGTCGGCGCCGTCGAGGCGGTGGCGCCCGCAGCAGCGGTCGCAGACGACGACGGCGACGGACTGACCGAGAGCGCGGTGGTGCTGCCGCTCGAGGCCGACGGGCGCACGCTGCCGGTCGGCGACGCCGACGACGGCGAGGAGCACGGCCACGGCGCGGCCGCCGCCCGCTCGGGCACGCTGGCGCTGCCGGGCGCGCCGGAGATGCTGATCTTCGAGGACGCGCCGGCCGGCACCCACCTCGCCGTCCGCAGCCGCAACGGCGGCACCTGGTCGGACTGGGTCGAGGTCGTCGCGAGCAGCGACGACGCCCCCGACGGCGCGGCCGACCCCCGCCCCGGCGTGGGGCCCGTGTGGATCGGCCGCGACGCCGACCACGTCGAGGTCGCGCTGCTCGAGGGCACGGCCGACGAGCTCCACGTGGTGGGCCTCCACGTCGTCGCCGAGCCGGGAGCGCCGCAGGGCGTGCGGGCCACGGCCACCTCGGCATCGCTCGCCAGCACGTTCATCCGTCCCCGGTCGGCGTGGGCCACCGAGGAGATGGGCTGGAAGTGCAAGTCGGGTCCCGACGAGGTCAAGGACCTGCGGGCGATGATCGTGCACCACACGGCCACCAACACCGAGCCGTACGCCGCCAGCGACGTGCCCTCGATCATCCGGGGCTTCTGGCGCTACCACGTGCAGTCCCGGGGTTGGTGCGACGTGGCCTACGCGTTCTTCGTCGACCGCTTCGGCGGCGTGTGGGAGGGCCGGCAGGGGGGCATCACGAAGGCGATCGTCGGCGGGCACACCTACGGCTTCAACAGCGAGACGACCTCCGTGGCCCAGATCGGCAACTTCCAGGAGACCCAGACCCCCTGGGCGATGACCGAGGCCACCCGCCAGCTCGTGGGCTGGAAGCTCGGGTACCACGGCATCGACCCCAAGGCCTCCACCACCCTCACGAACCGCACGGGGTCGACGTTCCGGGGCGTTCCCAACGGTGGGCAGGTGCCGGTCGGCACCGTGGCCGGGCACCGCGACCTCGGCACCACGTCGTGCCCGGGCCAGCACACGTACGACACGCTCCCGTACCTGCGGGCCCAGTCGCGCGTGGGGGTGCACCTCGTCGCCCAGCACGAGACGTTCCTGCGGGCGCTGCCGACCCCCGAGCAGTACCGGCACTACCTCAGCATCGCCGACACCCAGGGCCACTACGCCGCCACGGTGGCGATGGCCCGTTCCCCCGAGTACAGCGGCCTCATCATCGACGACCTGTACCAGCGGGTCCTCGGTCGCCCGGCCGACGAGGAGGGCAAGCAGTACTGGCTCGACGTGCTGGCGTCCGGCGTGCGGGTCGAGGACGTGGGCGTGCAGTTCTACGGCAGCCGGGAGTACTACGTGAAGATGGGCGGACCCGAGCCCTACGTCACGGCGCTGTACGACAACCTCCTGCACCGCGAGCCCGACGATGCGGGGCTCGGCTACTGGGCCGGCCTGCTGCGGGACGGCCAGGCCGAGCCGCCGGACGTGGCCGATGGCTTCTACAAGTCGATCGAGTCCCGCATGGACCGGGTCGCCCGGCTGTACCAGACGATCCTGGGTCGCGGACCCGACCGCTCCGGTCAGCAACACTGGGCGGAACGGCTGCTGACCACCGACGACGTCCTGTTGGCCGTCGAGCTGTCCCTCTCCGACGAGTTCTACCAGCGAGCGATCTCCTCATGAGCACCCCCACCCCCCGCCGGCGCCGCGCTGCTGCGGCCGCCGCCTCCGCCCTCCTCGCCCTCGGCCTGGGCGCCACCCACCTGGCCGCTCCCGCCGGGGCCCAGGAGCCGCAGGTGACCGCGCAGTCGACGCCCGAGGCGCAGGCCACCGCCTCGGCGGTCACGACGATGACGTTCCGGGGCCGGGGCTACGGCCACGGGCGCGGCCTGAGCCAGTACGGCGCCCAGGGCTACGCCACCCAGTTCGGCTGGGACAGCGGCCACATCCTCGACCACTACTACGGCGGCACCCGTTCGGCGTCGATCTCCCAGGCCACCAACCGCCCCATCGACCCCAACCGGATGCTGATCCGCCTGCGCCGCACCGAGGGACGCAACACCCGGGTCACCGTCACGAACGGCACGCTGCAGCTCACGAACCTCGGGTCGGTGAAGCTGCCGAGCGGCACCAAGGCCGTGCACCTCGCCCGCAAGGACAGCGGTGGGCTCGACGTCTACGTCGCCACGAAGACGACGTGCACCGCTGCCGACTTCTCCTACGTGGGGAACACCGGCACGAGCTCGGTCGACATAGGCCCCACCGCCACCTACGACGGCACGGCCGCCAACATGCTCCGGCTCTGCACCGACTACGGCGACCACGGCCCCGCCGGCCCCTCCATCTGGTACCCGGGCATCCTGCGGAGCCACGTGGCGAACAACGTGCAGTACACGGTGAACATCACGAACATCGAGCAGCAGCTGCGCTCGGTGGTGCCGAACGAGTCGCCGGCGTCGTGGGACGTCGACGCCCTGGAGGCCCAGGCCGTGGCCGCCCGCTCGTACGCCCTCGCCGGCGACAACCGGTGGACCGGCGCGAACACGTGCGACACGATCTACTGCCAGGTGTACATGGGCCTGTACAAGCTCCAGGACGGCCGGCCCGTGCCCACCACGGCCACCTCCACCGACCAGGCCGTCCGCAACACGGCCGGCGTGGTGCGCCTGCACAGCGACGGCCGCATCGCCCGCACCGAGTTCTCGTCCACGTCGGGCGGCTGGACCGCCGGGGGCACCTTCCCCGCCGTGAAGGACGACGGCGACGCCATCAGCCCGCTCCACACCTGGACCCGCACCGTCGACGTGAGCGGCCTGGAAGCCGCCCACGGCAGGGGCGGCAAGCTCACTGCCGTCGAGGTGCTGGAGCGCAACGGCCTCGGCGCCGACGGCGGTCGCGTGGTCGACGCCCGCCTCCGCTTCGACAACGGCACCACCGCCACCGTGTCCGGCAACACCGTGCGCTCGGGCGCCAAGCTGCTCTCCGACTGGTTCACGCCGGCGTGCAGCACAGAGGTGCGCTACATCGACGCCGTCTACCAGCTGTTCGTCCGCCGGGCGCCCACCGCCGACGAGATCGACCGGCACTGCCCCGCCGTCCAGCGGGGCGAGCGCAGCGCCCTCACGAAGGCCCTCGCCGTGAGCGACGAGTGGGCGGGCGTGCAGATCAACCAGCTCTACCGCAAGATCCTCGGCCGCGACGCCGACGCCGAGGGCCGCGCCTACTGGCTGTCGCAGGTCCAGCGCGGCCTGCGCATCGAGGACATCGCCGCCCAGTTCTACGGAAGCGCCGAGTACTTCCACGACAACGGCGGCACCAACCGCTCGTTCGTGGAGGCGCTGTACACCGACCTGCTCGGCCGCACGGCCGACGCCGAGGGCCGCGACCACTGGGCCCGCCAGCTCGACGCCCGCCGGCTCACCCGCCAGGAGGTCGCCGCCTCGTTCTACGCGTCCATCGAGTCCCGCACCGACCGGGTGAACCGGCTGTTCCTGCAGGTCCTCGGCCGGTCGCCCGACGCCGCCGGCCGCGACTACTGGACCGGCCAGCTGCGCACGCTGGGCGATGTGACCCTGGCGGCCTGGCTCGCCGCGTCGCAGGAGTACTACGACAAGGCCGTCGCCTGACGGGAACTGCGGCCCGGACGACAGCACCCGGTACCATCGGCGGCTGCCCCGAGCCGGAGTGAGCCCCACCCGTGACCGCCGCAACCCCCGATCGTCGTGAGCCCCCCGACCGGCGATCGCAGTACGAGATCCGCGAGAACCGCACGGTCGCGCCCTCCTTCGGGCAGCGCATCCGTCGGGTCTGGGAGTACCGCGAGCTGCTCAGCTCGCTCACCCGGCGCGAGCTCAAGATCAAGTACAAGGACAGCATCCTCGGGTTCATCTGGACCCTGCTGAACCCGCTGCTGTACCTGGTGGTGTTCAGCGTGGTCTTCGCGGTCTTCCTCGAGACCAACGTGCCGCTGTACGGGCTCTACCTGCTCACCGGCCTGCTCGCCTGGCAGATGTTCTCCACGGGAACCACCGGGGCCACGATCTCCATCACCGGCAACGGGCCGCTGGTGCAGAAGGTGTGGTTCCCCCGCGAGATCCTGCCCCTGTCGGCCATCGGCGCCGCGCTCATCAACTTCTTCTTCCAGCTCATCGTGCTGGTGATCGCCCTCATCGTGTTCCAGCGGGCGCCGGCCTGGGAGTACCTCCCCATGCTCATCCCGGCGCTGGTGGTCACGCTGCTCTGGTCGGCGGCGTTCGGCATCGTGCTGTCGGCGCTCAACGTGCACTACCGGGACGTCCAGCACTTCCTCGAGCTGTTCTTCCTGGCCTGGTTCTGGATGACGCCGATCGTCTACCAGTTCGACTTCATGGGCCAGAAGCTGCTCGACCGCGGCATCTCCGACCGGGTCGCGATGCTCAACCCGATGATCCCGGTGGTCACCACCTTCCAGCGGGCCATCTACAACCCCACGCACGAGCTCGGCACCGAGGCGGCATCCAACTTCGACCTGATCATGCGCCCGGCCTCGTGGTTCCTCGAGAACCTCGCGCTCTCGGGCGGCATGGCCGTGGTCCTGCTGCTGATCGGCGTGAAGGTCTTCGGCAAGCTCGAGGCCGACCTGGGCGAGGAGCTGTAGATGGCACCGGCGATCGAGATCGTGGGCGTCACCAAGCGCTTCCGGCGCCACACCGAGCCGTCGAAGAGCATCAAGGAGCGCTTCCTCCACTTCCGCAAGAACGAGGTGCGGACCTTCGACGCGCTCCACGACATCAACCTCGAGGTCGCCGCCGGCGAGACCATCGGCCTCCTCGGGCACAACGGCTCGGGCAAGTCGACGCTGCTCAAGTGCATCGCCGGCACCATCCGGCCCACCGAGGGCGAGATCCGGGTGCGGGGGCGCATGGCCGCCATGCTCGAGCTGGGGGCCGGCTTCCACCCCGACCTCACCGGCCGCGAGAACGTCTACCTGAACGGCTCGATCCTCGGCTTCTCGCGCGACCACGTGAACCGCATCTTCGACGACATCGTCGCCTTCGCCGAGCTCGAGGAGTTCATCGACCAGCAGGTGAAGTACTACTCGTCGGGCATGTTCGCCCGGCTCGGCTTCGCCGTGGCCGTGAACCTCGAGCCCGACGTGCTGCTCGTCGACGAGGTCCTCGCCGTCGGCGACGAGAACTTCCAGCGCAAGTGCCTCGAGCGCGTCCGCCGGTTCCAGACCGAGGGACGCACGATCGTGCTGGTCACCCACTCCCCCGACCAGGTCATCCAGCTGTGCGACCGAGCCCTCGTGCTCGACCACGGCCACACCCTGCACGTCGGCGAGACCACCGAGGCGGTGCGGGTCTTCCGCCACGCCCTCCACGCCAGCGGCGGCACACCCGACCCGGCCATGGCCGAGGCGGCCGCGGCCGCGCGGGGCGGGGCGCTCACCATCGTCGGCGCCCGGGCCACCGGCCCCGACGGCTCCGACAGCCTCCGCCCCGGCGACCCGGTCACGGTCGAGCTCCGCTACCGGGCCACCCAGCCCATCCCGGCGGCCCGGGCCCGCATCGTGCTCACCACCCACGACGGCGTGCAGATGCTGAGCGCCAGCACCTTCGACCTGCTGGGCCACGACCTGGTCGACATCGACGGCGACGGCACCGTGCGCTTCCGGTTCGAGCACGTGCCGCTGCTCGACGGCACGTACCGCATCGGCTTCGTGCTGCAGGACCCGTCCGAGACCTTCCAGTACGACGAGGACCTCGACGCCTGCACCTTCGACGTGTACACGGGCCAGCCCATCGTCGGGCGGGTGCAGCTCGACATCGCGGTCGAGCACGTCACGGGGCAGCCCACCGCATGAGCGGACCCATCGACCGCCGCGGCACCATCGCGCTCGTGCCCCCGAGGTACGGCCCCGACGTCGTCGGCGGCGCCGAGGCCGTCATCGCCGAGACCGCCCACCTGCTCGCCGAGCGGGGCTGGGAGGTCGAGGTGCTCACCACCTGCGCCCGCGACCACTTCACCTGGGCCAACGAGTACCCCGAGGGCACCACCCGCGACGGCGGCATCACGGTGCGCCGGTTCGCCACCCAGACCGACACGCCGGGGCTGCACCGCAAGCACCTCGGCGAGCACCTGCTCTCCGGCGGCCGACTCAGCATCGCCGAGCAGCAGCTGTGGATGAACGACAGCCTCCGGGTCAGCGGCCTGTGGCACCACGTGCTCGACCACGGCGCCTCGTACCGGGCCATCGTCCTCGCCCCGTACATGTTCTGGACCACCTTCGCCGTCGGCCAGATCCGCCCCGAGCGCACGATCCTCATGCCCTGCCTGCACGACGAGCCGGCCGCCTACCTCGACATCTACCAGCCGCTGTTCTCGGGGGCGCGGGGCATCTGGTTCCTGTCCGACCCCGAAGCCGAGCTGGCCGCCCGCCTCTTCCGGCTCCCGCCTCGCACGGCCGTCGTGGGCTCGGCCATCGAGCTCCCCGACCACTACGACCCCGACGGCTTCCGGGGCCGGCACGGGCTCAGCGGCCCGTTCGTCTACTACGCCGGCCGGCGCGAGTGGGCCAAGGGCTGGGTCGACCTGCTCGACGCGTTCGCCCGCCTCCACCGCACCCGCAGCTCGCCCCTCCGGCTGGTCACGTCGGGCGTCGGCGAGGTCGAGCTGCCGCCGGGCCTGCCTGCAGACCGGGTGCTCGACCTCGGCTTCGTCTCCGAGCAGGAGCGCAACGACGCCATGGCCGCGGCCGCCGCCTACGTCCAGCCCTCCGCGCTCGAGAGCTTCTCCCGCACCGTGCTCGAGGCGTGGGGCGCCGGCACGCCGGTCATCGCCAACCACGACAGCGAGGTCGTGCGCTGGCACGTGCGTCGCTCGGCCGCCGGCGTCACCTACCGCAGCCCCCGCGAGCTGGTCGAGGCCCTCGCCCTCGTCGGCGCCGACCCCGAGGCGTTCGGGGCGATGGCCGCCGGCGGGCGCGACTACGTGGTCGAGCACTACGACCCGGCCCGCATCGGCGACCGCGTCGAGCAGCTCCTCGACGAGTGGACCTCGCCGCCGGCCGAGGGAGGCACGCCGTGAAGGAGCTCATGGTCACGCCGTACGCGCCCTACCGCGACGGCATCGCCAACTACGCCGTGCAGGAGGTCGCCGCCGCCCGCGCCGCGGGGCGCCACATGGAGGTGCTGTCCCCCCTGCCGTCCGCGGCGCAGCACCACCTCGAGCTCGGCTCCCCGGTGCGCCTGCTCAAGCTCGTGCGGCTCGCCCGCGGCTACGACCGGGTGATCATCCAGCTCTACCCCGAGCTGCTGTTCGCCGCCTGCCGTCGCCGGCGCGACCGGCTCGCCGTGTGGGGCCTGCTGCGTGCCCTGTGCTCGGTCACCGAGGTCGAGCTGCGGGTCCACGAGATCGAGTACGACGAGCCGGCGAACGACCCGCTCGTGCGCCGGCTCGGCCACGAGGCCCTCACCGCCGCGGCGGCGGTCACCGTGCACACCGAACCCGAGCGCCAACGGCTCACCGACGCCTTCGACCTGCCGCCGGGCGCGGTCACCCTGGTCGACCACGGCGGCAACTTCGCCCGGCGCACCGAGCTCGGACGCGACGAGGCACGGCACAGCCTCGGCGTGCCCACCGACGCGTTCGTGTTCCTGTCCATCGGGTTCGTGCAGCGGCACAAGGGCTTCGACCGCGGCGTGCGGGCGCTCGACCGGCTCGACGACCCCCAGAGCCACGCCCGGCTGTACGTGGTGGGCGACATCCGCATCGACCACCCCGACCTGCTCGAGTACCGCGACGAGCTGCAGGGCCTGTGCGACGAGGTCGCCGGCGCCGAGTTCCGGCCCGGCTACGTGTCCGACGAGGAGTTCGACCGCTGGCTCGTCGCCGCCGACTGCCTGGTGCTCCCCTACCGGGAGATCTGGTCGTCGTCGGTCATCGAGCGGGCCGGCATCTACGACGTGCCTGTTATCGCCACCGACGTCGGCGGGCTGGCCGACCAGGCCGCCGCCGGGTCACGGGTCGTGGCCGACGACGAGGAGCTGGCCAAGGCGATGGCCGAAGCCGCCGGGCTCTCGCTGCGCGCCGGATCCGCCGCCGTCGACGAGGTCCCCCGCGACCAGGCCGCCATCCAGTCGCTCATCCGCCGGCGGGCCCGCGACGACGGCCGCACGGTGCTCGCCGTCGACCGCCTCCCGCACACCCCGCGGGGCGCCATCGAGTCCGCTCGCCCCGGTGCTGCCCAGCTCAAGCGGCTGATCTGGCGGCTCACCACGTGGCAGGTCGACCCGGTGGCCGGGCACCTCGACGACGTGCTCGACCGGCTCCGCGAGGATCTGCACCGCATCGACGAGCGCCTCGCCGCCCTCGAGGACCGGGCGGAGTAGCGCTACTTCCCGTTGACGCTCCAGTGCCAGGGCTCGCTCGGCAGGTTCTGGAAGCCGAACAGGTGGGCGTGGGTGGCGAGCCACACGTAGCCGGGGTTGTCGTGGCTCGTGATGCTGCGGCCGGCGAGGTGGAAGTCGATGGCCAGGCCCCGCTCGTGCATGGACTTGCCGGGCTTCGCCGTGGGCGGTGAGCACGCGGACGCGGGCTTGGCGAAGATGTCCTCCGGGGTGGGCCCGCAGTGGGCCCGGCGCAGGTTCACCTGCTGCTCCACCGTGCGGTAGCCCCAGCCGCCCAGCGGCACACCGTCGGCGTGGGCGGCGGCCAGCAGCGCCTGCAGCCGGGGGGCGATGGCGGCGTGCACCCGGATGCCCTGGACCGTCACCACCGGCACGTCGGTGACGCCGATGCCGGCGAGCTCCTCGAGCGCGCCCCAGGTCTCCTGGATCGTCTTCTCCAGGTCGGCCTCGAGCGCCGGGATCTGCTGGGAGACGGCGAACAGCGCGGCCTCCACGCGCTGGAGCGCGAGGCGGTGGGCGTCGCGGCGGGCCTGGAGGCTCGCCAGTGCCTGCCAGGCCTCCTCGACCCGCTGCGCCGCCTCCTGGGCCTCGGCCTTCGCCTCCACGAGGCGCTCGCCGGCCACGGCCAGCGACACCTCGAGCCCGTCCTCCACCACGCCGTCGTGGTCGGCCTTGGCCGAGAACAGCACGCCGGCCGTCAGGTCCTCGTTGGTCGTCGCCACACCGCCCAGCACCGATGCGAGCACGTCGGCGTCCGGCGGGCGGACGTAGGCGGCCACCGCGACCTCGGCCATCTGCTGGCGGTGGTCGTTGAGCTGGTCGGTGCGGAGCCGCCGGCGGTCCCGGGCCTCGGCGAGGCGCCCCTCGGCCTCGGCACGGCGGGCCTCGGCCACGGCGTGCGCGGCCCGCAACCGCCCCACCGACGGGTCGAGGTCGGCCAGTGCCTTCGTCAGCAGCTCCTGGGCCTGGACGAGGCCGTCGCGCTGGCCGGGCGCCACCTCCAGGCGGTCGGCGATGGCGGCGACGCGCTCGCCGGGGTCGTCGGGCAGGGGCGCGCCGATCTCGGCGAGCACGGCGGCGTCGAGCGGCTCCCGCGTGTACCCGAGCCCGACCAGGTCGACGCCCTCGACGTCCGGGAACGGGACGGCCGGGGCGGCCTCCTCGACCGAGCGAGGTGAGACACCCTCGACGGGCTCCGGGGCTGCGCCGTCTTGCCGCGGCGCCGCGCCGGCCACACCGGAGATCCCGGGAACGCCGAGCGCGAGCGCAGCGAGGACGGCGACGACACGCCGGGAACGGGGGGAGACGGAGGGCATGACGATCGTGTTCCCATCGGCACGGCCGGTGGGCGAACTTGAGTGTTCGGAGCGAACCAGCAGTCAGCGCAGCTTGCGCAGAGCCAGATGGACGCTGGTCCAGAGCCTTTCGTCCTCGAAGTCCTGGTGGCGCAGGACGATCTGTGGGTACTGGGACCAGCGGAGCTCCGCCCACTTGATCTCGCCGTGCTCGGCGACGTGGGCCTGGACGTCCCCGGCGGCTGAGGAGAACTCTACGGCGATCGCCGGGTCCGGGGTCAATGATCGAAACGCGTCAATCGGCTCCCACGGCGCGGCGTCGACGACGCAGGCCTGCAGCTCGTCGCGGTCGAACATGAGGATGTCGGGCAGGCCCGGACCGGGACCGGCGATGCGCAGCTCGGTGGAGACGGTGAGCACGCCGCCGGGGCGGAGCACCCGGTGCGCTTCGCGGATGCTGCGGGCGACGTCGTCGTGGGTGCCGAAGTGCTCGATGCTGCTCGAGGAGAACACCGCGTCGAAGCTCTCGTCCTCGTAGCGGAGGTCGAGGGCGTCCATGTGCTGGACGACCAGGCGCCGCGGGTTCCAGTCGCCCTCCCACGCCGAGCCGGGCTCGGTGAGCATGCGCTGGTTGGCCGACTCCTCCCAGGCGCCGGCCAGGTACAGGTCGGTGGCGAACACCCGGCGCACGTGGTTGGTGAGCCAGAAGATGGTGGGCTCGGTGCCGGCGCCCACCCCCAGCACCTCGGCGTCCGGCCGGAGCACGCCGGTGGCCGCCAGCGTCCGGGCCGCCTGCACGACCTCCCAGTGCTTGCGGTACTCCGCGCCCCGGGGGAAGCGGCGGCCGTGGACCCGCTGGCCCCACGGGAAGACGTGGCGCATCCAGGCCTCGAGGGCCGGGAAGTCCTCGGGCAGGCAGGCGGCGTTCAGGGGCACCGCCGCCAGGTCGACCGGAGGCAGCTGGTCGACGCGGCGGCGCAGGGAGAAGCGATCAGACACCGAGGACCTCCAGGAGCCGGGACGCGGCCCGGACGAAGCCGTTGGCGGCGGCGTAGGCGTGGGCGCCGTCGCGCAGCGCCTGCCGGCGGTCCGGGTCGGCGAGGATCCCGCAGAGGACGTCGGCGATCTCCGGCGGGGTCGCCCCGGGTCGCACGTGCACGACCGCCGACTCCGGCAGCTCGGTCATGGCGCCGAGGGCGGTGACGACCGTGGGCACGCCGGCGCTGAGCGCGTCCATCACCGCAGCCGACGACTCGCCGTTGGTGAAGGCCCGCAGCTGCACCGCGCACGCCGCGTCGGCGAGCGCCCGGTCGAAGGTGGCGTCGTCCACGTGGCCGGTGAGCGTGACGACGTCCTGCAGCCCGAGCTCGGCGATGCGCTTCCCGAGGTGCTCCAGGTGGTCGTCGGGGCCGCCACCCACGAACGACAGGGTGGCGTCGGGGATGCGCTCGCGCACGAGGGGCATCGCCTCGATGAGCACCTCGGGGCACTTGGTGGGCGACACGATGCCGACGCTGACGATGTGGTGGTGGTCGGGATCGACCGGCCGTCCCACGCCCCACGGCTCGATGCACGGGATCGGGAAGGCGACCGTGGGGCGCCGGCCGGTGTCGAGCTCGGTGAGCGTGGCTGCGTACTCGGAGTGGACCAGGACCTGGTCGGCGCCCTCGACGATCTCGGCGAGCAGGTGCACCCCGGACTGGGCCGCCATGTCGGGCGGGATGATCCACTGCAGCTCGATGGCCTCGCGGTAGCGGTCGGGGTACCGGGTGGCGACGGTCATCCCCACGCTGCCGTAGACGAGGCGGTCGGGGCGCGCCTTCTGGACCTCCGAGTACAGGCCGGTCATGCGGGCGTCGTGGAGCAGCACCGTGCCGCCGACGTCGCGCACCAGCTGGAGCGCGTCGACGTGGAACGACGAGTTCCCCATGAACGTGACGACCCGATCGAACGGGCGGCCGGCCGCGTCGATGCTGTCGAACGCGTGGGTCTCGTGGATCGCCACGCCGTCGATGGGCTCGACCTCCTCGAGGCCGTCGTCGACGAAGACGGTGAGGTCGACGGCACCCTTCAGGTGCTCGATGAGGCGGGCGGCGTAGGTGGCGATGCCGGAGCGCTGCGGCGGCAGCGGCGTCACCAGGGCCACGCGGGGCCGGCGGGAGACGGCGGCGGCGGCGGTGACCGCCTCGAGTCGGCGGATCTGCTCGATCGTGCCCTGGGCCGCCCGGGTCCAGCTGAACTCGGGCGGCTCGAGCTGCTGGATGCGCGCCCGCTCGGCGTCGTCGGCCAGGACCCGCTCGATGGCGGCGGCGATGGCGTCGACGTCGGTCGGGTCGAAGCGGGCGGCGGGGTCGATCTGCACCTCCTTGAGCGAGGAGGAGTCGCTGCAGATGGCCGGGGCGCCGCACTGCATGGCCTCGAGCACGGGCAGGCCGAACCCCTCGTACAGCGACGGGAAGACCACGAGGTGGGCGGCCTGGTACAGGCGCACGAGGTCCTCGTCGCCGACGTAGCCGGTGACGAGGAGGTCGTCGGCGATGCCGAGCCTCCCGGCCATCGCCGCGAGGTGGGCGGCCTCGCCGGGGTTGGTCTTGCAGACAAGCACGAGCTGGTGGGCGGCCCGCCGCTCGGGCGACAGGCGCGCGTAGGCCTCGAGCAGCCGGTCGATGTTCTTGCGGGGCTCGATGCCGCTGGGGTTGAGCACGTACCCCGGCCGGATGCCGGGCACCGGCGGCCGGCCCGTCATCTCGGCCACGGCTGCGATCCGGCCGCCGGGGTGGGGGCGGAAGCGCTCGTCGGCGCCGGCGCCGATCACCGTCGTGCGGTGCCGGCCGTGGCCGAGCAGGGCCTCGGCGTCGAGCGCGGTGGCCTCGCTGATGGCGAGCAGGTGGTCCATGGTCTTCACCACCTCGACCCGGGCCAGGTACGGGTGCCGCAGGTCGGGGTTGGTGAGGTACACCTCGGGGAACCGCAGCGGGATGAGGTCGTAGAGCACGGCCATCCGGCGCCACGCGGGGTCGCGGAAGGGGCGGGGCAGCACCTCCTCGACCGGCTCGTCGAGCTCGAACAGCGACCCGGCGACGAACACGCCCCCCGCACCGATGTCGATCCACGAGCGGTCTCGCGTGGCGAGGCGCACCCGGCCGGTGGACAGCAGCGGCTCGAGCGTGCCGGGCACGGGCAGGTCGCCCCGCACGAGGTAGTGGTCGACGAGCCCGGGCGCGAGGCGCTCGACCTCGAGGGCGAGGTTCAGCACGTACCGGGCGATGCCTCGCTCGCCGTGGTCGCGGTTCTGGACCCCGACCAGGTCGAAGACGACCGTCACCGGTCGCGGCGGGCCCGCACCATCGCGACGTGGCCGGGCGCGTCGGGGGTGGTGAGCCCGGTCCCGTCGGCGTCGGTGGCGGTGACCGTCCAGGTCGTGTCGTCCTGCCGGGTGGCGACCACCGCCTGCTCGATGCGGAAGCCGTCGAACAGCGACCGCAGCCGGTCGAGGTCGTAGGTGCGCTCGAGCTCGTTGACCGCCGCCGGCCCGAAGGGGGTGGTGAGCACGACGACGCCGTCGGGCGCCAGCAGGTCGCGCACGCGCTTCATGGCGGCCAGGTCGGCGTCGGCGTCGAGCTCGCCGTTGTTGGCGTAGGCACCGATGCCGAAGTGCTCGATGGCCGACAGCAGGATGACGGCATCGACGGGTTCGTCGACCTCGACCTCGTCGAGGGTCTGCTCGACGACGGTGAGGTTCGGGTGCTCGTAGGGGTACCCGGCCGGCTCCACCACCGTGACCCGGTGCCCCAGGCTGGCGAGGCCGAGCCCCACCAGGCTCTCGCCGCCGCCGACGTCGAGGATGCGCGAGCCGGGGGGCAGCCCGGCGAGGGCACCGTGCACGAAGGGCTGCTCGACGATGCGCTCGTTGACCGCGCCCACCCGGGCGGTGCCGGCCTGCCACTCGACGACCACCGGGTCGTTGCGCCACAGCCCGACCTCGGCCAGCGGCCCGCGGTGCGAACCCAGCTCGTTGAGGACGTCGGCCGTCGGCTGGTCGATGTCGGCCAGGCGGATCTCGTGCATGAGCTTGGCCCGGGCCAGCGGCGCCATGCGCTCGAGCACGGCGAGGATGTCACCCTTGGCCCAGCCCAGCTCCGTGCGGGCCGACGCCAGCTCGGAGACCAGCAGCTCGATGCGCGTGCCGGCCATCGCCTGCTGGTCCTGGATGGAGCGCTGGGCGGCCTCCACCGTGGTGAGCTGCCCCTTGACGCCCCCGATCTCGGAGACGACGTCGTTCTTGACGGCGTGGATCAGGTCGACGTAGCCGCCGGGCCGCACCCGGGCGCGCACCCGGCGCCCCACTGCCTTGGCGATCCGCACTGGTCCTCGCATCGACTCGCTGCCTCCCGGGCTCTTCGGCGTGGAAGGCGTCGAGCGTACCGAGCGAGCCCTACGAGGTCGCCATGCTCCAGTACGTGTTGGTGGCGGCGAACTCGGCGGCCAGGGCGACGTCGCCGATCCAGGCGAGGCGGTCGGCCCAGCTGTCCCGGCCGGCGCCGCCGATGGTGGTGCCGAAGATCTCCTGGTGGAGCGACACGACCCGGTCCCGGCGGGACTCGATCGAGGCGTAGAAGTTCTCGGCCACGCCCGAACGGGTGAGGCGCCCGGTGCGGAGGTGCTCCTTCCAGTACGCCACGCCGGCGCTGTCCGCCTTGCGCTCCAGCAGGTCCAGGTAGAGGGCGCTGATGAAGGAGTGGGCGGTGCCGCCGTTGGCCCGGTAGTACTCGGCCGAGCCGTAGAACTCCACGGCCGCCTTGTGGATCGGGTAGCCGGCCCGCACCTGCTGCAGCCAGTACGACCGGCCGGCGGCGTCGGCGTCGCGGCCCAGGATCTTGCGGTACAGGTCGTTGATGCGGGTGCCGGCCCACTGGTCGCTGACCGACAGCGCCGACGTCAGGGCCTTGCGGTTGCCGGACTGCACGTGGGGGGCCCACCCGGCCTTCTCACCCGAGGTGGCGGTGCGGCCCACGAACAGGTCGTAGACGGCGTCGATGTACTTGGCCGTCTGCGACGTCACCACCGTCGAGGCGCTGGAGGAGCCGGTGGGCAGCGAGCCCTTGGCGAAGCGGACGGTGACCCACAGCTTGGCGTGGTCGATGTGGACGCCGATGCCGACCTGGTTGTGGTCGCCGACCATGTTCTTGTAGTGGCCCGAGGAGTTCACGAAGGCGTTGTGCAGCGCCTCGACCGCCTTGGCGGTGTTGGCCTCGAGGTCGCCCATCGTGCACGACGAGTACATGCTGGCCACGCCGACGTTCTCGGCGAGCCGCTCCCAGTTGGGGACCAGCTTGGAGTTGATCGTCACGTAGTCCTGGTTGGGCTCGACGCCGTCAGCGCCGCCCCAGCCGTCCACGTCGCGGGCGTGGTGGAGCCAGTCCTGGGCAGACATCGTCTGCGACCAGCTGATGCCCGGCGTGGCGATGGCACCGTTCCACGCCAGGGTGCCGAGGCCCTTGGACCGGCGCAGGTCGTTCAGCCGGACGAAGAAGTCCTGCTGCGCACCCGCCTCGATCGCGTCGACGCCGATCGCGTCCCCGAGGAGGCTGCCGGTGGAGCACCCGGTCGGAGCGACCGGCGCCGCCGACGCCGGGGCCGAGGTGAGCAGCACGAGCGCTGCGGCGCCGAGCACCGTGGCGACAGCCCAGGCTGCGATGCGCCCGAGGCGGCTGCGTCGATCGGTCTCCGGTCCGGCGGTGTGCTGCGTCATCCTCTTCCTCACCCAGCGTGCTCGAGGGAACACACAGGTGATCGGACGTCAGCTACCGGAACTTGACCGGTTCTCTCGATTTTCCGAGGTCGCCGCCGGCGCCGGCGGCGACCTCGTCGTGCGGTGTGGCCTAGGCCGAAACCGGCGCCGCCAGCGGGGCCGGCATGCACAGGCCGTCGAGCTCGACGACCTGGATCTGGTCGCGGTTCTCCCAGGTGATCTCGTTGGCCGGGTCCACCCGCACCTTGTACTCGCGGAAGCTCTGCTCGAGGGAGTCGTAGGCGAGCAGGCGGCCGGTGAGCGGGTCGCCGAGGTCGAGGATCAGCTTGATCGTCTCGATGGCCTGGAGCGAGCCGACGATGCCGGGAAGGACGCCGAGGACGCCGGCCTCGGCGCAGCTAGGCGCCAGCTCGGCGGGCGGGGGCTCGGGGACCATGTCGCGGTACGTCGGGCCGTTCTTCGGGTCGAAGACGGTGACCATGCCCTCGAAGCGGAAGATCGAGCCGTGCACGACCGGGATGCCGAGCTTCACCGACGCGTCGTTGACCATGAACCGGGTCGGGAAGTTGTCGGTGCCGTCGACGATGATGTCGTAGCCCGAGATGATGTCGAGCACGTTGCTGGCGTCGAGGCGCACGTCGTGGGTCACGACGTTCACGTCCGGGTTGAGGCGGGTCAGCGTCTCCTTCGCCGAGTCGACCTTGCGCATGCCGATGCGATCCAGGTTGTGGAGGATCTGGCGCTGCAGGTTCGACTCGTCGACCACGTCCATGTCGATGATGCCGATGGTGCCCACGCCGGCCGCGGCCAGGTAGAGGGCGGCCGGGGAGCCGAGCCCGCCGGCGCCGAGGAGGAGCACCTTGGACTCGAGCAGCTTCACCTGGCCCTCGATGTCGACCTCGGGCAGCAGCAGGTGGCGCTGGTATCGGTTGCGCTGCTCGGCCGTGAGGTTCTTGGGCATGCCCCACTCACGGCCCTCGTCCTTCCACTTGTTGAACCCGCCGGCCACCGACGCGACGTCGGTGTAGCCGAGCTCGCCGAGGGTCTTGGCGGCGAACACCGAGCGCACGCCGGAGGCGCAGTGGATCAGGACCTTGGCGCTCTTGTCGGGGATCTTGTTCTCGATGTTGGACTCGAGCTGGCCCCGGGGGATGAAGATGGCGCCGGGGATGGCGCCCTGGGCGTTCTCGTCGGGCTCGCGCACGTCGAGGATGACGACGTTGCCGCCGGACCGGCGCAGGCGATCGGTCTCCTCGGTGTCGACCTCGGTGATCTGGGCCTTGGTGGCGGCGAGCAGCTCGCGGAAGTTGGCCATGGTCGGTTGGCTCCGTGCGGTGGACGGCGGGTGGGCGGTCGGGAGAATCCCTACTCAGTAGGTCAACAATTGCGCGCCCCGGCCCTATTCCGCAACGTGAGCCGCCCGACCGGACGCGCCGATCGGTTCGTTCGTGCCGTCGGGCGACACGAACGAACCGATCCTCGCGGCCGCGCAGCTCAGGCGATGCCGGCGTTGCCGGTGCTGGCCGTCTCCGCCTGGAACTTGAGGTAGCCGCCGTAGGTCATGCCGGCGGCGAGCAGGATGCCGAGCCACGCGCCGAAGCCGAGGTAGTCGGTCTCCATCACGAGCTTGAGCAGCAGGACGGCGAGCGTCGCGACCGCGCCGAAGAAGATCGCCCGATCCCACGTCACGGGGAGGTCGGGCAGCTTGGTCTCGGGCTTGAACACCCGCACCACGGTGACCGCCACCACGGCGATGGTGAGCAGCAGGGCGACGATGCCCCAGAAGGAGTTCGGCGACTCCACCCCGCTGCGGCTGTAGTCACCGAGCGGACCGAGGTCCACGCTGTGCCAGGGCAGGAACAGCAGGTCGATGAGCAGCACGATGCCCGTGCCGGCGATGATCTTGTCGGACAGGCTCAGCTTGTCCAGGTCCATGAGGGCCCACCTCTTTCGCTTCGTCGGATGACGTCGCGCCGAACGGTACAACCGCCTCACGAAGAGTCGGGGGACCGGCACGTTGCGAGCGCGCTACGGGTCGACCAGGGCGGGCAGCAGCTCGGAGATCGAGCCCTCGAGGCGCACGTCGGCCAGGTCGTCCATCTCGGTGGGCCCCCCGTTGACGATGACCACCGGCGCCCCGTGCGCCTTCGCCAGCGGGACGACGTTGGCGATGGGGTACACGCCGAGGGTGGTGCCCACGGCGAGCATCAGGTCGGCCCGGCGGGCGGCGGCGTCGGCCCGGGCGAGGTCGTCGGGCACCAAGCCCTGGCCGAAGGAGATGGTGGCGGCCTTGAGGATGCCCCCGCAGGACCGGCACGGCGGATCGGGCTCCCCGGCCCGCACCCGGTCGAGGGCCGCCTCGATCGGCGCGCGGTCGTCGCAGTCGAGGCACATGACCTCGCGCGTCGTGCCGTGGATCTCGACGAGCTTGTCGCGGCTCGTGCCTGCGGCCAGGTGCAGGCCGTCGACGTTCTGGGTGATGAGCGTGTCGAGGACGCCGCGCCGCTCGAGGCGCACCAGGGCCCGGTGCCCCTCGTTCGGCTCGAACGCGGTGTGCAGGGTCTCGAGCCGGCGCTTCCAGGCCTGGGCGCGGATGGCGGTGTCGGAGACGTAGTGGTGGATGGTGGCGAGCTTCTCGGCCTCGGGATCCTTGGTCCACACGCCGTTCGGGCCGCGGAAGTCGGGGATCCCGCTGTCGGTGCTGATGCCGGCGCCGGTGAGGACCACCACCCGCTCGGCCTCGCCCAGCAGGCGGCGGCCCGCCTCGATGGCTTCGTCCACGGCTCGTCCCTCCTCGTCGACCTGGTCGGCCCTTGACACGCTACCCACGCCGTGGTCGGATCGGAAAGGAATGAAAGTGCATGAGATCACCTCGCACGACGCTTCCCCCGAGCGCACGACCCTCAGGGAGACACCCGTGCCCGTCACCGCCCCCGAACCCGTCCGCCTGCCCCCGCTGCTGGTCGTCCCCTGGCCCGACCCCGTCTGCGACGAGCTCGGCCTCGACCCGCGCACCGCCTACGTCGAGCGCTTCTGGCTCCCGCTGCTCGGTCCGACGGCGACGTGGCTCCTGCGCCGCTTCGCCGTGGAGTTCGACGAGAGCCCGGAGGGCTTCAGCCTCGACGCCCAGGACGCCGCCCGCTCCATCGGCATCGGCACCCGGGGCGGGCGCACCGGCCCGTTCCCCCGGGCCGTCGACCGCTGCGTGCGCTTCGGCTGCGCCCAGCACGCCGAGCACGGCATCCTCGCCGTCCGCCGGCGCCTCCCCCCGCTGTCGCGGGCGCAGGTGAACCGCCTCCCCCGCCACCTGCGCGACCGCCACGAGGCCTGGCAGCGCGACCGCCGCCGTCGCGGCCCCAACCCCGCCGGCGACGACCACGCCGCCCGCCTGGCCCGCAGCCTCCTCGACGTCGGCGCCAGCGCCGGCGAGGTCGAGGACCAGCTGCGCCGCTGGGGCTTCGACGACACCTGCGCCCGCCGCGCCCTCAGGTCCGCGCAGGTCGTCCCCCGGCTCGAGGCCGGCTGAATCGCCGCCCGGTCTCCGCGGCGGACCGGCTCTCCCATCCCGTTCTGGCACCACCATCCCCGGCCCACCACCGGCAGACCTGGGGCCAGAACCCGTCCCCCTCGGGTTCTGGCCCCACCCCCTTCGATCGGTCACCGCCAGAAGTGCCCCCAGAACCGACGACCGAACCGCTCCGGCACCACGATCCCCGGTCGACCACCGGCTCGACTGGCGTCGGAACGGCTCACAGGTCCCACGGCGCCGGCGTCGGGCGGTGGACGGCGGGACGCGGGTCGGGGCACGCCAGCAACCGCTCGACGGCGGTGCGCACGGCCGCCGCGTCGTGCCACACGTCGTACTGCCAGAGCACCAGCACCGAGTAGCCGAGGCCGAGCAGCCGCTCGTAGCGGGCCAGGTCGGCCATTCGGTCGGCGAAGGACGTGTGCCACTGCTCGCCGTTGATCTCCACGGCGAGCGGCCATGCCAGTGCCTCGTAGTCGAGGACGCCGATCGGCGCATGGTCGTACACGCTGACCTGGCGTCGGAGACGTGCTCGCACGTCCGCCGGGAGGAGCGACTCGAAGCGCTCCTCTGCGCCCGATCCCGCCGGGAGGTAGTCGGGCGGCCTCTCCTCCAGCGCCTGGCGGAGCAGCACGATTCCCGACCGCCCCTTGCCGCCCGAGCGCTCCGCCAGCTCGTGGAGGTACCGGCCGTCGATGAGCTGCTCGCGCCACGCGTGGTCCAACGTCTTCTCGAGCTTGACCAACCCGACGTCGGGGCGGTGCGACCATGCGTGCGCGAGGGCGCCGGCGAGCCACCGGATCACCAGCTCGGGCCGGGCGATGGGGATGCCCAGGTGCTCCGTCAGGTCCCGCGGGTCGAGGTCGCGGATCTCGTGGAGCTGCGCGCCAGCGGGCGGTCGGCTGCTCGACCTCGGGCGGGCCACGTGGACCGGGGTCAGCCGGTGGCGGCCGAACCCCCACCAGGTGGCCGCCGTCTTGCTCCAGAGCCGTCCGCCAGGACCGGCGTCGAGCACCTCGGTGATGAGACGGCGTCCGGGACCGGGTTCGTGCACCGGCTGAGCGAGGACCCGGGACGTCAGCGGTCGGAGGTCCAGCACGCGCCGGAGCTCGTCGCGCTCGAGCGGGTCGGGGACGAGCTGCCGGAGCTGGGCGCGGGACACGGCCCGGTACTGGCGGCCGAGCAGGTGGGTGAGGGCGGTGGGGAGCACGTCGTACCTCCATCTCGATGCGAAGGCACCGAGGGGTGCGAGTGGTCCGGCGGTCGCCGACGGACGCCCGGACGGACCGTATCGGCGAGGTACGACAACCATCCCTGCTCCATGTTCTGGCCCCACGACCGCCGGTCCGTCACCGGCAGACGTGGTCCCAGAACCTTGGTGGGTGGCGTTCTGGCACCACTGTCGTCGGTCAGAGACCGGCGGAACTGGGGCCAGAACGGCTGGGCGGGTCGTCAGCTGGCGTCGGCCGGGGGGAGGGGCTCGAAGCGGTAGCCGACGCCGTGGACGGTCTGGACCCAGCCGTCGCCGAGCTTGCGCCGCAGGCGGTGGACGTGCTCGTTCACGGTGCGGGCCTGCTGCCACTCGACCGACGAGCGCCACACCGACTCGAGCAGCTCCTCCCGGGAGAACGTCCGACGGGGGTGGCGGGCGAGGTGCTCGAGCAGGTCGAACTCCCGGGCGGTGAGGGGCACGGCCTCGCCCCGCAGGGTCACGACCCGCCGGCCCCGGTCGACCACCAGGTCGCCGTGGCGGATGCGGTCGACGCCGTGGATGCAGCGGGCGAGGCGCACCTGCACGCGGGCTCGTAGCTCCTCGGGGTCGACCGGGTCGGACGCGAGGTCGTCGGCGCCGGCGGCGAACACCGAGAAGCGGTCGGGCCGGGGGCCGGCCACCACGACGATGGGCCGGTCCGTCTCGGCCCGCACCTCGGCGACCGCGTGCGCGGGGTCGGGCTCGTCGCCGACCACGACCACCACGAGGTCGGCGGACTGCACGTCCCCGCCCGCCACCGACTCGCTCGCCGCGGCGCGCACGTCGGCGCGGGGTGCCAGCACGTGGCACACGTCGTCGGCCGCCTGGTCGGCGCCCAGCACGAGGATCGTCGGTCGTTCGCCCGCCCACCAGCTCGTCGGGGGCATGCGCCGACCGTATCGGCGGATCGGCCGGGCGCCTCCCCCGGCCACCCGCGGCGCAGCAGGTCAGCGGGGCTTCTGGAAGCCCTTCAGCAGCGCCAGCAGGGTGCGCACGCCGTAGCCGGTGCCGCCCTTGGTCTCCAGCACCGACTCCTCGCCCGCGAACGCCGGGCCGGCGATGTCGATGTGCGCCCAGGGGATGCCCTCGCCGACGAACTCGCGCAGGAACAGCGCGGCGATCGACGCGCCGCCGTAGCGGCTGCTGCCGATGTTCTTCATGTCGGCGATGTCGGAGTCGAGCTTGGGGCGCCACTCGACGGGCAGCGGCAGCTTCCACGACTTCTCTCCCGCCGCCTCGCCGGCGGCGAGCACCTGGTCGACCCAGCCGTCGTGGGTGCCCATCACCCCGGCGCGGTCGTCGCCGAGGGCGACCATGCAGGCACCGGTGAGGGTGGCGAGGTCGACGATGGCGTCGGGCCGCTCGGACGAGGCGAGCGACAGGGCGTCGGCGAGGATGAGCCGGCCCTCGGCGTCGGTGTTGTGCACCTCGACGGTCTTGCCGTTGCTGATGCGCAGCACGTCGCCCAGGCGCATGGCGTCGCCGCCGGTCATGTTGTCGGTGAGCGGCACGTAGCCCCGCACCTCGACCCGGGGCGCCAGCGCCGACAGCCCGCAGAAGGCGCCCACGACGGCGGCGCCGCCGCCCATGTCGCCCTTCATGCCCATCATCGCGTCGCTCGGCTTGAGGCTCAGGCCGCCCGAGTCGAACGTGATGCCCTTGCCGACGAGGGCCACCACGCCGCGCGGGTTGCCCGAGGGCGTCCACCGCAGCTGCAGGAAGCGGGGCTCGATGTCGGACCCGCGGTTCACGCCGAGGAGGCCACCCATGCCGGCGGCCTCGACGGCCGCCTTGTCGAGGACCTCGACCTCGAAGCCGTAGCTCTCGCCGAGCGAGACGGCCTCGCGGGCGAACGCCGGCGCGGTGAGCGTGCCGCCCGGCTCGTTCACCAGGTCGCGGGCCACGGCGACGGCGTCGGCGACGGCGACACCGAGGTCGAGCGCGGCTTGGACGCGCTTGCCGCCCTTGCCGACGACGTGCACCTCCTCGAGCAGGGACGGCTCCGGCTCGCTCTTGAGCACCGTGTACGCGTACTGCCCGAGCCCGATGCCCTCGGCCAGCGCCTGGGCGGCCGCCGCCGGGTCGAGCTCGCCCGCCGCGCCGAGCACGTCGGTGTGCACGGACCGGTGCTTCTTGGCGGCGCGGGCGAGTGCGCCGCCGACCTGGCGGAGGTCGTGGACGCTGCGCTCGGCGTCGCTGCCGAGGCCGAGGAGGATGGTGGGCCGCCCGTCGGCGTCGGGGACCACGCGGTGCTCGCCCGGCTTGGCCGCGAAGCCCTGCCCGTCGAGGAAGTCGTGCAGCGGGTGCGCGGCGAACGCCTCGGCGGTGACGCCGAGGGCCGGCACGGCACCCTCGGGCGCCTCCTTCGTGAGCGTGGCGACGACGGTCATGGGCGTCCTCCGATCGACTTCGAGAGCAGGGTGTCGTCGGCCTCGACCCAGCGGGCCGCGGTCCACAGCAGCGACGACAGGCGGTTCAGGTAGGGCACGGCGTGCGAGTCGCCGCCGGCGGCCGGGATCGACCGGCGCTCGGCGCGGCGGACGACGGTGCGGGCCACGTCGAGGCGGGCCGACAGCTCGTTCTGGCCGGGGACGACGAACTCGGTGGGGAACTCGAACCGCCCGGCCAGGTCGTCGGTGGCGGACGACAGCGCCTCGACCATGGCCTCGGTGACGAGCGTCTGGCCCTCGGTGAGCTTGTGGCGGTTCTCCGGCAGGGTGGCGAGCTCGGCCATCAGCACGTACAGGTCGTGCTCGACGCCGATGAGCAGCTCGTCGAGCTCGCCGCCCCGCTCGGTGGCCGCCCGGGCGAGCCCGATGGCGGCCTGCGCCTCGTCGACGGTGCCGTAGGCCTCGGGCAGGAGGTGGTCCTTGGCGACCCGCCCCCCGTACAGGAGGCCCGTGGAGCCGTCGTCGCCCTTGCCGGTGTAGACGCGGCTCATGGCGCGGACGGGGTGGTGTCGCTCGGTCGCATGTGCCCGCCGACCCTACTTTCCCTTGGGGCCGGGTCCGGGCCGCCTCGTAGGCTCGGGCCCGCATGGACTCCCCCTTCCTCGACCTGGTCCGCGAGCGCGTGGTCGTCTACGACGGCGCCTTCGGCACCTACGTCCAGTCCCTCGACCTCACCGCCGACGACTTCGCGCTCGACGGCCGCGACGCCGAGGACCTGGAGGGCTGCAACGAGGTCCTCGCCGTCACCCGTCCCGACGTCATCGCCGGCCTGCACGAGGGCTACTTCGCCGCCGGGTGCGACATCACCGAGACGGCCACCTTCGGCGCCTTCGCCACGCCGCTCGCCGAGTACGGCCTGGCCGACCGGGCCCACGAGCTCAACGTCGCGGCGGCGCGCATCGCCAAGCAGGTGGCCGCCGACTTCGCGGCCGACGGAAGCCCCCGCTTCGTCGCCGGGTCCATCGGTCCGGGCACCAAGATGCCCACGCTCGGCCACATCACGTACGCCGAGCTGCGCGACCAGTACGAGATCCAGGCCCGAGGGCTGCTCGAGGGCGGGGTCGACCTGTTCCTCGTCGAGACCCAGTACGACCTGCTCGGGCTCAAGGCCGCGGTCAACGGCTGCAAGCGGGCCATGGCCGCCCTCGGCCGCCAGGTGCCGATCCAGGCCCAGGTCACCATCGAGATGACCGGCACGATGCTGCCCGGCACCGAGATCGGCGCGGCGCTCGCCGCCATCGACCCGCTCGGTGTCGACATCGTCGGCCTCAACTGCGCGACCGGCCCGGGAGAGATGAGCGAGCACCTGCGGTACCTGTCGCAGCACGCCCGCATGCCGATCTCGGCGCTGCCCAACGCCGGCCTGCCGTCCGTGGTCGACGGCAAGATGCACTACGACCTCACGCCCGAGGGTCTCCTCGAGGCGCAGTCGCGGTTCATCACCGAGTTCGGCGTCCAGGTCGTCGGCGGTTGCTGCGGCACGGGCACCGAGCACATCCGCCTGCTCGCCGAGCACTGCAAGGACCTCACGCCGGCCGCCCGCACCCCGGAGCACCAGCCCGGCGTCACGTCCATCTACTCGTTCACGCCCTTCGAGCAGGACGCCTCGGTGCTGCTCATCGGCGAGCGCACCAACGCCAACGGCTCCAAGGCCTTCCGCGAGGCGATGATCGAGGGCGACTGGGACACCACGGTGCAGATGCTCAAGGAGCAGGTCGCCGGCGGCGCCCACGTCGTCGACGTGTGCGTCGACTACGTCGGCCGCGACGGCACCGCCGACATGGAGGAGGTGGCCAGCCGCTTCTCCACCCAGTCCACGGTGCCGCTGATGATCGACTCCACCGAGCCCGACGTGGTCGAGACCGCGCTGCAGCACCTGGGCGGCCGGGCGATCCTCAACTCGGTGAACCTCGAGGACGGCGACGCCCCCGGCACCCGCCTCGACCGCTTCCTGTCGATGGCCCGCGAGTACGGCGCGGCCGTCGTGTGCACGTGCATCGACGAGGAGGGCCAGGCCCGCACCGCCGAGTGGAAGCTCCGCGCGGCCCGGGCCATCCACGACCTGGCCGTCGAGCGCTACGGCCTCGAGCCGTCCGACCTCATCTTCGACCCGCTCGCGCTCACCCTCGGCACCGGCCTCGAGGAGTCCCGCCGCGATGGCATCGAGACCATCGAGGGCATCCGCCTCATCAAGGAGCAGCTGCCCGGCGTGCACACCACGCTCGGCCTGTCGAACATCTCCTTCGGCCTGAAGCCGGCGGCCCGCCACGTCCTCAACAGCGTCTACCTCCACGAGTGCCAGGCGGCGGGCCTGGACTCGGCCATCGTCCACGCCGGCCGCATCCTGCCGCTGTCCCGCATCCCCGACGAGCAGCGCGACGCGTGCATGGACCTCGTGTACGACCGCCGAGGCCTCGAGGGCGCGCTGTCCGACGGCGACCCCGACTACGACCCGCTGTCGAAGATCATCGAGCTGTTCGAGGACGTCGACTCCGCGCACGAGGTGCGCGAGGACCGCAGCGGCTGGCCGGTCACCGAGCGCCTGAAGCAGCGCATCATCGACGGCGACCGCAACGGCCTGGTCGAGGAGCTCGAGGAGGCGCGGGCCGAGGGCCTCGAGCCGCTCGACATCATCAACGACCACCTGCTCGCCGGCATGAAGGTGGTGGGCGAGCTCTTCGGGGCCGGCGAGATGCAGCTGCCGTTCGTGCTGCAGTCGGCCGAGACCATGAAGGCGGCCGTCGCCCACCTCGAGCAGTACATGGAGAAGAGCGACACCGACACCTCCAAGGGCCGCATCGTGCTGGCCACGGTGAAGGGCGACGTCCACGACATCGGCAAGAACCTCGTCGACATCATCCTCACCAACAACGGCTACGAGGTGCACAACCTCGGCATCAAGGTGTCCATCGGCGACATGGTGGCCAAGGCCGAGGAGATCGGCGCCCACGCCATCGGCATGTCCGGCCTGCTCGTGAAGTCGACGCTCATCATGCGCGACAACCTCCAGGAGCTGAACCAGCGCCAGCTGTCGGACGTCCCGGTGATCCTCGGGGGCGCCGCCCTCACCCGGAGCTACGTCGAGCGCGACCTGCGGGAGATCTACGAGGGGCGGCTGTTCTACGGCCGCGACGCCTTCGAGGGCCTGCACACCATGGACCGCCTGGGCGCCATCCGCCGGGGCGAGGAGACCGACGACCCCGAGTGGGGCACGGTGCCGTCGACGTCCACGGTGCGGGCCCGGGCCGGCATCGCGGAGCGGGGTGAGTCCGAGCTCGACGACGTCGAGCTCCCCGACCGCTCCCCCGAGGTCACCGACGTGCCGGTGCCGACGCCGCCGTTCTGGGGCAGCCGGGTGGTGAAGGGCGTCCCCATCGACGACATCGCCGCCTACCTGAACGAGACCGGGCTGTTCCGGAACCAGTGGCAGTACCGGCCCGACACCAAGCCGGACGGCACCAAGGAGACCGACGCCGAGTTCAAGGACCGCATCCGCCCGCTGCTGCGCGCCCAGCTCGCCGAGGCCAAGACCGAGGGCCTGCTCCAGCCGGCGGCGATCTACGGGTACTTCCCGGCCAACAAGGACGGCGACGACCTCGTCATCTGGACCGACGAGACCGCCACCGAGGAGCGCTGCCGGTTCCCGTTCCCCCGCCAGCGCCAGGACCCGTTCCTGTGCATCGCCGACTTCTTCCGCCCGATCGGCGAGGGCGTCGACGTCGCCGCCTTCCAGATCGTCACCATGGGCCCGCTCGTGTCCGAGCGCACGGCCGAGCTGTTCGCCGCCGACAAGTACCAGGACTACGTGCTGCTGCACGGCCTCGGCGTGGAGATGGCCGAGGCGTTCGCCGAGCTGGTGCACCGGCGCATCCGGGAGGACCTGGGCTTCGCCGACCAGGACGGCCCCGACCTGCACGGACTGTTCCGCCAGCAGTACCGCGGCGGCCGCTACTCGTGGGGCTACCCGGCCTGTCCCGACCTCGAGGACAACGAGACGGCGGGCCGCCTGCTCGAAGCTGAGCGCATCGGCATCGAGGTCAACGAGGACACCGGCTACCAGTTCCACCCCGAGCAGTCCACCGCCGCCCTGGTCTGCCACCACCCCCGCGCCAAGTACTTCGTCGCCCGCTAGCCAGTCCCAGAGATCTGGCAGCGGCTACGGAACGATCCGGAGATCGAGCGGCCGACGCCGGAGATCTGGCAGCGGCTGCGGAACAGCCGCCACGTCGACGCCGAGCTCCACCAACCGGCGACGGACCACCATCAGCACCTGCTCTGGGTGGTACGTGACCAGGTCCTCGTCGAAGCGCTCCACCGTCCAGCCGAGCCGACGCAGACGCCGGTCCCGTCGGGCGTCACGTGCCTTCACCTCCGGGAGGCGGTGGTGCGGACCGTCGATCTCGATGGCCAGCCGCACCGACGGATAGGCGAAGTCGATGCGGTAGTGACCTCCCCCGGGCAGGGGCACGACGAGCTGGCACACCGGGAGCGGGAGCCACGCATCGATGATGAGGTCGAGGACGGTCTGCTCGAGGGTCGTGTCGGGGATGCCCTCGACGCCGTAGTAGCGCTCGAGCTGCCGGCGCAGGGGTCCGCAACCGTTGCGGCCTCGTCTGCTGTGCAGGCGCAGCACGGCGGCGAGCTGCACCCACGACACCCCGAGGTCCCGCCGCAGGTCTCGGAGCACGGTCGTGTACGCCGTCTCGCCCAGGACCGAGCCGATGTCGACGGCGAGCCGACGGGGCGGCGTGCACGGGATGCCGTCGACCATGATCGGTGGCACGTACGCGAGGTCGCGGCTCTGGTGGACGATGACGCCGTCGCGCTGGAACGTGCGCTTCGACGGAACGGTGATCTCCGGCGCCGCCCCTTCGAACGTCGCCATCCCCAGCAGCCGGGCGACCGCTCGGTGGGATGCCTGCGCCGGCGGACGGGCGAGCTTGATGGCGGCCAGGACCTGCTGGTGCCAGGTCTCGGGCGCTGCTCGGAGCCGGTACAGCCCGGGGCCGATGCGCTCGAGGTGTCCGTGCTTGGTCATGCGGTGCAGCTGCGCTCGGTGGACGCCGACCTCGGCTGCGCCGGCGGGGTCGATGAGGTGGTGCTGGTCCTCCAGCACCGGTCGGATCAGGTCCTCGGGTCGTACGGGCACGACGGTTTCCCTTCGCTGGTGCTGGGGGAAGCCGCCGACGCACACGCGTCGCGCGCCTTGGACCCTACGACGGTGGTCCGACAGCGTTCCGCAGCCGCTGCCAGAAGCTTCGGCGGTGCGGCCGCGCCGGCGTTCCGCAGCCGCTGCCAGAACCCCTGGGGGTCACGTCGGGGGGAGGTGCTGGACGAGGGTGGCGCAGGGGGCGAACAGGTCGCCTTGGTCGGCGACCCGCGCCAGGACCTCGGGTGCGGTGAACGAGAGCGGCTCGCCGTCGGCGCAGTCGCTGACCTCGTCCCAGGTGAGCGGCGTCGACACGGTCGGCGTGGGCCGGGCCCGCAGCGAGTAGGCGGCCACGGTCGTCTTGTGGCGGCTGTTCTGGCTCCAGTCGATGAACACCTTGCCGGTGCGCAGCTTCTTGGTCATCACCGACGTCACCTCGTCGGGGTGGTGCTTCTCGAGCACGCGAGCGACCATGTTGGCGAACTCGCTCGTGTGGTCGTGGGTGTGGGGCGAGTTCAGCGGCACGTAGAGCTGCAGGCCCTTCGAGCCCGACGTCTTGGCGACCGACTCCAGCCCGATGCCGGCCAGCACGTCCCGGATCGCCAGGCCGGTGCGGGCGCACTCGACGATGGTCGCCGGCTCGCCCGGGTCGAGGTCGAACACGCACAGCTGGGGCGACTCGATGTCCTCCCCCAGCGCCATCGGCGCGTGGATCTCCAGCGCCGCCAGGTTCGCCGCCCACACCAGCGCCGGCACGGAGTCGAGGTTGCAGTACCCGATGGCGCCGCCCCGGTCGCCCGGTCCGTCGATGGTGGCCACGAAGTCGGGACGGTGCGACGGGCACCGCTTCTCGAAGAACGAGCCGCCCTCGACGCCGTCGGGGAACCGCTTCAGCGTCACGCCCCGCCCGGCGACGTGGGGCAGCATCGCCGGGGCGATGCGGGCGTAGTAGTCGATGACCTCGGCCTTGGTGAACCCGGCCTCCGGGTACAGGACCTTGTCGAGGTTGCGCAGCCGGAGGCGCTGGCCGTCCAGCTCGACGACGTGGTCGCTCACGCGGTGCGGGCCGCGCCCTCGTCCGCAGGTGCGCCCTCGCCGGCGATCTCCTCGGCGGACACGGTGCCCGGCGACGCGGCCGTGGGGTGCCGGGTGCGCGCCTCCTTCGCCGCCGCGACCGAGGCCTCGAGGGCGGCCATGAGGTCGACCACCTTCTCCTCCTGCGGCTCGGGGGCGACGAACACGTCCTCCTCGCCGGCGGCCTTGCGCTCGATGACCTCGAGCACCTTGCTGCGGTAGGTGTCGGTGTACTTCGTGGGCTCGAAGCGCTCGCTCAGCGAGTCGATGAGCTGGTTCGCCATCACCAGCTCCTTGTCGGAGACCTCGACCTCGTCGAGCTGGGACAGCTCGGGGATCTGGGCCGGGTCGTTCACCTCGTCGGCGTAGACCATCGTCGACATGACGAGCCGACCGTCCTTCGGGCGCACGGCGCAGAGGTACTGCTTGCTGCGCATCACCACCCGGGCGATGCCGACCTTCCCCGACTCCTCCATGGCCCGGGCGAGCAGGGCGTAGGGCTTGGCCGTCGCCTTGTCGGGCGCCAGCAGGTAGGCGGCGTCGTAGAACACCGGGTCGATGTCGGCCAGGTCGACGAACTCCTCGATGTCGATGGTGCGGCTCGCCTTGGGGTCGAGGGCGGCGAGCTCGTCGTCGGAGACGGTGACGTAGTCACCCGAGGGCAGCTCGTAGCCCTTGACGATGTCGTCGTTGCGCACCTCCTCGCCCGAGTCGGCCGAGACCTTCTTGTACTTGATGCGCGCGCCGCTGTTGCGGTCGATCTGGTTGAACCGGACCGACTTGCGGCTGACGGCGGAGTAGAGCTTCACGGGGATGTTGACCAGCCCGAAGCTGATCGACCCGCTCCACATGGCACGAGGCATGCCGTCAGTACACCGCACGAGCAGGGTTTTCGCTACCCGCAGGGGGTTCAGGCGAGGACGGCGCGCGCGACGAGGTCCATGCCGAAGGCGGTGAGGATGGCCAGGTAGAGCAAGCCCGTGGCGGCCATCACCGCCGAGTAGTACCGCTCCTTCAGCGCCATGCGCGTGACGACCACCAGCGCGATCGTGCCGACCGTGCAGGCCACCCAGAACCAGCCGAGGATGCCGCCGTAGCCGTCGTCGATCGACCCGTTCAGCACCGACACCATCCCGGTGGGCAGCAGCATCGCCACGACCTCGAACGGCCAGAGCCACCCCGTCCAGCGCACGAGCTCCAGCAGGGGTCCTCGGGCGAGCCCGGGCTGCACGAGGTACCAGTGGCCGAGGAGCATGGCGTCGGTGACCGCTCCGAGGAAGGCTGCTCCGGCCAGCACCCGCACGAGCGAGACCGCGTACGACGCGTCGCCCTGGGCGGCGGCGCCGGCGGCGAACAGGAGGCCGATCGCGCCGATGACCGGCGCCACGAGGTCGAGCGCCGGCGGGAACTCCGGGACGCCCTCCTGCGGGCCGTCGATGTCGCGCTCGATGCCGGTCATCGCCGAGATGCGGGCCGACTTCACCGCCACCCGCTCCCGCTCGCCGGCCACGCCGGCCTTGCGCCGCACGACGCTCACGGCCAGCGCGACGCCGGTGGCCACCACGACACCGATGCCGGCCGCCTCCCGGCCGAGGTCGTCGCCGTAGCGGAACCCGGCGACCACGCCGATGGCGGCGATGAGCCCGTACGTGGCCCGCATGAGCCACCCGTAGCCGATGCCGACCTCGCGCCGGCGGGTGGTGACCCACAGGAACAGCAGGCCGCCGGTCGCCCACTGCAGGCAGAACGTGGCGGCGTCGAGCTCGATCATCGGACGGGCGCTCTTCAGGCGTCGACGACGACGAGCGAGTGGTCGGCGCCGTTGCAGGCGATGGGGCCGTCGTCGCTGGCGATCACGATGTCCTCGAGGCGGATGCCCCACCGACCCGGCAGGTACACGCCCGGCTCCACCGAGAACGCGTGGCCGGCCACGAGCGGCGTGGCGTTGCCCTCGACGATGTAGGGGTCCTCGTGCTCCTCGATGCCGATGCCGTGACCGGTGCGGTGGATGAACCACTCGCCCCAGCCGGCGTCGAGCAGGTGCTGGCGGGCGATGCGGTCGACCGACTCGCAGGTGGCGCCGACGGCCGCTCCGGCGACGGCGGCCTGCTGGGCGTCGTGGAGCGCGGCGTAGGCGTCGACCAGGTCGGCCGGGGCGCTGCCGACGGCCACGACCCGGGTCATGTCGGAGCAGTAGCCGACGCCGCCCGGGCCGTGCATCGTGCCGCCGAAGTCGCAGAGGACGGCCTGGCCCTCCTCGATCACCGTGCTGCCCGGCTCGTGGTGCGGCGAGGCGGCGTTCGCGCCGGCGGCGACGATGGCGAAGTTGACCTTGTGGTGGCCCTCGTCGACGAGGCGGCGGCCGATGTCGGCCGACACCTCGGCCTCCGTGCGGCCCCGCAGCGGGATCTGCCCCGCCTGGAGCTGGGCGGCCACCCGGTCGGCGGCGGCGCCCGCGGCGCGCAGCGCCTCGATCTCGGCGACGTCCTTCACCGCGCGGATCGGGCCCACGACGTCGTTGCCCCGCACCCAGCGGCGGCCGTCGAGGCGGGGCAGCAGGTCGACCAGGAAGCGGGCCCACGTGCGGTCACCGATGGCGACTGCCGGCGCCGCACCGACCAGGGCGGCGGTGCGGGCGACCGGGTCGTCGGTCTCGTCCCAGGGCTCGAGGCGGAAGACCTCGGGGCGCTCGACGACCCGGGGCGCCTCCAGCCGCGGCACGAGCAGCGTGGCGTCGCCGTCGGCCGGCAGCACGAGCATGGTGAGCCGCTCGAGCGGCATCGCCTCGTAGCCGGTGAGGTAGGGCAGCTCGGGCCCGACCGAGAGCAGGAGGACCTGCACGTCGAGGGCCCGCATGCGCTCCCGGACCCGTTCCATGCGGTCGGCGAACATGGCCGGTCAGGCTAGAGGCCGGTCCCGCCGAGGCGACCATCGACCCCACCTCCCAGCCGTCCGGAGAGCCCGTGGCGGGAGCGCGGCCCACTACCCTGCTGCCGGCATGCCGGCCCTCGAGTCACTCCGCTCCTCGCTGCAGCCCGCGCTGGACGAGTCGCTGGCCCGGCACCGGGTGCCCGGCGCCGTCCTCGGCATCCTGCAGGGCGACGAGCGGCTCGTGCTGGGCTGCGGCACCGCCAACGTCGGCACCGGCATCGACACCACGCCGGACACGCTGTTCCAGATCGGCTCGATCTCGAAGGTGTACACGGCGACGCTCGTGATGCAGCTGGTGCACGCCGGCCTGGTCGAGCTCGACGAGCCCGTGCGCGGGGCCCTCCAGGAGTTCCGGGTCGCGGACGACACCGCCACCCTCACGATCACCCCCCGCCAGCTCCTCAGCCACACCAGCGGCATCCAGGGCGACCACTTCCTCGACTGCGGCCGCAACCCCGACGCCCTCTGGCGCTACGTGTCGACGCTCGAGGAGATCGGCCAGCTCCACGCCCCGGACGACATGTTCTCGTACTGCAACTCCGGCTACGGCGTGCTCGGCCGCCTGATCGAGGAGGCGACCGGCGACCACTTCGCCCGGGCGCTGCAGCGCCGGCTCGTGCGTCCGCTGGCCCTGCGGCACACGGTCACCCAGGCCGAGCAGGCCATCGTGCACCGGGTGGCGGCCGGCCACCACCACGGCGAGTCCGGCGAGCCGGCGGTGGCACCGTGGTCGCTGTCGCGCTTCAACGTGCCCATCGGCGGCATCATCGCCTCCGCCGACGACGTGCTCTCGTTCGCCGCGCTGCACCTGCGCAACGGCCGCTCGGCCGACGACCGCCAGGTCGTGCCGGGACGGGCCATCACCGAGATGCGGGGCGGCGAGGTCGAGGTGCCCGGCACCGACGACGAGTGGGGCCTGGGCTGGTGGCTGCACCGGTGGGGCGACGCCGACGTGCTCGGCCACGACGGCGACACGGCCGGCCAGCGCACGTTCCTGCGCGTGTTCCCGGACGCGGGCGCGGCCATCGTGCTGCTCACCAACTCGAGCCGGGGCACGCTCGTCGCCTACGACGTCCTCGCTGCCGCCGGCGAGGCGGCCCTCGGGCTGACGCCCCCGCCGCTCCCCGAGCCGCTCCCGCTCGGTGAGGGCCCGGAACCCCACCGCTACACGGGCATCTACGAGCGCATGCACCAGCGCCTGGCCGTGGCCGGCGGCCGTGACGGCGGCACGCTGCGGATGACGATCATCCCCGACGAGCTGTTCGTGCTCGCCGGCATGCGCGAGCGCACGCTCACGCTGCGGCCCGTCGACGAGCACCGCTGGGTCACCGAGGACCCCGAGACCGGCGTCCACCACGTGGTCGCCATGATCGACAGCGACGACGACGACTCCTGCGCCGAGCCGGTGCACTACGTGCACTTCGGCCGCCGGGCCCACGCCCGCATCTCGTAGCCGGATCCGTGGCCGGCCGGCCCTCTAGAGCACCAGCAGGAGCTGCACCGAGAACGCCACGAGGATGGCGAGGCCGCACAGCAGGGCGGCGATGATGAGGCGGCGCGTGCTCACCACGCAGAACCTACCGGGGCGCTCCCGGCGGGCCGCAGCGGCGGTGCAGCCGCTCCGGCGTCGTTCAGTAGGTTGGGCGGCCGTGCCGAGCCGGACCGCTGCTCCATGAGCGCCCTCGCAGGCCCCCTCCACCTCGTCGCCCTGGTGCTCGTCGTCAGCGGCGCGCAGAAGGTGGGCGCACCTCGACCGGCCGCCCAGGCCATGCGCGATGCCGGCCTGCCCGTGCCCGTCCGCGCCCAGTGGCCGGGCGCCGCCCTCGGGGTCGTCGAAGCCGCCATCGGTCTCGCCGTGTTCGCTGCACCGCACCGGCTCTCGGCCGCAGCCGTGGCCGCCGCCTACCTCGGGTTCGCCGGCTTCGTCGTGGTGCTGCGCCGGCGCGACGCGACGGCCGGCTGCGGCTGCTTCGGCGCCGCCTCGACGCCGCCCACGACCACCCACGTGGTGGTGAACCTGCTGTCGGCCGGCGTCGCGCTCGCGTCGACCGTGGCAGGTGTCGCCGACATCGCCGACGTGCTCGACGAGGGCGTCGATGTGGCCGTGCCCTACGCCGTGCTCGTGGCCGTCGGTGCCGCGCTCCTCCTGCTCGCACCCGTGCTGCTCGGCCAGCTCGACCAGCTCGTCCACGGCGACCAGACGCCGCAGTTCGGCCTCCGCCGCAGCACCCCCCGTCCCTCCGGAGCCCAGCGATGACCTTCACCGAGGACCTCACCCGACGCGCCGCCGACGTGGTCGGCCGGCGCACCAGCCGCCGCGGGTTCCTCGGCCGCACCGCGCTCGTGGGCAGCGCGCTGACCGTGGCCGGCCCCACCTACGTGCTGCGCCCGGGGAGCGCGTACGCGGCGGTCACGCGCGTGCGCTGCGCCGACTGCGGCGGTGGCCTCTGCTGCGACGGCTACACCGAGTTCTGCTGCCACCTCAACGCCGACGGGGCGAACGAGTGCCCGCCAGGCACGCTCCTCGCCGGGTGGTGGAAGGTCGACAACTCCGACTTCTGCTTCGGCACCGCGCGCTACTACATGGACTGCAACAAGGCGAACCCGGGGTGCGGGTGCGGCTCGTCGGGCGCCTGCCAGGACGACGCCAGCCAGTGCGGCTGCAAGGACTGCCAGAGCCGGAAGAACGGGTGCACCGTGTTCCGCTACGGCAACTGCAACAACCAGGTCAGCTGCGTCGGCCCCATCATGTGCCGGGTCGTCACGTGCACGAAGCCGTGGGAGATCGAGCCCACGTGCTCGCAGGTGGCCCGCACCGACAACAACACCCGCAACCACCACCGGCCCTGCCTCGAGCGCGACCCCGACGACCAGGAGCTGGCGTTCGTCAAGGCGCTGTTCGCCGACTTCCTCGGCCGGGCCTCCGACGCCAGCGGCGAGGCGTACTGGGGCGGCCAGCTGGTCCGCGGCTCGCACCTCCCCTACAGCATCCGCGACCACATCGCCTACTCCTTCGCGTTCTCGGCCGAGTACGCCACCGCCGTCGTCGACCAGCTGTACCAGCGCATCCTCGAGCGCCAGCCCGACGCCCAGGGCCGGGCGTTCTGGGCCGAGCGCGTGCGCACCGACCTCACCCCCGAGCACCTCGCCGTCCAGCTGCTGGCGAGCGACGAGTTCTACGCCAAGGGCGGCGGCACGCCGAAGGGCTTCGTCCGCCGGCTGTACCGCACCGTGGTGCGCAGGGAGCCGACGCAGGCCGAGGTCGACTGGCGCACCGGCGAGCTCGCCTCGGGCACCAGCCGCCAGGCCATCGCTGCCCACGTGTTCGCGTCCGAGGAGTCGCGCGGCGTCCGCGTCGACGACCTCTACGCGAAGTTCCTCGGCCGCGGCCCCGACCCGGCCGGCCGCCGGTACTGGATCGACGTGCTCGGGCGTCGTCAGGACCTCGCCCTCGCCCTCTACCTGGCGGCGAGCGACGAGTACTACGGCCGAGCCGCCCGCCGCTTCCCGGGCGGTGCGCAGGCGGCCACCACCGGCTCCCTCGACGACCTCGCCGGCGTGGTCGGCGCCGGCCGATGACCGCGCTGGTCTGGCTGCTCACCGCCGTCGTCGCCGTCCTGGCCCTGCTCGTCGTGGGCCTGCTGCGCAGCCACGCCACGATCCTGCGCGCCCTGCACGACGCCGGCATCGACCTCGACCCCGACCGCTCGGCAGCCGGCGGGGCCGGTCCGGTGTCGGTCGACGAACCCCGCATCCGCACGCAGGCCGGCGTGCCGGGGCCGGCGGGCGCCAGCGGCCAGCGGGCCAGCGACCTCATCGGCACCACCCCGGGCGGCGGGACCCGGACGGTGTCGGTCACCGGGGGCTCCCCCACCCTGCTCGCCTTCCTCACCGCCGGGTGCTCCACGTGCGCGGCGTTCTGGGAGGCGTTCGCGGCCGCGGCCGACGGGGCCGACCTCGGGCTGCCGGCCGACGTGCGCCTGGTCGTCGTCACGAAGGGCGCCGAGCTCGAGAGCCCGGCGGACGTGGCCGCCCTGGCCCCTCCCGGCGTGCTCACCATCCAGTCCTCGCAGGCGTGGGAGGACTACCGCATCCCGGTGGCCCCCTACTTCGCCCTCGTCGACGGCCGGCGCGGCGTCGTCGTCGGCGAGGGTGCCGCCGCCTCGTGGGACCGGGTGCGCGACCTGCTGCAGCGCTCGCTCGCCGACGCCGCGCTGGCACCGTCCTCCGAGCCCGGCCGGGTCCGCCGGCGCGACGTGCTCACCGGCCGCGTGCGCACCGAGCGCATCGACCAGGACCTGCGCGACGCCGGCATCGAGCCCGGCGACCCCCGCCTCTACCACGACCGATGAGCGCGGGCCGATGAACGCCGTCGTGCTGGCCATCGGCTGGGTCGCGGCCGTCCTCGGGGCGGTCCGGTCGACCTGGTCGCCGTGAGGGGAGTCGATGCTGTCGAGCATCCACCCGCTCGGTGAGCGGGCCAAGGGCAATCGATTCGGCCTCACGGCCACCGCCTTCGCCGTCGGCGCCACGCTGGGCGGCGTCGCCACCGGCGCGCTCGCTTCCCTGCTCGGCCTGGCGCTCGGTGCGGTGGTGCCCGACGAGGCGGCCGTGGCCGTCGTCGTGGCCGTCGCCCTGGCGGGCGCGGCCTTCGAGCGCAGCGGCCGCGCCCTCCCGTCGCTGCGCCGCCAGGTCGACGAGGACTGGCTCCACGAGTACCGCGGCTGGGTGTACGGCGCCGGCTTCGGGTTCCAGCTCGGCGCCGGCGTGCTCACCTACATCACCTCGGCCGCCGTGCCCGTCGCCGTGGTGGCCGCCCTGCTCGTCGACCACCCGCTCGGCGCCGTCGCCATCATGGGCACGTTCGGCTTCGGGCGCGGCCTGTCGATCATCCCGGCCCGGTCCATCGACACGAGCGACCGGCTGGTCGCCTTCCACCGCCGCCTCCAGGCCACGGCGCCGACGGTCCGTACGCTGTCCACGTCCGCCCTCGTCGCCGCCGCCCTCGCCGGCGGCGCCACCCTCCTCTGGGAGCTGTAGATGAAGCTCGACGCACCCGGCATCACCCTCGACCTGCCCCCGGGCTGGGAGGCCGAGGTCGACGGCGGTGCCGGCGAGGCGCCCGAGGGCTCGCCGGCGCTGCGGACCCCGCGCACCCACGTCGCCAACTTCCCGCTCCCGCCCGAGCGGGGCGACTACGGGTCGTTCGCGGTCGAGCGGATGCAGCGCGGCCACTCGCTCATCTGCCTGCTCGAGGAGGCCGGGCCGGCCGCGGGCTCCACCCTGCACGGGCGCGACGGGATCCCCCGCCTGTCGCTGGCCGACTTCTCCGCCGACAAGATGCAGCGACCGCGAGCCGGCCAGTCCGGTGCCCAGGCCTTCTTCCACGTCGGCGGCCGGGCGTTCGTGCTCTACGTGGTGCTGGCCGACCGGGTGAACAAGGCCGCCCAGGTCGACGAGGTCAACCGGGTCCTCGCCGGGGTCACCATCCACCCGTAGCTCGCCGCTTCTGGCCCCACTTGTCCCGGTACCGGACCGGCGGAAGTGGTGCCAGAACGAGTCTGGTCAGCCGGTGGAGACGATCAGACCGTGAGCGGCGCCAGCGCGCCGGCCGCCTGGCGGGCGTGGTAGCTGGAGCGGGTGAGCGGGGAGGCCTCGACGTGACCGATGCCCATCGCCTCGCCCTGGGCCGCCCAGCGCTCGAAGGTCTCCGGTGGCACCCAGCGGGCCACGGGCAGGTGGTTCGTCGTCGGGCGCAGGTACTGGCCGATGGTGACGATGTCGACGCCGACGGACCGGAGGTCGGCCAGGGTCTGCACGACCTCGTCGTCGGTCTCGCCCATGCCGACGATGATCGACGACTTGGTGGTGAGGCCCGCCGCCTTGGCCCGGGCGAGCACGGACAGCGAGCGGGCGTAGCCGGCGCTGGGCCGCACGGCCCGCTGGAGCCGGGCCACCGACTCGATGTTGTGGTTGAGCACGTCGGGCCGGGCGTCGAAGACCAGGGCCAGCGCCTCGGCGTCGCCTTTGCAGTCGGAGATGAGGGCCTCGACGCCGACGCCGGGGGTGCGGGCCCTGATGGCGCGGATCGTGGCCGCCACGTGACCGGCGGCGCCGTCGGGCAGGTCGTCGCGGGCCACCATCGTGAGCACGGCGAACGACAGGCCCATGCGCTCCACGGCCTCGGCGACCCGGGCGGGCTCCTCCGCGTCGAGCGGCTGGGGCTTGCGGGTGTCGACCAGGCAGAACCCGCACTTCCGGGTGCAGCGCTCCCCCGCCACCATGAACGTGGCCGTGCCGTCGGACCAGCACTCGAAGATGTTGGGGCAGCCAGCCTCCTCGCACACCGTCACCAGGTCGAGGTCGCGCATCGTCTTCTTCAGCCGCACGTAGTCGTCGGTGATGCGGACCTTGGCCTTCACGTGGTCGGGCTTGCGCGACGAGATCGACAGGCCCTCCGTCACGCCGGCCTCCGCCAGCCGCCCCGTGAGCCGCGGCGACGGCTGCCGGGGGCTCTGG
>DASTYO010000025.1:0-24777 GCA_035764875.1 Acidimicrobiales bacterium | reverse complement strand
GCGCTCGGCCCGGGGCGGGTGCTGCCGGACGAGCTGCTCAGCATCCACGGGCTCGACCTCGACCTCACCGAGGAGCAGCGGGTCAAGCTGGGCCGCGAGGAGCTGGCGGCGTCGCTGCGGTCGGGGATCCTGTTCGAGGCGATCCTCGAAGCCGGCTTCGCCATGCAGATCGCCAAGTCCGACGACGTCACCGACCCGCGCATCACGTTCCTGCTCCACGAGATCGGCGAGGAGACGCGGCACCAGCGGATCTTCCAGCGGCTCGTGCAGCAGCTCGAGCCGACGGCCCAGCGACGCCAGCTCGGCCTGGTCGACCGGACGCTCGAGGCGGTGGGCCCGCACCTGATCATCGCCCTGCCGGCGCTGTTCCACACACTGGTGCTGGCCGGCGAGGAGATCCCCGACCTGCTCCAGCGGCGCTCGGTGGAGCACCCCGACACCGACCCGTTCCTCAAGGAGGTGAACCGGTACCACCGCAGCGAGGAGGCCCGGCACCTGTCCTACGCGAAGGCCGTGCTCCCCGAGGTGTGGGAGCGGGCGAACCGGATCGACCGGCTCGCCGTCCGGCACGTCGCCCCGTGGGTGGTGAAGGACATGTTCCGGTTCCTCGTCGGGCCCGGCGTGTACGAGACGGTCGGCCTGCCCGGCCAGGAGACGTGGGAGGCGGTGCAGGAGCTGCCCGGCCGCAAGGCGCTGCTCCACGAGGCGATGCGGAACGTGCTGGCCACGCTCGTCGACGCCGGCGCCCTCCGCCAGGACCGGCTGCCGGAGGGCTGGCGAGACGTCTGCGGCCTCGACGAGCGGGGCCGACCGCTGGCCTGACCGGCCACCCGCCGGCGAGGACCTAGAGTCGCTCGCCCATGCTCGACCACGTCTTCACCGACGCCATCGGCGCCCTCCGCGACGCCCTGGAGTCGGCGCTGCTCGAGCGGATGAGCCCCGACGAGCGGTTCCAGGTCGACGTGCTGCTGGGCGACACGACGTGGGAGACCTCCTACGGCCTGCCCGGCGAGGGGTCCCCGCCCCGGGTGCGAGCCGACATCACGCTCGACTGGCCGACGTGGTCGCAGTCGGCGTTCCGGTCGTGGCTGCGCAACGAGGAGCCCGACGAGGACCCGCGCATCGAGATCAGCATCGTGCTGCGCCTCCAGCGCCTCGTCGACCTGCCCGACCCGGCGAGCGTCACGGCCATCCTCCCCGAGGAGAGCCCGCCCGTCGGGCGCGACTGCCTCCACCGCACCGCGCCCACCGTCGAGACCGCCTACTCGGCCGAGCTCGAGCCGGTGGGCCACGCGCTCGAGCTCGCCTACGAAGGGGCCTACGAGCTGGGTGACAAGGCCCTGAGCGACGGCGCGATCCTCGACGACCACTTCTCCGCGCTGGGAGGCTGGATCGCCTCGATGCTGGTCCGCCTCGGCGATCTGCCGCTCACCTACCACGACATCCACTGACCCCAGGAGCGCACCATGCCCGAGCCCGTCGTCCTCGTCGAACGTGACGGCGCCGTCGCCACGGTCACCATGAACCGGCCCGACGCCCGCAACGCCCTCAGCGCCGAGCTGCGCAAGGCCCTCTGGCAGGCCATGAAGGACCTCGAAGCCGACGACGAGATCGCCGCCGTCGTGCTCACCGGCGCCGACCCGGCGTTCTGCGCCGGCCTCGACCTCAAGGAGCTCGCCGCAACCGCCGGCGCCGCGCTGGGCGAGACCGGAGCCGCCGGCGACACCACCACGGCCCGGGGGCCCATCCCGCCGATGACGAAGCCGGTCATCGGCGCCGTCAACGGCGTGGCCGTCACCGGTGGGTTCGAGGTGGCGCTCGCCTGCGACTTCCTGGTCGCCTCCGAGAAGGCGCGCTTCGCCGACACGCACGCCCGCATGGGGATCATGCCGGGCTGGGGCCTCACCGTCCTGCTGCCCGAGGCGGTGGGCTTCCGGCGGGCCAAGGAGCTCTCCACGACCGGCAACTTCCTCGACGCCCACACCGCCCTGGTGTGGGGTCTGGTCAACCACGTCGTCGCCCACGAGGACCTCGTCGCCTTCGCCCAGCAGCTCGCCGAGGACATCGCCACCAACGACCAGGCGGGTGTCCGCCGCATGAAGCAGACCTACGACGAGGGCGCGCTGGTCGACGGCGCCGAGGCCTGGGCGCTCGAGGGCCGGGTCGCCGGCGAGTGGCAGGCCGGCGGCCGTGACGGCGCCGACATCGAGGCCCGGCGCAAGGCGGTCACCGAGCGGGGCCGCACGCAGGTCTGATCGTGGAGCAGCGCATCTCGATCGTCACGCTGGGCGTCGCCGACCTCGCGCGGTCGAAGCGGTTCTACGAGGCCCTCGGGTGGCACGGCCAGGAGGTCCAGGAGACCGTGTTCTTCCAGGCCGGCGGCCAGGCCGTGGTCCTGTGGAGCCGCGCTGCGCTCGCCGCCGATTCCGGGATCGAGGACGACGACGGCAGCACGTTCGGCGGCATCGTGCTGGCGCACAACGTCCGGTCGGCGAGCGACGTCGAGGAGCTGATCGGCCAGGCCGAGGCGGCCGGCGCCACCGTCACCCGCCGTCCGGCGGCGACGTTCTACGGCGGCTACGCCGGCTGCTTCCGGGACCCCGACGGTCACACGTGGGAGGTCGCGCACAACCCCGGCTTCCCGCTCGCGGCGGACGGCTCGCTCACGCTCCCCGACCTCGGCGACAGCAGCTGAGGCGCAGCGACCCGCTGCCAGGTCAGAGCGCCAGGTACCGGCCCCGCCAGTGGAGGGCGCCGGTGACCGCCAGGATCACGAGCAGCAGCGTCGCGGTGTACGCCAGGTGCACTGTGGTGTCGCTGCCCGGGAGCGCATCGAGCAGGGCGGCCCGGAGGCTGCGCTCGCCGATCCGCACCCTCGCCGCCGTCTGCAGCAGGAACCGCTCGAGGAGGTACACGATGAGCGCGTTCCGACCGAGTGAGACCAACGGGAAGGCGATGGCTCGCAGCTGCGTCCGCCGGGCGCTCGACGTGTGCAGATCGAAGGCGGCGACGAACAGCGCGATGCCGACCAGCGCGACACCACCGGCCAGGGCGACGAACGCGGGGGTCAGCAACCGCTTGTTGGCGGCATCGATGCCGTCGAGGATCCAGGCGGCGCCGAGGAGCGCGCCACCCGCCGCCGCCGTGGTCGCAGCGATCCATGGCAGGCGATCGCGGGTGGCGCCGACCAGGCGCCGGCCGACCAGCCAGCCGGTGAGCACGAGGGACGTCGCGGCGACGGTCGTGACGATCCCCTCGGGGTCCCACCCCGGTGCGCCGCCGCCGTAGGTGTGCTCTGCACCGAGCAGCGCTCGATCCCAGCGGACGTACGGGCTGCACGCATCTGCGTCCCCGCACCGATCCGCCAGCACTCGCAGGCCGACGCCGTGCAGGGCCGTCAACCCGACGGCGGCGGCCGCGACGGAGGCCGGCCGGTCACGCCGACCGCACCGGGCGACCAGCACGACGCCGGCCGCCACGAAGCCCGAGATGCCGATCATCTGCAGCACGCCCGTGTAGCGCAGCGCAGACAGGTCGAACCCGGTGGTCCCGTAGGCGTTGTAGACGAGCCCGAGCACGATCAGGCGCAGGAGCCGGCGGACCAGTCGCCACCGCGTCGCCGGGCTGACCGGTTGCCGCAGGAGGAAGGCGAGGCTCACCCCGCTGGTCACGAGGAACGTCGGCAGGATCAGATCTGAGGCGGTGGCACCGTCCCACGGCGCGTGGCGCAGGAAGGGGTAGACGGCCGGGTCCCCCGTCGCCGGGGTGAGCACCATGAGCGCGAGCACGGCCCCCCGGAACGCATCGATCGACCGCAGCCGCGGCCGCTCGCTCCGTTCCTCCCCGTGCGGGACGGTCCGCACGACATCGTCCGGTGCGCCCATCGTGCTCGTCCGCATGCCGCATCGACCGTATGCCATCGGGACTCACGGCCCTGTCCGCGCGCCCTTCCCGTTCGTAGCCTCGGAACCAGCGATCAGGTGGTCGACGGGATGCGACGTGCATTGGCGGTCGGAGCGGTCTGGCTGCTCCTCCTCACGCCCGTGGCATGCGGGGAGCGAGACGGCGATGCCTGGGCGACCGAGGCCGTGCGGTACTTCGAGGCGATGGACGAGGCGGGTGCCCGGAGCATCTCGGAGCAGGTGCGCCGGTTCCACGCCGAGGACGTCCTGCTCGACGCCTGGCGCTCCCGGGGGTTCACGTGCACCGGTCGGGACGCGTGCATCGAGTGGCTGACGGCCCGGGCCGGGGCGGTGGCCGACGTGGTGACCACGAGCGACCTGTACCTCGACGCCACCGGCGCAGCTCGTGCCATCCGGGACGCGGAACCGGGTGCCGACGCCGGCGGGCTCGTGGTGTACGAGCTCGACGTCGACGGCCGCATCGCGGTCGAGGTCCGGCCCCGAGCCGTCGACGCCGTCGACAGCGTCGAGGCCGCCGAGCTCCGCCGGCTGACCGGACTCGCGGACGCCTACCGGGAGGCCTGGTCGAGCGGCGACCCCGCCTCGGTGGCCACGCTCTACGCCGAGGACGCCGTCGTGGTCGACTCGCTGGCCGGCGTGCGCGCCGCCGGCCGCGACGCCGTCGGGCGGCTCGCCCGCCTCGCGGAGGTCGGTCCGGGGCCGCCGATGCTGCGGCCGGACGACCTCGACGGGCTCGGCGCGGTGCACCTGCGCTTCCCCGACGGCTCGGTGGGTGGTGAGCCGGCGATCGCCCAGCTCCACCTGGCGCTCCGCGGCGACGCCGACGGCTGCACCGAGCGATCGCTGGTGGTGCTCGACGTGCGAGACGGCGCCATCCGCCGCGAGCGGCGGTTCCACGAGGTGGGGTCGGTCCGGGCGTGCACCGACCCGGCCGACCCCGAGAGGGGTTGGTGGGAGGGCGTGTCGTTGCCCGCGCTCGAGGATCGGATCACCGCGCACCTCGAGGTGGCGGGCCAGCGCGTCGCCGTCCGCAACGGCACGCCCGAGCTGGAGCGCCTCGTCCGCTGGGCGCTCGAGCGCTTCGAGGACGCCGGGCTGCCCCCGCCGCCGGTGCGGTCGGTGTCCTTCGGCACCGACGTCGGCGCCGTTGCCTGCCCGCAGGAGCGGGACGGCTGCTGCGTCACGGTCGACGGCACCTCCGAGGTGTACGTGTGCGCGGAACAGGACGACGTCTGCGTCGACTCGAGATGCACCGAGCTCTCCCCCAGGTGGCGCCAGGTCCTGCTCCACGAGCTCGCCCACGCCTGGCTCGCCGCCCATGTCGACCAGGCCACCGAGCGCGACCTCGTCGCGCTCCTGGGCCTGCCCGGTTGGGACTGGGCGGGAGAACCGTGGCCGTCGCGTGGGATCGAGCAGGCAGCCGAGATCATCGCCTGGGGCGTGGTCGAGGACCCGGCCCCCCTCTACCGGCTCGGTTCACCGCCCTGCGACCGGCTGGCGCGGGCCTTCACCCTGCTCACCGGGCGTGCACCGGTCCACGGGTGCGCTCCGGCGATCACGCGGTGAGCGGCGACCGGCGCACGTCGTGACCTTGGTCCCGGCAGGAACGGCGGCCGTGCCCTGCTCGCGAGACGGTTGCGGGCGCACGCTCCCCACAGCCGATCGAGGAGGTCGTGATGCGCCGATCCTTGTACTTGGCCCTTGCCGCGCTCGGAGCCCTCGCACTGGTCCCGTCGCTGTCGGGCAGCTCGGGGGCGACGAAGCCGGAGCACCCCCTGTCCCCCGACGTCGTCACCATCGACGACGCCACCAAGGAGGTGTGGGTCGGGGATGCCTGGCTCGAGGTGCCCACCGCGGGCGTGGAGGTGGCCGTCGGCCAGCCGATCCCCGAAGGCCGGCGCCTCGTCATCGAGACGATCTCCGTGTTCGGCAACGGTTCCGGTCCCGTCACCCAGGACCAGGCCATCGAACGCGCGGAGATCCGGGCCGGCGCCTTCCAGGTCGCGGTCCCGCTCGACCGCTACTCCTGGGGCAGCTGCCCCGGCTACGAGCCGCCCGAGAACTGCGACCAGTACCTCCGGTACTGGAAGTACGCCGGCACGGAGGCCGTGCGCGCCTACGTCGACGCGGGCGAGCAGATCAGGGCGTTCGCCGAGCACCCGGGCGACGGCACCCAGCAGCTGATCGTGAACGTGCTCGGCTTCCTCGTCCCGGTGGGCTGACGCGATCAGCGGGCGACGAGCAGCTCGTCGTCCCGATCCGCGGAGGTGATGACCACCCGGTCGATCTCCGCGAGCGCCAGCGCCGTGGAGCAGCCGAGCTCCGCCCGGCCGTCGGGCGTGGGCGCCCAGGAGCCGACGGGCGCCCACCTGCCCGACCGGTCGACGGTCCAGACGGCGTAGAGGTCGCGGGCGGGCAGGTCCTCGGCGGTCACGTGCACGTAGGTCCCCCAGTCGCGCTCGTCGGCGACGATGTGGGCGGTCGTCTCGGACGAGGCGACCTCGACCGCCATCGCGACGCCGGGCCAGGGGTCGTCGGGCGTGCCGCCGTCATCCACGAAGAGCACCGCACCGACGGCCACGGCGGCCGCCACCGCCACCGCCACCGCCGACCGCTGCCACCAGCGCCGGCTGCGCTCGATGCGGGCCACGTCGGCCCGCACGGCATCGACGAGCCCGCCAGCGTCGGACACCGCCGGCGAGTCGCCGGCGACCTCGGCGAGGTCGAGGCGGGCGAGCAGCGCCGGCAGCGGGGCGAAGTCGACGACGTCCTGCCGGCACGTCTCGCACACCTCGAGGTGCACCTCCAGCTCGGCGCGGTCGGCGGCGTCGAGGGCGCCGAGGACGTGGGCGGCGGTGAGCTCGCGGAGCCGGTCGTGGTCGGCGGGGGTCACGGCAGGACCTCGTGGCGCTCGAGCTCGCGGCGCAGCGTCCGCATGGCGTGGTGCAGTCGGGACTTCACGGTCCCCTCCGGGATCTGGAGCGCGACCGCCGCCTCGGCGATGGTGCGGCCGCGGTAGTACGTCTCCACCACCACGGCCCGGTGCGCGTCGGACAGCGCCCACAGGGCGTCGCGGACGTGCGAGGTCTCCACCGCCCGGCCCACGTCGGTGTCGTCGATCGGGTCGGGGGCGGCGTCCGCGGGCACGGTGCGCAGGTGCCGCGCCCGCCGGTGCCGGTCGATGGCGACGTTGCGGGCGATGCCGAACAGCCAGGCGCGCTCGGAGCCACGGGCCGGGTCGTACTGGTCGCGCCTGCGCCACGCCCGGATGAGCGTCTCCTGGACGATCTCCTCGGCCTCCCGGGCGTCGGTCGTGCGGTGGCGGGCCCAGGCGTGGAGCGCGGGGGCGTGCGCGGCGTGGAGGTGCCGCACCGCCGCGTCCACGTCGGGGACCGTCACCTCCCTAGGAGACCACGACCTCGCCGGTCATGGTCGGATGGATCGCGCAGAAGTAGTCGTACGTGCCGGCCTCGTCGAAGGTGATCTCGGCGCTGTCGCCGGCGTCGACCGCCTCGTCGAAGTCGTCGGTGGCGGCGCCGGACGAGCCGGCCGTCACCGTGTGGGGCACCCCGTCCTCGTTGGTCCAGGTCACCGTGTCGCCGGCGGCGACCTCGATCGTCTCGGGATCGAAGGCGAAGTCGCTGATCGTCACGGCGGTCCCCCCGGCCGCGTCCTCGCCGCCGTCCTCGCCGCCGCCTTCGACGTCGTACTCCAGCGGCAGCATGGCCACCTCCCCGTCCTCGAAGGTCGCCGGGCCGTCGTCGGTGACGTCGGGTGGGGCGAAGTCGTACGTGTCGTTCACGTTGGTGTCGATGTGGGCCATCGGCCAGACGGTGGCGGACGCGGTCAGCGGCTCGTCGAGGGACACCTCGACGTCGGTGGACTCGCCTTCCGGGAGCAGCTCGCTGTGCCCGATCACCGGGCCGGCCGAGCCGTTGGCGTCGGCGTGGATCACCACGAACCCGGCCGCCGGCAGCGTCACCGAGGACACCACGACGGAGGATCCGTCGCCCGCTTGGTCCTCGGCCGACAGCTCCGCGGGACCCATGGGCGGTGTGCTGCTGGCCTCGTCGCCAGCGGGCGCCGTGGTGCCGGTGGCATCTGCAGCGTCGTCGTCGTCGCCGCACGCGGCGAGGAGCAGCGTCAGGGCGGCCAGGGTGGTGAGCAGGCGTCGCATGGCAGGGTCCCTCCGAGGTCGGTCTCGTCGGGTACTACGCAGCGCAGCGCCGATCGGTTCAACGGGAGGCGACCCGTCGAGGGCTCAGCGCAGGCGTGAGCCCACCATCTGGGGACCGTCGAGCGGGACCAGGAGGCAGGCCACCTCGCGGTCGCCTTCGGCCCAGCTCTCGGCGGTGGGGGTGAAGACGGTGAAGTCCGACGCCGTGTCGGTCTCGTAGTCGGTGCCGACGGCGGCCGGCCAGCGCTCGTAGCAGCCGTCACCCGCGCTCATCTCGACCGACTCGACACCGGGGAAGTCGCCGTCCGGGAGCTCGAACTCCGCGAACACCTGGGCGTCGTGGGGCTCGCCGCACGGGACCCCCTCCACGGACAGCACCTCGGTGGCGTCGGGCAGCTGGATGCAGTCACCCACCTGCAAGGCGAAGGCGCCGAGACCGCCGGCCTCGGTGATCGCACCTGAATCGTCTCGTGTCGTGTTGTCCTCGGTGGCCTGCGTGCCGGCGAAGACCGCCACGCCGCCCACGACCAATCCACCGACTGCGCGTCCTATCCGCACGTACCCGCCTTCGAAGTCCGGGCGCGGCCCGCTGCCGCGCACACCCTTCTCATCGTCACCGCCGAGGGATCCTTGAGGATCAACGGGCCATCAGGTGGATGGCGCTCTCGTCGATGCGCAGGCGCACGTCTTCGCCCACCCGCCAGCCGGGCTCGGCGAGCACGTCGAGGGTCGGGCCGGTGGCGGAGCCGTCGACGAGGGCCACGTCGGCGACGACGGCGACGGGCGTGCCGCTCCGGTACAGCAGGCCGCGCACGGTGCCGCGCAGCAGGCCCCCGGCATCGGGCACCACGGCGGCGGGCGGGACGAGCACCGCCACATCGCCCGCGCGGTCACGCACGTCGGCGCGCAGCAGGCCGAGCGCGGTCTCGACGCCGCCCTCGACGACCCAGCCGTCGAGCACGTTGCGCTGCCCGACGAGCCCGGCGACGGAGGCGGACGCGGGCGCGGCGATGACCTCGCCGGCGGTCCCCGTCTGGGCGATGCGGCCGTCGAGCAGGACCGCGATGCGGTCGCCGAGGGCCGCGGCCTCCGTGGGGTCGTGGGTGACCGCCACGACCGTGACCGCCAGCTCGTCGAACAGCGAGCGCAGCTCGACGAGGAGCCGCTCGCGCAGCAGCTGGTCGAGGGCGGCGAGGGGCTCGTCGAGCAGGACGACACCGGGCTCCGGGGCCAAGGCGCGGGCCAGCGCCACCCGCTGGGCCTCGCCGCCGGACAGGGTGGCGGGGTCGCGCCCCTCGTAGCCGGGCAGGCCCACCAGCTCGAGCGCGTCGGCCACCCGGCGCCGGCGCTCGCTGCCGCCGACGCCGGCCATGCGCAGGCCGAAGCCGACGTTGCCGCCGACGTCGAGGTGCGGGAACAGCGCCTGGTCCTGGAACACCACCCCCACACCCCGGCGGTGCACCGGCGTGCCCGTGACGTCGGCGCCCGACAGGCGCACCCGGCCCCGGTCGGGCTGCTCGAGACCGGCGATGATGCGGAGCAGGGTGGACTTGCCACTGCCTGACGGGCCGAGCAGCGACAGCGTGGTGCCGTCGTCGACGACCAGGTCGACTCCGTCGAGCACGGGGGCGCGGCCGAAGGACTTCACCACGTCCTCGAGCTCGACCGATGCCACGGTCAGAACCCTCCCACGCGGGCCTCGCCGACGCGGTCGACCACCAGCATCACGGCGGCGGTGAGGCCGAGCAGGATCGTCGACAGCGCCATGGCCTGGCCGACGTTGAGCGCGCCCGGCTGGGACAGGGCGCGGAAGATGACCACCGGCACGGTGGGCGCGTCGGCCCGGGCGATGAACACGGTGGCGCCGAACTCGCCGAGCGAGATGGCGTAGGCGAACCCGAAGGCCCCGAGCGCCGGACGCCGGAGGAGGGGCGCATCCACCTCCCACCACACCCGGCGGGGCGACGCCCCGAGCGCGCCCGCCGCCTCCCGCAGCCGCGCCGGGACGGCGTCGATGGCGGGCAGCAGGGTGCGCACGACGAAGGGCACGGCGATCACGGCCTGGGCGGCCGGGATGAGGATCGGCGAGGTGCGCAGGTCGAGGGGCGGTTCGTCGAGGGCGATGAGGAAGCCGAAGCCGACGGTCACGGCGCTGACGCCGAGCGGCAGCATCACCGACGAGTCGGCGACGCCCCGGGCTCGCGGCCCGAGGCGGTGCAGGCCGACGGCGGCCAGGCCACCGACCACCAGCGCGGCGGTCGCTGCGGCCGCGCCGAACGCCAGCGAGTTGCGGACGGCTTCCCACGGCGGCACGAACAGCACGCTTCCGCGCCGCAGCGAGCCGAGCGCCCGGTAGTACGCCAGCCCGGGCCCGCCGGCGGTGTCGAACGAGCGCCACACGAGCGTGCCGATGGGCACGGCGAGCAGCAGGGCCGCCGACACCAGCGTCGCCGCGGCGGCCCAGCGCTCGGCGCCGGTCGGCGGGCGAAGCGCGCCGAGGCCCGCCCGCGCCCGGCCCGTGCCCCGCCGGACCCCGGCCCGGCGGTACAGCGCCAGGGCGGCGATGACGGCGGCCAGCTGCAGCAGGGAGAGCACGGCGGCGGTGCGCAGGTCGAGGAGCTGCGTGGTGACCCGGTGGATCTCGACCTCGATGGTGGCGATGCGAGGGCCGCCGAGGATCTTCACCACGCCGAAGGACGTGAAGGTGAAGAGGAACACGATGGACGCCGACCCGGCCAGCGCCGGCGCGAGCTGGGGCAGGGTGACGTGGCGGAACGCCGCCCACCGGCCGGCGCCGAGCGTGCGAGCCGCGGCCTCGGTGCTGGGGTCGACCGCCAGCCACGCGGCGCCGACGGTGCGGGCGATCACGGCGTAGTTGAAGAAGACGTGCGCCAGGATCACGGCGGCAGCCGTGCGCCGCAGGTCGACGTCCAGCCCGACCGTCCGGCCCACGGCGGCGACCGGCCCGTCGGGGCCGAGCACGGCCAGGAAGGCGGTGCCGACCACGACGGTCGGGAGCACGAACGGCACGATCAGCGATGCGCCGAACAGCCGCCGGCCCGGGAAGCGCACGCGCCCGAGCAGCCACGCGGCCGGCAGCGCGAGCACCACGGTGGCGGCGGTGGAGACGACCGCCTGCCAGAGCGTGAACCAGGCGACCCGGCGGGTGCCCGTGGAGGTGAGCACGTCGCCCACCGTGCCGAGATCCCAGCGACCGCCCTCCCGGAGGCCGGTGGCGACGAGGGTCGCCGCCGGCACCACGAAGAAGACGGCGAGGAACGCCACCGGGACGACGAAGATCGCCCCGGTGAGGGCGCGGCGCCTCAGCGCAGCACGATGTCGGTCCACTCCTCGATCCAAGCATCGCGACCGGCCGCGACCGCGTCCGCGTCGAGGAGGTACGGGTCCTCGGGCTGCACGCCGTACTCGACGAACTCGGGCGGCAGCTCCACGTCGGTCACCGGGTACACGAACATGTTGAGGGGGATGTCCTCCTGGAACCTGGGCGACAGCATGAAGTCGATGAGCTGCTGGGCCGCCTCCTCGTGCTCGGTGCCGGCGAGGATCCCGGCGAACTCGATCTGGCGGTAGCAGGAGGCCTCGACCACGCCGGTGGGCGCCTCGTCGAGCGGCTCCTCGGCGAAGATCACCTCGGCCGGCGGACTCGACGCGTAGCTGACGACGACGGGCCGGTCGCCGGAGCTGCCGGCGGCGCCGGAGAAGCTGCCGTAGTACGCCTCCTCCCAGCCGGCGGCGACCTCGACGTCCTGCTCGGCGAGGCGCCGCCAGTAGTCCTGCCAGCCGTCCTCACCGAACTCGGCGACGGTCGCCAGGAGGAAGGCGAGGCCGGGCGACGAGGTGGCGGGGTTCTCGACGACGAGGGTCCCGGCGTAGGCCGGGTCGGTGAGGTCCTCGAGCCCCTCGGGCGGCTCCAGCCCCCGCTGCTCGAGGCCCGCCTTGTCGTAGTTCAGGCACACGTCGCCGGTGTCGATGGGCGTGGCCCGGTGCTCGGGGTCGAGGACCAGCGACTCCTCGACGTCGGCGAGCGCCGGCGACTCGTACGGGACGAACAGGTCCTCGTCGAGCGCCCGGGAGAGGAACGTGGAGTCGACCCCGAACAGCACGTCGCCCTGGGGCTCGCCCTTGGTGAGGATGGCCTGGTTCAGCATCGAGCCGGCGTCCCCGGAGGCGAGGAGCTCCACGGTGATGCCGGTCTCGTCCGTGAAGGCCTCGAGCACGTCGTCGGAGACGCTGAAGCTGTCGTGGGTGACGAGGGTGATCGTCACCTCCTCGGCGGGCTCGTCGTCGGCGGCGGTCGAGTCGGTGGTGCCGTCGCCGACGGGCGCGCCGGACGTGGCCGTGTCGGCGTCGTCGTCGCCGCATGCAGCGGCGAGCAGGCAGAGGGCGGCGAGCAGGGCGAGCAGCCCTCGGGCCGGGCGGTGGGGACGGGTCATCGGGGATCCTCGGGTCGGGGGGTGATGCACAAGACGGTGCCGGCGTGGACGGTGACCGACACGGGGCCGCCGCACGCCTCGTTGCTGACGCCCCGGGTGGTGCCGGCCGGGAGGGTGGAGCGCTCGAGCGGCCAGCGCACGCCGGAGAACGACACGGTGGCGTCGCCGTGGACGGGGACGAGCGACACGACCTGACCGGCGCGGAGCGAGCCGGTCAGCTCGTGCCGGGCCACCCACGCCCGCCCCTCCTCGAGGACCAGCTCGACGTCGAGGCCGGCGAAGCGCGGCGCGCTGGCGACGAGCAGGTTGGCGAGTGCGTGGTCGGGGCGGCCGCCCTCCAGACCGAGCACGAGCACCCGGCGCAGGTCGCCGGATGCCAGCTCGGCTGCGACCTCGAGGGCGAGCTCGAGGTCGGAGGCGTCCTTGTCGGCGTGGAAGCGCCGCACGTCGGGCACCTCGTCGTCGAGGGCGCGGTGCGCGTGCGCGGTGATCGAGTCGAAGTCGCCCACCGCCACGTCGACCGCCCAGCCGAGGGCGCGGGCCAGGTCGACCCCGGCGTCGGCGGCCACGACCCGGGCGTCGGCGGGCACGTGCGCGACGAGCGCCGGCGCGACGAGCCGTCCTCCGGCGACGACGACGATGTCGGGTGGACGGTCGAGGTCCACGGGGCTCCCTCCGCTGGCATTACCCAGATCAGGTCAACGGGTCGGTGACGGCGTCGGTCACCCTCTCAGCCCGGTGCGCCCCGAGCTCCCCGCGCCGGCTCGTGTGCGGCGCAGTGGCAAGTGTAGCGCCCGGGTCCATCGTCACCTTCTGCGGCTCCGCCGCTCCCGGGCAGGTGTGCAGCAGTACCGTGTCGGCCGCCCTGCAAACACGGGTACCGGCGCGCGTGCGCCGGGCCCACTCCTGGAGGTTTCCCTGTGCTGAACCGACGATGGCTGCGCGTGCTCGCGCTCCTGCTCGGCCTCTCGATGATCGCCGCCGCGTGCGGCGACGACGACGCCGAGACCGCGACCGACGACACCGTGGCCGACGAGACCGAAGACACCGCTGCGGACGAGGAGCCGGCCGACGAGCCGGCCGACGAGGGCGAGGGCGGCGGCGACGCGGCCGACAGCCAGGTCAGCCTCGACGACCTGTGCACCGAGGCCAAGGATGCCGGCGTCGAGGCCCCGGAGGGCTTCGTCGTGCGGCTCATCACCGACATCGGCAAGGTCGACGACCAGACCTTCAACCAGTTCGCCTACGAGGGCATGAAGGCCGCCGAGGAGTGCTTCGGCTTCGAGACGAGCTACATCGAGACGGCTTCCGAGGCCGACTACGCCCGGAACATCGCCACCTCGCTCGAGGGCGATCCCGACGTGCTGATCACGGTCGGCTTCCTGCTCGCCACCGACACGCTCGAGGCGGCCGAGGCCAACCCGGAGACGCTCTTCATCGGCATCGACCAGTTCCAGGAGGAGTTCCCGGAGAACTACATCGGCGTGCAGTTCCGTGAGGACGAGGGCGGCTGCCTCGCCGGCGTCGCCGCCGGGCTGCTCACCGAGACCAACGTCGTCGGCGTCGTGGCGGGCCGTGAGGACGTGCCCCCGGTCGTCCGGTACGTGAACGCCTACGAGTCCTGCGCCAAGCAGGTGAACCCCGACGTCCAGGTGCTCTCGATCTACAACGAGGCGTTCAACACGCCCGACAAGGGTGCGTCCGACGCGTCGCAGTTCATCGGCGAGGGCGCCGACGTGATCTTCGGTGCCGGCGGCCCGACGGGCTCCGGCGGCGTGGTCGAGGCCACCACCCAGGGCCTGTGGGGCATCGGCGTCGACCAGGACGAGTACTTCTCGACCTTCGACGGCGGCAGCGCCGCCGGCGCCGACCACCTGGCCACCTCGGCCGTCAAGCGCGTCGACCTCGGCGTGTTCCAGAACATCGTGGCGGCGCTCAGCGGCGAGTTCCAGGGCGGCCTCTTCACCCTGAGCGCCGAGAACGGCGGCATCACCTACGCGCCGCCGCACGACGCGGACGTGCCCCAGGAGGTGCTCGACGCCCTCGAGGAGACCCGCGTCGCGCTGGCCGAGGGCACCTTCGACATCGGCGTCGACCCGATCACCGGGCTGCCCGAGTAGATCCGGCACCGGAGGGCCCGGCCGCCGGCCGGGCCCTCCCCGCCCATCTGCCACACTTCCCCGTCGTGCCCGTCGCCGCTGACGCACCTGTGGTCCTCGAGGGCCGCAAGATCACCAAGACCTTCCCGGGCGTCATCGCCAACCAGGACGTCGACCTCACGCTGCGGGCCGGCGAGATCCACTGCCTCCTCGGCGAGAACGGGGCAGGCAAGAGCACGCTGATGAACGTGCTCTACGGGCTGTACGAGCCCGACGGCGGCGAGGTGCTCGTGCGGGGCGAACCCGTGCGGTTCGCCTCGAGCGGCGATGCCATCGCCCACGGCATCGGCATGGTGCACCAGCACTTCCAGCTGATCCCGACCTTCACGGTCGCCGAGAACGTGGCGCTCGGCAACGAGACCAGCCGGCTCGGCGTGCTCGACCTCGACGCCACCCGCGAGCGCGTGCGCGACATCAGCCGGCGGTACGGCCTCGCCGTCGACCCCGACGCCGTCGTGGGCGACCTGTCGGTCGGCGTGCAGCAGCGCATCGAGCTCATCAAGGCGCTGTACCGCGACGCGGAGATCCTCATCCTCGACGAGCCCACGGCCGTGCTCACGCCGGGCGAGGTCGACGACTTCTTCGGCGTCGTCCGGGGGCTGGTCGACCGCGGGAAGTCGATCATCTTCATCACCCACAAGCTCCGCGAGGTCCTCGCCGTCGCCGACCGGATCACGGTGCTGCGCGCCGGGCGCGCCGTCGGCACGGCCGACCCCGCCACCGCCACCGAGCAGGACCTCGCGAACCTGATGGTGGGCCGCGACGTGGTGTTCACCGTCGTGAAGCCGCCCGCCACACCGGGCGAACCCGTCCTGCAGGTGGCCGACCTCGTGGTCACCGACACCCGCGGCGTCACCACCGTGCAGGACCTCGACCTCACGGTGCGGGCCGGCGAGATCTACGGCATCGCCGGCGTGGAGGGCAACGGCCAGCGCGAGCTGGTCGAGGCCATCACCGGGATGCGGCCGCCCGCCGCCGGCACCATCACGCTCCAGGGCCGGGACATCACGCACGCCGGCCCTCGCGAGGTCGCCGACCTCGGCGTCGGCCACGTGCCCGAGGACCGCAACCGCCACGGCGTCGTCGGCGCGTTCTCCATCGTCGACAACGTGGTCCTGAACCAGTACCACAAGGCGCCGTTCTCCCGGCGGCTGCTGCGCCGCGAGGGGCCGATGCGGGCCCTGGCGTCCGACCTGGTCGAGCAGTTCGACGTGCGCACGCCCGGCATCGACGTGCCGGTGGATACCCTCTCCGGCGGCAACCAGCAGAAGGTGATCGTGGCCCGGGAGATGACCCGCTACGTGCACCTGCTCGTGGTGAACCAGCCCACCCGCGGCCTCGACGTCGGCTCCATCGAGTTCATCCACCGCCGCATCGTCGAGCTGCGCGACCAGGGCGTCGCCGTGCTGCTCGTCTCGGCCGAGCTCGACGAGATCCTGTCGCTGTCCGACCGCGTCGGCGTCCTCTACCGGGGGCGGCTCGTGGGCGAGTTCGACCGCGCCGACACCACGCGCGAGCACGTCGGCCTGCTCATGGCGAGCGGCGGCGAGACCGAGGAGGTGGCGTCGTGAAGGCCCGGGACGTCGCCGCCGAGCTGCGCCGATCGCTCGACCTCCAGCCGGTGCTGGTGCCGCTGCTCGCCATCGTGCTCGCGTTCCTCACGGGAGCGCTGGTGATCCTCGCCATCGGCAGCAACCCGGTGGACGCGTACACGGCGCTCGTCCGCGGCATGTACGGCAGCAGCGACCGCATCGCGGGGTCGCTGGGGCGCTCCACGCCGTTCATCGGCGCCGCCCTCGCCGTCGGGTTCGCGTTCCGGGCCGGGCTGTTCAACATCGGCGCGGAGGGCCAGCTGCTCGTCGGCGCCACGGCTGCCGCGTGGGTCGGCACCTGGTCGTCGGTGCGTGGGTTGCCCGGCATCGTGGCCATCCCCGTCCTCCTGCTCGCCGGCGTGGTCGCCGGCGGCCTGTACGGCGGCATCCCGGGCGCGCTCAAGGCGCGCACCGGCGCCCACGAGGTCATCGTCACGATCATGCTCAACGCCATCGCGCTGCTCTACGTGCGCTGGCTGGTGAGCAGCCAGGACCCCCTGATCCTGCGCGACCCGGCCGCCACCGTCCCCCGGACGAGCCGCATCGACGACTCCGCCCGCCTCCCCGACCTGGTCTCGTCCACGCCGCTGCACTGGGGCTTCGTGATCATGGTGGCGCTCGCCGTGCTGGTGTGGTTCCTGCTCCAGCGCACGACGTTCGGCTTCGAGGTCCGCACCGTGGGCGCCAACGCCGACGCAGCCCGCTACGCCGGCATGGGGGTGGGCCGCACCATCGTCCTCACCATGGCCCTGGCAGGCGCGTTCGCCGGGTTGGCCGGTGCCGGCGAGATCAGCGGCACCTCGGGCTACCTCTCCCCCGGCGTGTTCGTGAACATCGGCTTCGACTCCATCGCCATCGCGCTGCTGGCCCGGGCCAACCCGTTCGCCATCATCCCCGCCGCCATCCTGTGGGGCTCGATGCTGAGCGGCGCCGGGCTCATGCAGCAGGAGGTGGGCGTGTCCATCGACATCGTCCGCATCGTGCTCGCCCTCGTCCTGCTCTTCGTCGCCGCCGACGTCATCGTCCGCACCGTGTTCCGCATCCGCAAGGAACGGGCCAACGCGCTCGACACCACCGACCTGGCCGGCGGCTGGGGGCAGACGTGACCGCGGTCGTCGTGCGCCCACGCGGGCGCTTCCGCCTCACCCACCTGCAGACGCTGAGCGTCGTCGTCGGCGTCCTCGGCGTCGCGCTCGTCGGCTACGTCGGTCCGCAGGTCAGCGCCGATCGGCGGACGTTCTTCTTCGAGCGGCCGCCCGACCCGCTCTCGTGGACCTTCTCGCCCGCCTCGATCATCATCGGCATCGGGGTGATCTACGTGCTCACCGCCGCCGTCGCCCTGCTCGAACGGGGCGAGCCGCGGCTCACCCGGTGGGCGCTCGGGGTCAGCGGGATCCTGTTCTTCCCCCTCGCCGTCGTGGTCTCGCTGGCCCTGTCCGACGCCGCGAGCACCAACGTCACCCAGCTGCTCGTCGAGTCGCTGATCCTCGGGACGCCGATCGCCCTCGGCTCGATGGCCGGCCTGTGGTGCGAGCGCTCCGGCGTGGTCAACATCGGCATCGAAGGCATGATGCTCGGCTCCGCCGGCGTCGGCTTCGTCGTGTACTCCCAGGCGGGCGGCGCCAACTCCACCGGTTGGCTCTGGGTCGCCATCGGCGTCTCCGTCCTGACGGGCGGCGCCATCGCCGCCCTGCACGCCCTCATGTCGGTGTCGTTCCGGGTCGACCAGATCATCTCCGGGGTGGTCATCAACCTGCTGGCGCTCGGCGTCACCGGGTTCCTGCGCTCGGAGGTCATCGTCCCGTCCGGGACCACCTCGGGCGTGCCCACCAAGGACATCGCCCTCCCGCTGCTCTCGTCCATCCCGATCCTCGGCGAGCAGCTCTTCACCGCCCGGCCGATCTTCTTCTCGATGTTCGTCGTCGTGCTCGTCACCTGGTGGGTGCTGTTCCGCACGCCCTTCGGGCTGCGCGTGCGATCCGTCGGCGAGCACCCGCACGCCGCCGAGACCGTCGGCATCGACGTCATCCGCATCCGGTACACCGCCGTCATCATCGGCGGGCTCATCGCCGGCCTCGGCGGCGCCTGGTTCTCGATGGAGTCCCAGGGCGGCTTCCAGGACAACATGACCAACGGCGCCGGCTTCATCGCCCTCGCCGCGCTGATCTTCGGCAAGTGGAGGCCCTGGACGGCGTTCGGCGGCGCCATGCTGTTCGGCTTCACCCGCGCGCTCGGCTCCCGCCTGCAGATCCTGGGGGTCGAGGTCGGCGACTTCGAGATCCCCAGCGAGTTCTGGCAGTCGCTCCCCTTCGTCGTCACCATCATCGTGGTGGCCGGGCTCATCGGCCGGGCCATCCCGCCCGCGGCAGTGGGCAAGCCGTTCCAGCGGAGCCGGTGATGGGCGGCGCGGGCACCGTCGACTGGTCGGCGCTGCGCCGAGCGGCCGGCGAGGCCGCCCGCCGGTCCTACTCCCCCTACTCCGGCTTCCCGGTGGGCGCGGCCGCCGTGCTCGCCGACGGCACGACGATCAGCGCCACCAACGTCGAGAACGCCAGCTACGTGGCCGGCATCTGCGCCGAGACGGCCCTCGTCGGCATCCTCGTCGCCTCGGGGCACGGCCCGGGCGACCTCGTGGCCGTGGCCGTCACCGACCCCGAGGGGCACGACCTGTCGCCGTGCGGACGGTGCCGCCAGCTCCTGCACGAGATGGGCGGCCCGGCGCTCCCGGTGAACGAGCGCCCCATCGCCGAGCTGCTGCCCGACGCCTTCGGACCCGAGGACCTGCGCTGATGGCCACCGACATCCTCGACGTCCTGCGCACCAAGCGCGACGGCCGCGAGCTGAGCGACGAGCAGATCCGCTTCTTCATCGACGGCTACACCGCGGGCAGCATCGCCGACGAGCAGGCCGCCGCCCTCCTGATGGCCATCGTCTGGCGGGGCATGACGGCTGCCGAGCTGGCGACGTGGACGGCGGCGATGATCGACACCGGCGAGCGGGCCGACCTGTCGTTCCTCGACCGACCCACCGTCGACAAGCACTCCACCGGCGGCGTGGGCGACAAGATCTCGCTCATCCTCGTCCCGCTGGTGGCGGCGTGCGGCGCCGCTGTCCCCCAGCTGGCCGGCCGGGGGCTCGGACACACCGGAGGCACGCTCGACAAGCTGGAGTCGATCGCCGGCTTCCAGGCCGTCCTGCCCGCCGACCGCTACCGGCAGGTGCTCGCCGAGGTCGGCGGGGTCATCGCGGGCGCCAGCGGCGACATCGCCCCCGCCGACCGCAAGCTCTACGCCCTCCGCGACGTGACGGCCACGGTCGAGTCGATCCCCCTCATCGCCTCGTCGATCATGTCGAAGAAGATCGCCGAGGGCACCCAGGCCCTCGTGCTCGACGTGAAGGTCGGCTCGGGGTCGTTCCTCGCCGACGACGCGGCCACCCGCGTGCTGGCCGAGACGATGGTGGGCATCGGCAACGGCAACGGCGTGCGCACGGTGGCGCTGCTCACCGACATGGACCAGCCCCTCGGCCGCGCCGCCGGGAACGCCCTCGAGGTCGCCGAGTCCCTCGACGTGCTCGCCGGCGGCGGGCCCCCGGACGTCCGCGAGCTGACCCTGGTGCTCGCCCGCGAGATGCTCGGCCTCGCCGGCATCGACGCCGACCCCGAGCCTGCGCTCGACGACGGCCGGGCCATGGAGGTCTTCGAGCGGATCGTCGCCGCCCAGGGCGGCGACCTGTCCGTGCCGCTCCCCACTGCTGCCCACACCCACGTCGTGGAAGCCACGCGGGACGGGTGGGTCCAGCGCATGGACTGCAAGGCGGTGGGTGTCGCCGTGTGGCGGCTCGGCGCCGGCCGGGCCCGCAAGGAGGACGCCATCTCGCCCGGCGCCGGAGCCACCGTCGAGGCCAAGGTCGGCGCCCGGGTGGCGGCGGGCGAGCCGCTGCTCGTGCTCCACGCCGACGACCCCGATCGCGTCGCCGGCGCGCTCGCCGCCCTGGACGGCGCGATCGACATCGGCGACGAACGGGTCGAGCCCCGCCCCCTGGTCGCCGACCGCATCACCTGAGCGAGGGATAGCGTTCCGCCATGCCGAACCGCCCCACGCTCGAGCTGATCCGGCAGGCGCCCAAGGTCCTCCTCCACGACCACCTCGACGGCGGCCTGCGACCCCAGACCGTGATCGACCTGGCGCGCGAGCAGGGCTACACCGGGCTGCCCACCACCGACCCCGACGAGCTCGCCCGGTGGTTCGTCGAGGGCGCCGCCCGGCGGAGCCTCCCCCGCTACCTCGAGCCGTTCCAGCACACCGTCGGCGTGATGCAGACCCGCGAGGCGCTCACCCGGGTCGCCGTCGAGTGCGCCGAGGACCTGGCCGACGACGGGGTCGTCTACGCCGAGGTGCGCTTCGCCCCGGAGCTCCACCTCGAGCAGGGCCTGGGCCTCGACGAGGTGGTCGAGGCGGTGCTCGCCGGCTTCGACGAGGTCACCGCCCGCCGGCCCATCCAGATCGGCGTGCTGCTCACCGCGATGCGCACGGCGGCGAACTCGACCGACATCGCGCACCTCACCCTCCGCCACCGCGACCACAACGTCGTCGGCTTCGACATCGCCGGCAGCGAGGCCGGCCACCCGCCCACCCGCCACCTCGACGCGTTCCGCACGATCGCCGAGGCGAACCACCACATCACCATCCACGCCGGCGAGGCGTTCGGGCTGCCCTCGATCTGGGAGGCCATCCAGATCTGCGGTGCCGAGCGGCTGGGGCACGGCGTCCGCATCGTCGACGACATCCAGGTGGCCGACGACGGCAGCGTGAAGCTCGGCCAGCTCGCCGCCTTCGTGCGCGACCGGCGGGTGCCGCTCGAGATGTGCCCCACGTCGAACGTGCACACCGGCGTGGTCGACAGCCTCGCCGAGCACCCCATCGCCCTGCTCACCCGCCTGCGGTTCCGGGTCACCGTCAACACCGACAACCGGCTGATGAGCGACATCACCATGTCGAAGGAGATGCACAACCTGTGCGAGACCTTCGGCTACGGGTGGGGCGACCTGCAGTGGTTCACGGTCAACGCCATGAAGAGCTCGTTCTGGCCGTTCGACCGGCGGCTGCGGCTCATCAACGAGGTGATCAAGCCCGGGTACGCCGCGCTGGCCGCCCGGGCGCTGGAATCGGCCTAGGCGAGCCCGTCGAGGATCGCCGCCGACGCCGACGCGCCGATGCGGGTGGCGCCGGCCTCGATCATCGCCATCGCCGTCGCCGCGTCCCGGATCCCCCCGGACGCCTTCACCCCGATGTCCCAGCCCACCGCGGCGCGCATGGCGCGCACCGCTTCGACGGTGGCGCCGCCCGCAGGGTGGAAGCCGGTGGACGTCTTCACGTAGTCGGCGCCGGCCTCGACGGCGGTGGCGCACACCCGGGCGAGCTGGTCCGGGTTCAGCAGCGCCGACTCGACGATGACCTTGAGCAGCGTGGGCCGCGGGGCCGCGGCCCGCACGGCAGCCACGTGCGTGGCCACCGACTCCCACTCGGCGGCGAGCACGGCTCCGAGCGGCACCACCATGTCGAGCTCGCTCGCGCCGTCCTCCAGCGCGCCCACGGCCTCGGCGGCCTTGACCTCGGCGCGGTGGGCGCCCGACGGGAAGCCGATGACGGACGCCACGACGACGCCGGTTCCGTCGAGGGACCGCACGGCGACGGGGACCTGGTTCGGCGAGACGCACACCGCGCCCACGCCGAGGTCGACGGCCTCCGCGCACAGGCCGCGCACGCGCTCTGCCGTGGCCTCGGGCGCGAGCAGCGTGTGGTCGATCATGCGGGCGACAGCGGTGCGATCCACGGATGCCATCATGCCCGCATGGACGTGCTCGTCGTCGACCACCCCCTCGCCGCCCAGCTGCTCACCCGCCTGCGCGACGAGCGCACCGAGCGGGCGACGTTCCGCCACGCCGCCGACGAGCTGGCCCACATGCTGGTCTACGAGGCCCTGCGCACCCTCGCCACCGAACCGGTCACGATCCGCACGCCGCTCACCGAGACCACGGGCGTGCAGGTCGCCCGGCCGCCGCTCGTGGTCCCCGTGCTGCGCGCCGGGCTCGGCATGCTCGGTCCGGTGCTGCGCCTGCTCCCGGGCAGCGACACGGGCTTCGTCGGCGTGGCCCGCAACGAGTCGACGCACCAGCCCGAGCCGTACATGAACTCGGTGCCCGACGACCTCGGTGGGCGGGACGTGCTCGTGCTCGACCCGATGTTGGCCACCGGCGGTTCGATGCTGTTCGCGTGCGAGCTGCTCGCCGCCCGCAACGCCGGCACCGTCACCGCCGCCTGCATCCTGGCCGCCCCGGAGGGCGTGGCCCGGCTCGAGGCGAGCGGGCTCGTGCACCGCCTGTGCACCGCCGCCATCGACGACCACCTGGACGACGACGCGTTCATCGTCCCCGGTCTCGGCGACGCCGGCGACCGGCTGTTCGGCACCGCGTAGCTCCCGCCTCGGGGCCGCGGTCCTGTCAGCGCCGGTGCATGTTCCCGGACGGAGCGGGTAGGGGTGCCCGCCGACGGTCGACGGTCGACCGGGAAGGACGAGGACGAACATGGATGCGATCGAGCTGCTGAAGGCCGACCACGACAAGGTGCGGGGCCTGTTCGAGGAGTTCAAGCAGGCGAAGGAGGCCGAGGCGTCCGACCGCATGCGAGACGTGCAGCAGCAGATCTTCTCCGAGCTCGAGACCCACACCCGCCTCGAGGAGGACATCTTCTACCCGGCCGTCCGCGAGCTGGACGAGGAGGAGATGACCGAGACCGTCGCCGAGGGCATCCAGGAGCACCACGTCGTGAAGGTGCTCATGCGCGAGGTCGAGGAGGTCAAGGGCGACGAGACCTTCGAGTCGAAGATGGCCGTGCTCATCGAGAACGTCGAGCACCACGCCGACGAGGAGGAGGACGAGCTCTTCCCCGAGCTGCGCGAGAAGGTCACCCAGGAGTGGCTCGACGACATCGGCGCCCAGATGGAAGCCGCTCGCTGATCAGCTGAGCGCGGCCCCGAGGTCGACCAGGACCGCGTCGATGGCGGCGTCAGCCGCCGTCGACGTGGCCTCGACCTCCCCAACCGAGGCAACGGAGCGGACGACCTCGACGTAGAGCTTGAGCTTCGGCTCGGTGCCGGACGGGCGCACCACCACCCGGAGCCCGTCGCCGCGCAGGACGACCGCGTCGGTGGGCGGCAGGCGCTCGCCGAGGGCGAGGTCCTCCACCTCGGTCACCGGCATGCCGCCGACGCCCGCCGGCGGGTCGGCCCGCACGTGGTCGACGGCTGCGGCCATGCGGGCGGCGCCGTCGAGGCCCTCGAAGCGGATCGATCGCTGGCGCGTGCGGTGCAGGCCGATCTCCACGGCGAGCTCCGCCAGCCGCTGCCCGACCGACGAGCCCGATGCAGCGAGCGTGGCCACCGCCTCGACCGCCACCACCGCCGCGCCGATGCCGTCCTTGTCGCGGACGAGCGCACCCACCGAGTAGCCGAGCGCCTCCTCGTAGCCCAGCAGCGGACGCAGGTCGGGTCGGGCCATCGCCGCCCGGGCGAGCCACTTGAACCCGGTGAGGGTCTCGACGAAGGCGACGCCGTGCCGCTCGGCGAGGGCGGCCAGCGCCGACGACGAGACGACGGTGGTCACGACGAGCCGGTCCGACCCGGTGGTGTGCCGCAGCAGGTGGTCGGCGAGGAGCAGGCCGATCTCGTCGCCGGTGAGGACCCGCCAGCCGTGCGCCCCCCGAGCCGGGTCCGGCACGGCGAGGGCGAGCCGGTCGGCGTCGGGGTCGTTGGCGATGGCCACATCCGCCTGCTCGCGCCGGGCCAGCTCGAGAAGCAGGTCCATGGCGCCCGGCTCCTCGGGGTTCGGGAACGCCACCGTGGGGAAGTCGGGGTCGGGTTCGGCCTGGGCGGTCACCACCGCCGGCGCCGGCAGCCGCGCCCGCTCGAAGGCGCGGCGCAGCACGCCGAGCCCGACGCCGTGCATGGGCGTGTACGCGATCCGCAGGTCGACGTCGACGTCGGTGACGCGCAACCCGGCGAGGCCGTCCAGGTAGGCGTCCACGACGTCGTCGTCGAGCGGGCGGATCAGCGGGTCGTCGAGGGGCGCCAGGGCGAGCTCGGCGACGCGGTGGACGGCAGCCATGTGCGCGGCGATCTCTGCGTCCCACGGCGCGACGATCTGGGCGCCGTCTCCCGCGTAGACCTTGTAGCCGTTGTCCCGGGGCGGGTTGTGGCTGGCGGTGACCACGACCCCGGCAGCTGCGTCGAGGTGGCGCACCGCGAAGGCGAGCAGCGGGGTGGGCAGCGGCCGGTCGGCCAGCACCACCGGACGCCCGGTGCCGGCCACGACGACGGCGGTGTCGCGCGCGAAGTCGTCAGAGCCGTGCCGGGCGTCGCGGCCGACGACCACCGGCCCGGTGGCGCCCCGCTCGTCGAGCCACCGGCACAGGC
>DASTYO010000024.1:5000-26322 GCA_035764875.1 Acidimicrobiales bacterium | reverse complement strand
GCAGCCCGCCGCGAGCAGCTCGAGTCGGAGCGACTCGACCTCACCGAGGTGCCCCCCGCCGGCGGCTCCGGGCACATCCACCTCGTCACCCAGGCCATCCAGCGCCTCGAGGACGTGTTCCTCGGGATGGGGTTCACGATCTCAGAGGGTCCGGAGGTCGAGACCGACTGGAACAACTTCGGGGCGCTCAACTTCCCGCCCGACCACCCGGCGCGCGACATGTACGACACGCTCTACGTGGAGATGGGCGCACCCGGCTCGACCCTGCTGCGCACGCACACCTCACCGGTACAGGTGCGGGTGATGACCGAGCAGGAGCCGCCGATCTACTCCGTGATGCCAGGTCGGGTCTTCCGGCAGGACACGCCCGATGCCACCCACATGCCGGTGTTCCACCAGATCGAGGGTCTCGTCATCGACCGGGACATCACCTTCGCCGACCTCGCCGGCACGCTCGACGCGTTCACCAAGGCCTTCTTCGGCGGCGACTTCACGTCGCGCCTGCGCCCGTCGTACTTCCCGTTCACCGAACCGTCAGCCGAGTTCGACATCCGACGGCCGGACGGATCGTGGCTCGAGCTGGGCGGCTGCGGCATGGTCCACCCGAACGTGCTGCGCAACTGCGGCATCGACCCCGAGGAGTACTCGGGCTTCGCGTTCGGGTTCGGCATCGACCGCCTGGCCGCCACCAAGGCGGGGGTCGACGACCTCCGCGAGCTCATCACCAACGACGTCCGCTTCCTGAAGCAGTTCTGAGGCAACGATGAAGGTCCTCCTGTCCTGGCTGCGCGACTTCGCCCCCATCGAGCTGGATCCCGTCGCGCTCGGCGACGTGATGAGCGACCTCGGCATGGCGGTCGAGGAGATGGACGTGCTCGGCGAGGGGCTCGACGGCATCGTCGTCGCGAAGGTGCTCGACCTGCGCCCGCACCCCGACGCCGACAAGATCCAGCTGGTCGACGTCGACGCGGGTGACGGCGAGGCGCTCCAGATCTGCTGCGGCGCGTTCAACATGTCGGTGGGCGACCTGGTGCCGCTGGCGACCCTCGGCACCACGATGCCGAACGGCATGGAGATCGCCCGCCGCAAGCTCCGGGGCGAGTGGTCGAACGGGATGCTGTGCAGCCCGCCCGAGCTCAACCTGCCGGGCGACCCGGCGGGCATCCTGCTGCTGCCGGAGAACCTCGAGCCGGGCACGGCGCTCACCGAGGCGCTCGGCATCAGCGCCGACGTCCTCTACGACCTCGAGATCAACCCGAACCGGCCCGATGCCATGTCGGTGGCCGGCGTCGCCCGCGACGTGGCCGCCCGGCTCGGGCTGCCGTTCGCGCTGCCCGCACCGCGGATCGCCACCGACGGCACGGCCACCTCCGAGCTCGTCACGGTCGAGATCGTCGACCCCGACCGCTGCGGGCGCTTCACCGCCCGGGTCCTGCGGGGCATCAGCGTCGGACCGTCCGATCCGCTCATCGCCAACCGCCTCACCCTGCTCGGCATGCGCTCGATCAACAACGTGGTCGACGCCTCGAACTACGTCATGCTCGAGCTGGGCCAGCCGTCTCACCCCTACGACCTGGCGACGCTGGGCACCGGCCCGGACGGCCTGCCGGGCTTCCGCGTCCGGGTCGCCCGCGACGGCGAGACCATCACCACCCTCGACGAGGTCGAGCGGGCGCTCACGCCGGCCGACCTGCTCATCTGCGACGCCGCCGACGTTCCGGTGGGCATCGCCGGCATCATGGGCGGCGCCGACACGGAGATCTCCGAGACCACGGCCGACGTCGTGGTCGAGATGGCCTGGTTCGAGCGCATGCCACTGGCGCGGTCCAGCCGCCGGCTCGGCCTGCGCTCCGAGGCGTCGGCGCGCTTCGAGCGGGGGGTCGACCCCGAGGGCATCGAGCTCGCCCAGGACCGCTTCGTGGAGCTGCTCGGCGCCTCGGCGGGATCGGTCACCGACGGCCTGGTCGACGTCCGCGGCGACCTGCCCGACCGGACGCCGATCAGGGTCCGCCCCGAACGCGTCAACGCCATCCTCGGATCCGACCTCGAGGCTCGCGAGATGAAGGCGCTGCTCGACCCGATCGGGTTCGAGACCGAGATCTTCGGCGACGGCACGATGCAGGTCGCGCTGCCGTCGTTCCGCCTCGACTCGGAGGTGGAGATCGACGTCATCGAAGAGGTCGGCCGCATGTTCGGCTACAGCCGCCTCGGCAAGACCATGCCGGTCTCCACGCTCTCCGGCCACCTCACCCGCCGCCAGCAGGAGCGCCGTCGGCTGCGTTCGCTGCTCGCCGGCCTGGGCTGCGCCGAGGCGACGCCGATGCCGTTCCTCGCCCCCGGCGACCTGGAGCGGGCCGGCCTCCCCGGCGACGGCATCACGATCACGAACCCGCTGGTCGCCGAGGAGTCCGTGCTGCGCACGTCGCTCCTGCCCGGGCTGCTCAAGGCGGTGCGGCACAACGTGAGCCACCGCAACGAGGACATCGCCCTGTTCGAGGTCGGCCACGTCTTCAAGCGGCCCGCCGACCCGGAGGCCGAGCTCCCCGACGAGCGGGAGTCCTTCGCCGTCATCGTGCACGGCGCCGACGCCACCGTGGCCGTCGAGGCGTGGCGGACGGTGTGCGACGGCCTCGGCGTGCCGAACGCCGACGTGGCCAACGCCGAGATGGCGGCCATGCACCCCACCCGGTCCGGCATCGCCCGCGTGGAGGGGGAGCCGGTGGGCACGCTGGGCGAGGTCGACCCGGAGGTGCTCGCCGCGTACGACATCCCCGGCCGGGTGGCCTGGCTCGAGGTCGACCTCGACCGGTTCCTCGCCCATCCCCACGGCGAGCCCACGTACCGGCCGCTGAGCCGGTTCCCCTCGTCCGACATCGACCTCGCCTTCGAGGTCGCCGAGGGCGTCTCGGCCACCGACATCGCGTCGGTGATGGAGGCGGCGGCCGGCGACCTGCTCGGGTGGGTGCGCCTGTTCGACACGTACCGGGGCGAGGGCGTCCGGGAGGGCCATCGCTCGCTCACGTACCGGGTGCGCCTCCAGGCCGTCGACCGCACGCTCACCGACGGCGAGGTCGGCGAGGTGCGGCAGGCCATCATCGCGGCGGTCGAGAAGCGGTTCCCCGCCCACCTCCGGGGCTAGCGGTGGACGTGTACGAGATCTCGGTCGACCTCCGGCCGGGCGTGCGCGACCTCGACTTCGTCCGGGCGATCGAGACGTACCTCGGCGCGCTCGCGGCCGACGGCCACGTCGAGTCGTGGCGCCTCCTGCGGCGCAAGCTCGGTCTCGGCGCCGGTGGGGAGTTCAAGGTCCTGATCGAGACCCGCGACCTCGCCCAGCTCGACCAGGCGTTCCGGGTGGTGTCGAGCCGCGCCGACCCGATCGAGGGCGCGCACCACGGGGTGAACTCGCTGGTGCAGAACTTCCAGGCGGCGCTGTACCGCGACTTCCCCGACCCGCACCGCCAGGTCGGGGACGAGCGCTTCTAGAGCAGCCAGGGGTCCTTCAGGTCGAGGAACTCCACGCCGGCCATCAGGTCCTGGTACTCCTCGAAGGCCGCCTGCACGTCGGGCGGCATCTCCCGGGACTCGCCCTGGCGGGCCTCGTCCTCGTCGGTGAAGTAGATGACCTCGACGCAGCGGTCGTCCCCGGTCCAGATGCGCAGGCCGCCGAGCACCTCGGGCCGCAGGTCGAGGTACTGCTCCAGCGCCTCGTCGAACGCGTGGATCCGGTCCCGGTCGACACCGCTGCTCTTCATGACCTGCACGAAGCGAGCGTCGTTCGAGCCGCCGCCCCGCAGCTCCTCGACGTCCGTCGACTCGGTGAACGTCACGTCGCCGTCGAAGTACTTCTCGGTCTCGGCCCACCAGTCGGACTGCTGTGCGCGCTCGCTGTTCGCCCGGGCGGCCTCCTCGGACTCGAAGCGGGCGATGTCGATGACCTGCCCTGCGTCGGTGAAGCCGAGCGTGGCGCCGAGGAAGCCCTGGGCGTCGGGCCAGATGTCCTGCCGCCAGCGGTCGAGCTGCCTCCGCAGCCCGGCGGCGTCAGCGGTCGTGCCTTCGATGAGCTGGACGAACATGTGCCTCCCCCTCGTTCGCACCCGTCCTTGTGAGGATGCTCCCACCGGTGGGGCGGTGCAACGGGCGAAGGCGCGGGCGTGGTCGGTCGAGCACGGCGGGCGTCCGCTGGGGTACACCGTGTGCCGTGGCCATCGATGCTCCTGCCTTCCCCGACCACCCGTACCTCGCCGGCCCGTTCGAGCCGGTCCACGACGAGCTCGTGGTCGACGACCTCGTCGTGCGCGGGCCGCTGCCCCCGGGGCTCCGCGGGACGTTCCTCCGCAACGGCGGGAACCCCGCCTTCGCGCCCATCGGGCGGTTCCACCTGTTCGACGGCGACGGCATGGTGCACGCGCTCGAGATCGACGAGGGCCGCGTCCGGTACCGGAACCGCTTCGTCGAGTCGGCGGGCCTCCAGGCCGAGCGCCGAGCCGGCCGGGCGCTGTTCGGCGGCCTCTCCGAGTTCGTGCTGCCGGACCCCGAGGTGGTGGCCGAGGCGGGGGTGATCAAGAACACGGCGAACACGCACGTCATCCGCCACGCCGGGCGGATCCTCGCGCTCATGGAGGGAGCCAAGCCCACCGAGCTGACGCCCGAGCTGGCGACGGTGGGGGAGCACGACTTCGACGGCGCCCTGGTCGGCCCGATGACCGCCCACCCGAAGCTCGATCCGGTGAGCGGGGAGCTGCTGTTCTTCGGCTACAGCCCGCGACCGCCGTACCTGCGCTACCACGTCGCCGGCGCCGACGGCCGCCTGGTCCGCTCGGAGGCCATCGAGCTGCCCGGGCCGGTGATGATGCACGACTTCGCCGTGACCGAGCGCAACGTCGTGTTCTTCGACCTCCCCGCCGTGTTCGACGTCGACGCCTTCATCTCGGGCGGCACGTCGGTGTCCTGGCGGCCCGAGCGGGGCGCCCGCATCGGCGTGATGCCGCGCGACGGCAGCGGCGACGACGTCCGCTGGATCGACGTCGAGCCGTTCTACGTCTTCCACTTCCTCAACGCCTTCGACCACGGCGACGGCTCCGTCGTGGTGGACGGCTGCCGGGCCGACCGACTGCCGACCGCCTTCGGTGACGACGTCCTCGACTCGCCGGTGCAGCCGGCCCTGCACCGGTGGCACATCGACCCGGTGGGCGGCCGCGTGCACGACGAGGGCGTGGACGACCGTCCCGTCGACTTCCCCCGGGTGTCGCCGCTCGTGGAGACGCTCGCCAACCGCTACGGCTACACCGCCCACGCCTCGACCTGGGACGCGGAGATCGCCCGGTTCGACGGGTTCGTCAAGTACGACCTCGCCGAGGGTGGCTCGGAGGCCCACGTCTTCGGTCGCGGCGTGGTCTCCGGCGAGCCGGTCTTCGCCCCCGACCCCGACGACGACGCCGAGGACGGCGGTTGGCTCCTCACCTACGTCGAGCACCTCGCCACCCGGACCTCCACCGTCGAGATCGTCGACGCGCGAGACGTGACCGCGGGCCCGGTGGCCTCGGTCGAGCTGCCCCGCCGCGTGCCGTTCGGCTTCCACGGCTCCTGGCTGCCCGCCTGACGCGGCGGGCGGCCTCGCTCAGCGCTGGGCCCGGGCGAAGAACTCGTCGGAGGCGGCCAGCACCGCAGCGATGCGGACGTCGTCGATGACGAGGAGCGCGCCGGCCCAGTGATCCCGGCCGGCGGCGTCCGGTCGGCGGCCGAGCACGGATCGGTAGAGCCCCGTCACCCGGTCCCGGCGTGACTCCAGCGAGTCGTGGAAGTCGCGGGCGATGGCCCGGCGGGGCACGCCGGCGGCGAGGAGGCCCGTCCAGTGCCGGAGCCCGGCGTCGTCGGGGTCGCGGTGCAGCAGGGTGCGGTACAGGCCGGTGACCCAGCCGGTGGCGGTGCCGCCGGACCGTGCCCAGCGCTCGTCGGAGGCGAACAGCTCGACCACGACCGACGACAGCGGTGTCCCCGAGCGGATGAGCCCGCGCCAGTACGCGAGACCGGTCGGGTCGGCGGCGCGGCCGAGGGCCTGCCGGTAGACGGCGTCGACCTGACGATCGACCCACTCCGCGCTGGTGGCGAACGTGCGGGTGAACGCCAAGCGGGGGAAGCCGAAGGTCAGCCGCCCGGTCCACAGCTCGGATTCGGACGCGGTCGGGGTGCGTCCGAGGAACGTGTCGTGCGTGGCCGCGACGTAGCGGCGGTTGCCCTCGACGGTCGCCGGGTCGACCGGACCGCACCGCGTCCGGGCGCTGTCGGCCATGAGCTGCCCGTACAGGCGCTGGCCCTCCTCGGTGTTGTGGATGCCGTCGGCCGCGTGGATCTCCGGGAGCACCTGCGACACGACGTCCCACTCGGCCGTGTGCACGCCCGAGCCCTGCAGCGCGAGGCGCACCTGCCGGTTCGCGGGTCGGGCCGCGGGCACGACCCAGATGGCGCAGGCCCGCTCGTCGAGCACGGACACGGCGCGCTCGGCCTGGGCCTGGTCGTCCGCCGACCAGCCCTCCAGGAGGTTGTACGTGCCGGAGCTGAACACGACGATCGGCCGCGACGGTCGCTCGAGGACCCGGTCGGCGCCCCACCCGATGGTTGTGCCGCCGAACACGGCGAGCTCGACGTCGGAGTAGCCGGCGGCGTGGAACGCCTCGACGATCTCGTCGGCGGCCTGGTGGCTCAGCGAGTCGCCCACGACGAGCACGGGCCGATCCTGCACCGCCGGTGCTGCCGGAACCGCTGCGGCCGAGGCACGGGCGGCCGTGACGCTGGCTGCCACCACCGGGCGTCCTGGCAGCACCGCATCTGCGGCGGCCGTGTCGCCCGCCGGGCCGGTCAGCGTCGTGAGGGCCACGCCCACGACGCCGGCGAGGGACGCGCACGCCACCACCGCTCGCCTCGCCCGCACTTGCCCGACCACCGCGCTCTCCTGTCGCTCCGTCCACCGGGGCGGGACGGCGTCGGAGAGCAAACCCGCGGGCGCGCCGCCGGGTCAAGCCGAGAGGACGGCCTCCAACCCCGCGAGCAGGCGCTCGACCTCGTCGGGCGACGTGTAGTGGACCATCGACGCCCGGACCGCACCGCGGTGGGGGTCGACGCCCAGCGCCTCCAGCGTGTGCCAGGCGTAGAAGTGGCCGGCGCCGACCGCGAGGTCGCGCTCGGCCAGCGCGGTCGCCACCGCCATGGGGTCGTGGCGCTCGGGCACGAACGCGACGGTGGGGCAGCGGTGGCCGACCGGCGTGTCGACGGGACCCAGCAGGCGGACGTCGTCACGCTCGTCCAGCCATCGCAGCAGCGGCGCCGCGATCGCGGCCTCGTGCGCCTGCCAGCGCCGGGCCATGGCTTCGCACGAGCTGCGGAGGTCGCCGGCTTCGCCGTGGTGCGCGGCCTCGGCCTCGATCAGGTCGAGCACCGCGCCGGAGGCCGCGACCTGCGGGTGGTCGGGCCCGGCCGGGTTCAGCCGCTTGTGCACCTGGTCGGCGTTGAAGAAGTGCCCCTGGTTCGGCAGCACGTCGAGCAGGTGCCGGCGCACCGTCATCAGTCCCTGGTGCACGGAGTACACCTTGTAGAGGCTGAACAGGTACACGTCGGCGTGGAGGTGGCCGACGTCGGGGATGCCGTGCGGCGCCGCCGACACCCCGTCCACCACCGCCCAGGCCCCGGCCTCGTGGACCAGGCGCACCAGGGTGTGCACGTCGTTCATCACCCCGACGATGTTCGAGGCGTGGGGCAGGTGCACGAGCCGGGTCTGCGCGTTGAGCAGGTCCTCGAGCTCGCCCTGGTCGAGCAGGCCCGTCTCGGGATCGATGCCCCACACCCGCACGGTGGCGCCGGCCCGGGCCGCCGCGCGCTCGATGGCGCCCCGGTTGGCCTCGTGGTCCTGGTCGGTCACGATGACCTCGTCCTCCGGTCCGAGCAGCTCGCCGAACGCGTGGGCCAGGACGTAGGTGTTGGCCGAGGTCGATGGTCCGAGGTGCACCTCGTCGACGTCGACGCGGAGGGCCTCGGCCCACCGGGTCCGGGACCGGTCCATGGCTTCCCCGGCCGCCGTCGAGGGCGCGGCGGGGTAGTAGGGCTGCACCTTGCGCTCGACGTAGTGCTCGTGCAGCGCGTCGACGGTCTGGGTGCAGGCGAAGCTGCCGCCGGCGTTCTCGAACATGGCCACCCGACCTGCGTCCGTCCCGAACGCGGGGAACTGCCGGCGGACGAACTCGAGGTCGAGCGGTGCGGTCATGCGCGACTGTGTAGCGCCTGGGCGAGGCCGTCGATGTCGTCGACGGTGACGGTCAGGCCGGGGTGGCGGAGGATGCGGAACGGGTCGATGCCGTGCACGGGCTCCTCGAAGCGGATGCACAGCCCGGCGTCGCCGTTGGTGGCGAAGGTCAGGCCCCGGTCGGCGAGCGAGAGGTGGGCGGGGCCGGCGGTCTTCACCAGCCGGTACGGACCCGTGCGCTCCACCCGCTGCACGTTCTCGATCGGCGAGATGACCCGCCAGGGACCGAAGCGGGCGTCGAGCTGGTGCTCGGTGACGACCACCACGGCGTTCGAGGGTCGGATCCCGAAGGGCGCCGCCAGCCGGCGGTACGTCGGGTCGAATCGGAAGCGGTACTCGGCCATGCGGACCTCCGTACCCGTCCCGGCCGGGAAGCCGCTTGCATAGTCATGCATGCCGACGGATAGGCTGCGTCCATGATCACCGTCGGCATCCTCGGGGCATCGGGCTACGCGGGCTCCGAGCTGCTCAGGCTCGCAGCCTCCCACCCGGAGCTCGACGTGCGCATCGCCGGCGCCGACAGCCAGGCCGGCACGCCCGTGGCCGAGCTCTACCCGAACCTGGCGGCCGCGTACCCCGACCTCGCGTTCACCGGGGCGACGGCCGACGACTGCGAGGGGCTCGACCTCGTGTTCCTCGGGCTGCCGCACGGGCTCAGCCAGGCCATCGTCCCCCAGCTGCGCGGCCGGGTGAAGTGGATCGTCGACGCCGCCGCCGACTTCCGGCTGAAGGACCCCTCGCTCTACGTCGAGTGGTACGACCAGGAGCACCCGGCGCCCGAGCTGCTTGCCGAGGCGGCCTACGGCATCCCCGAGCTGTTCCGCGACGAGCTCACCGGCGCCGACCTCGTGGCGGTCGCCGGCTGCTACCCCACGGGAGCGGCGCTCGCGCTGGCGCCCTTCGTCCGGAACGGGCTCGTCGAGACCACCGGTGTCATCGTCGACGCCGCCTCCGGCGTCAGCGGCGCAGGGCGGCCGCCCAAGCCGCACACCACCTTCGCCGCCGCCGACGAGAACATGACCGCCTACGGCCTGCTGACCCACCGGCACACCCCGGAGATCGAGCAGGCCACCGGCGCCCAGGTGCTGTTCACCCCGCACCTCGTGCCGATGACCCGGGGCATCCTCTCCACCGTGTACGCCACGCCCACGGCGTCGGCGAGCCGGGACGACCTGCTGTCGTGCCTCGCCGACACGTACGCGGGCGAGCCGTTCGTCGTGGTGGACGAGCGCATCCCGCAGACCAAGGCGGTGCGGGGCTCCAACTGCGCCCACCTCACCGTGCGCCACGACGAGCGCACCGGCCGGCTGCTGGTCATCTCGGCCATCGACAACCTCGTCAAGGGCACGTCGGGGCAGGCGATCCAGTGCGCCAACGTGCTCGCCGGCCTCCCCGAGACCACGGGCCTCCCGCTCGTCGGCCTGCTTCCGTGAGCGCCGTCGAGCGGGCCGAGCTGCTGCTCGAGGCCCTGCCCTACATCCAGCGGTTCCGCCACAAGGTCGTGGTGGTGAAGTTCGGCGGCAACGCCATGGTCGACCCCGCGCTGGCCGACTCCTTCGCCGCCGACATGGTGCTGCTGCGGGCCGTCGGCATCCGGCCCGTGGTGGTGCACGGGGGCGGCCCCCAGATCGGTGAGCTGCTCGGCCGCCTGGGCATCGAGAGCCAGTTCAAGGACGGCCTCCGCGTCACCGACGCCGACACGCTCGACGTGGCCCGCATGGTGCTGGTCGGCAAGGTCAACCGCGACATCGTCGGCGCCATCAACACCCACGGCCCGCTCGCCGTCGGCCTGTCCGGCGAGGACGCCGGCCTCATCAGCTCGGTCGCCCGCGACCCCGAGCTCGGCTACGTCGGCGACATCGAGTCGGTGAACCCGGCGATCCTGCACCGCCTGCTCGCCGAGGACCTCATCCCGGTGGTGTCCACCATCGGGGGCAGCGCCGAGGGCCAGGCGTACAACATCAACGCCGACACCGTCGCCGGCGCGGTCGCCGCCGCGCTCGGCGCCGAGAAGGTGATCTACCTCACCGACGTGCCCGGCCTGCTCGAGGACGTGGACGACCCCGAGTCGCTCATCCGCACCGCCACCGTCGCCGAGCTCCGGCGCAAGATCGCCGACGGCGACCTCACCGGCGGCATGATCCCCAAGATCGACGCCGCCGTCTCCGCGGTCGAGCACGGGGTGCCGGCCGCCCACCTCCTCGACGGCCGGCTCGAGCACGTGGTGCTCCTGGAGCTGTTCTCCGACGAGGGCGTCGGCACGATGATCACCCGCCACCAGCAGACCGCCGAGGCCACGGGAGGCCACGCATGACCGAGAGCCCGCTGATGCCCACGTACCCGCCGCAGGCAGTGACCTTCGCGCGTGGCGCCGGCACCGAGCTGTGGGATGTGGACGGCACCCGCTACCTCGACTTCCTGTCCGGACTCGCCGTGGTCGGCCTCGGGCACGCCAACCCGGTGGTGGCCGAGGCGATCTGCGAGCAGGCAGCAACCCTCTGCCACGTGTCGAACCTCTTCGGCACCACCGTGGGTCCCGAGGTCGCGGTCGCCCTCGACGAGCTCATCCGCTCTTCGGAGCTGGACGCGACCTCGTACCAGACGTTCTTCTGCAACTCCGGGGCCGAGGCGAACGAGGCGGCCATCAAGCTGGCTCGGAAGTTCGGCGGCCGCGGCCGGCACACCGTCGTCTGTGCGTTCTCCTCCTTCCACGGGCGCACCCTCGCCACCCTGCACGCCACCGGCCAGCCCCAGAAGTGGGAGGCGTTCCAGCCGCTGCCCGAGGGCTTCCGCCACGTGGCCTGGAACGACCTCGAGGCCCTGGAGCAGGCGCTGGACGCCTCGGTCGCCGCCGTGCTCCTCGAGCCGGTCCAGGGCGAGGGCGGCGTCAACCCGGCCACCGCCGAGTACTTCCAGGGCGTCGAACGGCTCTGCCGCGAGCGCGGCATCCTCTTCATGGTCGACGAGGTCCAGACGGGCCTCGGCCGGACGGGGGAGTGGTTCGGCTTCCAGCACTTCGGCGTCCAGCCCGACGTGGTCACCATGGCCAAGGCGCTCGGGAACGGCATGCCCATCGGCGCGTGCGCCGCCCGGCGCGACGTCGCGGCCGCGTTCGAACCCGGCGACCACGCCACCACCTACGGCGGGCAGCCGCTCGCCACGTCGGCGGCCAAGGCCGTCCTCGGCGAGATGCGCCGCCTCGACATCCCGGCCGTCGCCCGCCGGGCCGGCCAGCGGCTCACCGACGCGCTCCTCGCCGTCGACGGCGTACGCGAGGTGCGCGGTCTCGGCCTGCTGCTCGCCGCCGAGCTCGACGTCGAGCGCATCGGGCGCGACTCCAAGGCGGTCGCCGCCGAGCTGCTCGCCCGTGGGCTGGTCGTCAACGCGGTCACGCCCACCGCGCTGCGGCTGGCGCCGCCCCTCACGGTGTCCGACGACGAGATCGACGAGGCGGTCGGGCTGGTCGCCGCCGTGCTGGCCGGGAGCGCCGGATGACCCCCACCCGCCACTTCCTCGAGATCGACGAGATCTCCGAGGGCGAGCTGGTCCGCATCCTCGACCTGTGCGCCAAGCCCACCCACGCCGACGCCGCGATCAGCGGCGAGCTCGCCGGGCGCAGCGTCGGCCTGTACTTCGAGAAGCCGAGCCTGCGCACCCGCCACTCCTCCGAGGCGGCCATCACGCGCCTCGGCGGGCACCCGCTGACCTTCACCAGCGCCGAGGTCGGCATCGGCACCCGCGAGCCCGCAGCCGACATCGCCCAGGTGCTCTCCGGGTTCCACGCCGCCCTCGGCGGCCGGGTGTTCGACCACCGCATCCTCGAGGACATGGCGGCGGCGTCGTCCATCCCCATCGTCAACCTGCTGTCCGATGTCGGCCATCCCTGCCAGGCGCTCGCCGACCTGCTCACGATGCGCGACGAGCTCGGCACGCTCTCGGGGCGCACGGTGTGCTGGATCGGCGACTACAACAACGTCGCCCGCAGCCTCACCCTCGGCGCCGCCATGGTGGGCATGTCCGTGCGCATCGCCTCCCCGGTGGGCTACGGGCCGAGCGGCGTCGACGTCGACCGGCTCCGTGCCGCCGGGCTCGACACGGCCCCCTTCGTGACGACGCGGCCCGAGGAGGCCGCCGAGGGAGCTGATGCCGTGCACACGGACGTGTGGGCGTCGATGGGCCAGGAGGAGGAGTCCGAGGCCCGGCGCCAGGCGTTCGAGGGGTTCCAGGTGGACGACCGGGTGATGGCCGCGGCGGGGGAGTCCGCGATCTTCATGCACTGCCTGCCGGCGCACCGGGGCGAGGAGGTCTCGGCGTCGGTCGCCGACGGGCCGCAGTCCCGGATGATCCCCCAGGCGCACAACCGGATGCGGGCCATGATCGGCCTGTTCCGGTGGCTGGTCGAGATCGAGGCCATCCGTTGACCGCGCCGCGCAACGCCCGCAGCCCGCGGCTCACGAAGCCCCAGCGCCAGCACCGCGTGCAGCGCCTGCTCGAGGAGCACGCCGTGTCCACCCAGGAGCAGCTCGTCGAGCTGCTGGCGGCGGACGGCGTGGTCGCCACGCAGGCCACCGTGTCGCGCGACCTCGAAGACCTCGGCGCCATCAAGGTGCGGGTGCCGGGCGGCGAGACCGTCTACGCCGTGCCCGCCATGCCGAAGGACGCCGTCGCCCCCGAGGACCACCTGCGCCGGGTCTGCAGCGAGTGGGTCGTGGAGGTCAGCCACTCGCACAACCTCGTGGTCCTGCGCACCCCGCCCGGCTCCGCCCACGTGGTCGGATCCGCGCTCGACCGGGCCGGCCTCGCCGACGTGCTCGGCACGGTCGCCGGCGACGACACCTTGCTGCTCGTGGTCGCCGAGTCCTCCACCGGCCAGGCCGTCGCCCACCGCATCAGCGACCTCGCCGGCCTCTGAGCGTCGTCCCACCCCCATTCGCCCCTGCGGCCCACGCCCGAGGAAACTGGCAGCGGCTGCGGAACACCCCAGAAGCACCACAAGGAGCACCACCATGGCCAAGCGAGTCGTCCTCGCCTACAGCGGCGGCCTCGACACCTCCGTCGCCGTCCGCTGGCTGATCGAGAACGAGGGCGTCGAGGTCATCGCCCTCGCCGTCGACGTCGGCCAGGCCGCCGAGGACTGGGACGTCGTCAGGGAGCGCGCCCGCGCCGCCGGCGCCGTCGAGGCGGTGGTGGTCGACGCTCGCGAGGAGTTCGCCCGCGACTTCTGCATGCCCGCCCTCCGGGCCAACGCGATGTACGAGAACCGCTACCCGCTGGTCTCGGCGCTGTCCCGCCCGGTCATCGTGAAGCACCTCGTGGAGGCGGCCCGCTTCCACGGCGCCGACGCCGTCGCCCACGGCTGCACCGGCAAGGGCAACGACCAGGTGCGCTTCGAGGTCTCCACCCGCGCCCTCGCGCCCGACCTCGAGATCCTCGCCCCGGTGCGCATGTGGGGCATGACCCGCGAGGACGCCATCTACTACGCCTACGACCACGACATCCCGATCCAGGCGACGAAGGAGAAGGTGTACTCCATCGACGACAACCTCATGGGCCGGGCCATCGAGTGCGGCGAGATGGAGGACCCCTGGGCCAAGCCCCCGCAGGGCGTGTGGCTGCTCACCAAGCAGACCGCCACCGACGAGCGCACCGTCGTCGTCGGCTTCGACCAGGGCATGCCGGTCAGCATCGACGGCGAGGCCAAGTCGCCGGCCGAGGTGATCGCCGAGCTCAACACCCTCGTGGGCTCCTACGGGTGGGGCCGCATCGACATGGTCGAGAACCGGCGGGTCGGCATCAAGAGCCGCGAGACCTACGAGTGCCCGGCGTCACTCGCCCTCATCAAGGCCCACGTCGACCTCGAGTCGATCTGCCTCGAGCGCGACCTGCAGCGGGAGAAGTACCGCCTCGAGTCCCGCTATGCCGAGCTGGTCTACGACGGCCTGTGGTTCTCGCCGCTGCGCGAGGCGCTCGACGCGTTCATCGCCGAGTCGCAGAAGCACGTCACCGGGGAGGTGCGCCTCCACCTGGCCCCGAACACCTGCGAGGTCGAGGGCCGCCGCTCCGACTCGAGCCTGTACGACTACGGCCTGGCCACCTACGACGCCGAGGACAGCTTCCGCCACGAGGACTCCGCCGGGTTCGTGCGCCTGTGGGGCCTGGGCATCGAGACCTGGTCGCAGCGCCAGGGCCCGGGCTCGCAGAAGCGATGACGGACGAGGGCGCCGGGCACACGCTCTGGCACGGCCGGTTCGAGTCGGGGCCGGCCGAGGACCTGCTCGCCTACACGGTGAGCCTGCCCTTCGACCAGCGCCTCGCCACCGACGACATCGCCGGCAGCCGGGCCCACGTGCGGGGGCTCGGCCGGGCGGGGATCCTCGACGACGACGAGGTCGCCGCCGTGCTCGCCGCCCTCGACCAGGTCGAGACCGAGCTCGGCGACGGCACCTTCCGCTTCGTCGAGTCCGACGAGGACATCCACACCGCCGTCGAGCGCCGGGTCACCGAGCTGGCCGGCTCGGCCGGCGCCAAGATCCACACCGGGCGCAGCCGGAACGACCAGGTGGCCACCGACCTCCGCCTGTGGTGCAAGCGCGAGCTGGTTGCCCTCGCCGGTGACGTGCTGGCGTTGCAGCAGGTGCTGCTCGAGCGGGCCGAGCAGGCCGGCGACGCCTACCTGCCCGGGTACACCCACCTGCAGCGGGCCCAGCCCGTGCTGCTCGCCCACCACCTGCTCGCCCACGCCTGGTCGCTGGCGCGCGACGTCGACCGCCTGCTCGACGCCCGCCGCCGCCTCGACGTGTCGCCGCTCGGCGCCGGCGCCCTGGCCGGCTCGTCGCTCCCGCTCGACCCGCCTTCGGTGGCCGAGGACCTCGGCTTCGCCGCCGTGTTCGACAACAGCCTCGACGCGGTCAGCGACCGCGACTTCGTCGCCGAGTCGCTGTTCGCCGTGACGATGGTGGCGATCCACCTGTCGCGGATGGGGGAGGAGGTCGTGCTCTGGAGCAGCGACGAGTTCGGCTTCGTCCGCCTCGACGACGCCTACTCCACCGGCTCGTCGATGCTGCCGCAGAAGAAGAACCCCGACATCGCCGAGCTCGCCCGGGGCAAGGCCGGCCGGGTGATCGGCGACCTCACCGGCCTGCTCGCCACGCTCAAGGGCCTGCCCATCGCCTACAACCGCGACCTCCAGGAGGACAAGGAGCCGCTGTTCGACGCGGTCGAGCAGGTGCGCCTCGCCCTGCGCGCCACCGCCGGCCAGTACGCCACGCTCACGTTCCGGCCCGAGCGGATGGCCGCCGCCGCCGACGCGCCGACCGCGGCCGCGACCGACCTGGCGGAGCTCCTCGTGCGCCGGGGCATGCCCTTCCGTGAGGCCCACGCCGTCGTCGGCGCGCTGGTCCGCCAGGCCGTGGACGGCGGTGCCTCGCTGGCCGAGCTGGCGGCGGCCCACCCCGACCTGGGGGCCGAGGGCGCCGCGCTCATCGAGCCCGGCGTGCCGGTCACCATGCGCACCACCCACGGCGGTGCCGGCCCCGCCGCCGTCGCCGCCCAGCTCGAGCGCTTCCGGGCGAGGCTCGCCGCCGACCGGGCCCGGGTCGAGGAGGTCTGATGCGCTACACGGTCGAGGTCCGCTACTCCGAGTGCGACATGCAGCAGGTCGTCCACAACAGCGTGTACCTGCGCTGGTGCGACGACCTGGCCGACGGCTTCTTCCGGGACGTCGCTCCGGGGCTGGAGACGGGCAGCTGGGACATCATGGTGAAGGCCGCGTCGATCACCTGGTCGGGGCCCGCCCGCCTGCGCGACGCGGTCGACATCGACGTCTCGATCGCCCGCCTCGGGAACACGTCCTTCGACGTCGCCTTCGCCGGCAGCCGCGCCGGCGAGCCGCTGTTCGAGGCGACGATGACCTACGTGTGCGTCCGGCCCGGCACGTTGGAGACGATGTCCGTGCCGGACGACATCCGGGCGGCCGCTGCCGATGGCTGACCCGGTCCCCGGCCCGCTCCTCGGCCGGGGCCGCGCCGCCGACGTGTACGACGTGGGCGGTGGGCGCGTGCTGCGCCGCTACCGCACCGAGCACGACTCCGCGCCCGAGGCCGCGGCCATGGCGCACCTGGCCGGCCACGGCTTCCCCGTGCCGGCCGTCCACGACGTCGACGGGCGAGACCTCGTGATGGACCGCGTCGACGGGCCGTCGCAGCTCGAGGTCCTCCAGCGCCGGCCCTGGCGGGCCGCGGCGTGCGGGCGTGAGCTGGCCGAGCTCCACCACCGGCTCGACCGGATCCCGCCGCTCGGCAGTGGTGAGGGGCGCGTCGTGCACCTCGACCTGCACCCGGGCAACGTCCTGTGCACCGCGTCCGGACCGGTGGTGATCGACTGGTCGAACGCGCGCGACGGGCGCAGCGCCGAGGACGTCGCCACCACGTGGCTCCTCCTCGCCGTCGGGCGCCCCGACGGCGGCCGGACGCTCCAGGTGCTCGCGGCGATCCTGCGGCGGCGCCTGCTCGCCGCCTTCCTCTCCGAGGTCGACGTCGAGGCGGCGCGCGGGGCGCTGGCCGAGGTCTGCGACCACCGCCTGCACGATCCCAACATGGGGCCGGCGGAGCTCGCGGCCATCCGTGCGCTGGCAGCTTCGGAGGCGCGGTGAAGCGGGTCGAGCGCTCCTTCCTGGCTCGGGACCCGCGCGAGGTCGCGCCCGAGCTGCTCGGCAAGGTGCTCGCCCACGACGCGCCCGACGGCCGGCGGGCCGGGCGGATCGTCGAGGTCGAGGCCTACTGCGGCCCGATCGACCCGGGCGCGCACACCTACCGGGGACGCACCGCCCGCAACGCCACCATGTTCGGCGAGGCCGGGCTGCTGTACGTGTACTTCACCTACGGGATGCACTGGTGCGCCAACGTCGTCTGCGGGGACCTCGACGAGGGCGTGGCCGTGCTCGTCCGGGCGCTGGCCCCGCTCGAGGGGGTCGACGCCATGCGGGCCGCGCGCGGTGCCGCCGCCCGGCGGGAACGGGACCTGTGCAGCGGCCCGGCCAAGCTGGCCCAGGCGCTCGGCCTCGACGGCACCCACGACGGCGTCGACCTCCTCGGCGACGGTCCGGTCGGGCTCTTCGACGACGGCACGCCGCCCCCCGCCGACCCGGTGCAGGCCACCCGCATCGGCCTGTCCGCCGGCGCCGAGCACCCCTGGCGGTGGTACGTGCCCGGCGACCCGAACGTCTCCCGCCCCTGACCGTTGCCGACTGCGTGGATCGACCGCTGACGGTCGATCCACGCGTCACGAACGGGGTCGGGGCCGGGGGCGTAGCCTCGAGCACCGTGCCCGGGCCCGAGACCTCCGCCGACATCGCCTTCCTCGCCGCCGACGACCCGCGCCTGCAGCCCGGCGCAGAGGTCGACGAGGCCCGGGCAGCCGTCCTCGCCGCCGACGTCGATGTCGATGCCGAGCGCCACCGGCGCACGATCCTCGAGTTCCTCGACGCCCACGACGACGCGCTCCACCGCTCGTGCCGCACCGGGCACCTCACCGGCTCGGCGCTCGTGGTCGACGACGCGGGCGAGCGGGTGGTGGTCCTGCTGCACCGCAAGCTCGGCCTGTGGCTCCAGCCGGGCGGGCACTGCGACGGCGACGCCAACCTCGCCGGCGTCGCGCTGCGGGAGGCCTTGGAGGAGACGGGCATCCCGGACCTGCGGGTGCACCCGGTGGCGGTCGACCTCGACGTGCACCGGGTCGATCCGCCCGACGACGGCCCGCACCTGCACCTCGACGCCCGCTACCTGGTCGTCGCCCCGCCCGGCGCGCACCCCGCGGGCAACCACGAGTCCACCGACATCCGCTGGGCCACGCCGGACGAGCTCGCCGACCTCGGCGTCGACGACGGCACCCTGCGCATGGCGCGGCACGGGCTCGCCCGCCACCGGGAGCTGACCGGGCGTTGAGGGACGACCCGGCGGCGCTCGCCGACGACGCCCCGGCGACGCTCGAGCGCCTGGGCTGGGACGACGAGCGCGCCGCCGAGGTGGCCGCGCTCGACGAAGCCGACGGTGTCCCGGGCCGGGTGGTGCGCCAGGACCGGGGCTGGGTCCAGGTGGCCCGCCCCGACGGCGTGCACGCCGCCCGGACCCGCGCCGACCGGGTGGGCACGCCGGTGGTGGGCGACTGGGTCGTGGTCGTCGACGACGAGGTCGCCGCCGTCCTCGAGCGCCGGAGCGCCCTGCGCCGGGCCGACCCGGTGGGCGAGGGCGAGCAGGTGCTGGCGGCCAACCTCGACCGGGTGCTCATCGTCGCCGGGCTCGACCGGCCGGTGAAGGCGGGCCGGATCCAGCGGGCCGCTGCCCAGGCCTGGGACGCCGGCGCCGAGCCCACGGTGGTCCTCACCAAGGCCGACCTCGTCGACGACGTCGAGGGCGCCAGCGCGCAGGTGGCGGCGGAGCACCCCGGCACCGACGTCGTGGCGGTCTCCTCCCGCACGCGCGCCGGCATCGACGAGCTCCGGGCCGGGCTCGGCGGCGACACGGTGGTGCTCCTCGGCGAGTCGGGCGCCGGCAAGTCGAGCCTGCTCAACGCCCTCGCCGGCGTCGACGTCGCCGTCACCGGCGAGGTGCGCGCCACCGACGCGAAGGGCCGCCACACGACCACCCGCCGCGAGATGCACCTGCTGCCCGGCGGCGGCATCGTCGTCGACACGCCCGGCATCCGGGCCATCGGCCTGTACGTCGATCCCGAGGCCATCGACGCCGCGTTCCCCGACATCGACGAGCTGTCGGCGCGGTGCCGGTTCAGCGACTGCACGCACGACCACGAGCCGGGCTGCGCCGTCCTGGCCGCCGTCGAGTCCGGCGAGCTCGCGAGCGAGCGCCTGACGGCCTACCGCGAGCTGCACGCGGAGGCGGAGTGGGCGATGCGGCCCGAGCACGAGCGCCGGCGCAAGCGCCCCGGCAGCTGATCAGGACCAGCCTCCCACGGACGCCGGCCGCCTCCCATCAGCCGACGTCGTCGGGCGGTTCGCAGCTCTCCATGCGGTTCACGTGGGCGAAGTCCTCGATGAGGACGTCGACCTGGAACCCGCCTCGGTCGGTCACGACGAAGGGCTGGTCGTAGCGGGGGTGCGAGGGGTCGCGCTGGGCGGCGGCGTACTCCCGACGGTCCTGCACCAGCGTGCGGTAGTCGGCCAGCCACCGGGAGACGGCGCGGGCCTCCTCGGCGTCGCGAGGCGGCACGACGCCCTCGAGGCGCTCGACCATCCGCTCGAGCTCGTCGGTGGCCTCGTCGAGCAGGTCGGCGCGCTCCTCGGGCGTGTCGACCTCGTTGGCGAGCGGAAGCGCCGCGAACCGCGCCGCCGACGGCGCGCACGTGTCCTCGGCCGCCTCGGTGAAGCGCTCGTCGTCCATCCGGTCGCGCGGCTCCGCCCGGCCCTCCACGAAGGTGAGCCACAGCACGTAGCCCCAGATGACGACGAAGCTGGCCACGACGACGAGGACGCCGATGCGACGCAGGCCCCGGCGGCGGTCGGCGTCGGCGGGGGAGGGGGTGGAGGTCACCGCACGATGGTCGCCCGCGCACCGCTCCCGCCGCCAGACGGGGGCCGATCGCCTGTCGGGACGTCCGGGCGCGCCGCGTACTGTCGGCGCCCATGAGCGAGCTCCTCGACGACCTCCGCGCCCGTGGCCTCGTGCAGGACAGCACGGATCCCGACGCCCTGGCGACGCGCCTCGAGGAGGGCCCCCTCAGCCTCTACTACGGGTGCGATCCGTCGGCTCCCAGCCTGCACGCCGGCAACCTCATCGGCTTGCTCGTGCTGCGCCGCTTCGCCGAGGCGGGGCACCGCCCGGTCGCCCTGGTGGGCGGCGCCACCGGCATGATCGGCGACCCGGGCGGCCGCTCGGAGGAGCGCAACCTGCTGGACGAGGACACGCTGGCCGCCAACGTGGCCGGCATACGCGCCCAGGTCGAGCGCATCGTCGGCGAGGTCGCCACCGTGGTCGACAACCGAGACTGGACAGCCGGCATGGGCGTGCTCGAGTTCCTCCGCGACGTCGGCAAGCACGTCACGGTGAACCAGATGCTGGCCAAGGAGTCGGTGAAGGCCCGGGTCGCGTCCGAGCACGGCATCTCCTACACCGAGTTCAGCTACATGCTCCTGCAGGCCAACGACTACTGGTACCTGCACCGGCACGAGGGCGTGGAGCTCCAGATCGGCGGCTCCGACCAGTGGGGGAACCTCGTCGGCGGGGTCGACCTGATCCGCCGGCGCTCCCAGGCCACCGTGCACGCCTTCACGTGGCCGCTCATCACCCGTGCCGACGGCGCCAAGTTCGGCAAGTCGACGGGCGGTGCCATCTGGCTGTCGGCCGAGCACACGTCCCCGTACCAGTTCTTCCAGTACTGGATGAACGTCGACGACCGGGACGTCGAGCGGTTCCTGCTCCAGCTCACGCTCCTGCCCGTGGAGGCGGTGCGCGAGATCGTGGCCACGCACGCAACCGCGCCCCAGGAACGGGTGGCGCAGCGCCGCCTGGCGCGCGAGGTCACCGCCATCGTCCACGGCGAGGCCGCAGCCGAGGCGGCCGGCGAGGCCTCCACGGTGCTCTTCGGCGGTGACCCCACCGATGCGTCCCCGGACGCCTGGGGGGTGGTGGCCTCCGAGGTGCCGACCGTCGGCCCACCCGTGGACGGCCGGCTCGAGGACGGGATCGATCCCGTGGCCGCCCTGGTCGCCGCTGGGCTGGCGAAGTCCAACTCCGACGCCCGCCGGCTGGTGAAGGAGGGCGGCGTGCGGGTGACCGGTCGCCGCCTCGAGGAGGGGGGTCGCATCGGTGCCGACGACGTGCGGCACGGCCGGTTCGTCCTGCTCGCACGGGGCCGCAAGGCCTTCGCGGTGCTGGATCTGGAAAAAGATCCCGTGCCAAGTTGACGCCGGTCGGCCACGCCGATACCTTGATCACTCGCCCCGCACGGCCTCGCCGGCCGGAACGGGGCACTGGCCAAGTCAGTGCCGGCACCGAGATGCCGCAGGCGAAGCCC
>DASTYO010000024.1:0-2500 GCA_035764875.1 Acidimicrobiales bacterium | reverse complement strand
GTTCGTGTGATAGCCGGCAGGCGTTGCGGGTTCGGGGTTGTGAGACGTGGGCGTTATCCTCTGCCGGGGGTAGGTTCCTTTTCCATCGATTAGCTGAACGGCTTGGGATGGTCGACCGGAGTGGGTGAGAGTCCCGTAGGTGAAGGTCGTTGGAGGGGTTCGGTTCGTGTTCTCGAGTAGCGCGGGTTTCGTGGAGGCTCGTGTGAATCTGCCAGGACCGTCTGGTAAGCCTAAAGAGGTCCGGTGACCGATAGTGGAGAGTACCGTGAGGGAATGGTGAAAAGTACCCCGGGAGGGGAGTGAAAGAGTGCCTGAAACCATGTGCCTGTAATCCGTCAGAGCCCGGCATGGAAGTTCGCTTCTGTGTGGGCGGGTGATGGCGTGCCTTTTGAAGAATGAGCCTGCGAGTTATGGTATGCAGCGAGGTTAACCCGTGTGGGGGAGCCGGAGCGAAAGCGAGTCTGAATAGGGCGCCTGAGTTGTGTGTTGTAGACCCGAAGCGGGGTGATCTACCCATGTCCAGGGTGAAGCGGCTGTAAGAGGTCGTGGAGGCCCGAACCCACCTAGGTTGCAAACTGGGGGGATGAGGTGTGGGTAGGGGTGAAAGGCCAATCAAACTCCGTGATAGCTGGTTCTCCCCGAAATGCATTTAGGTGCAGCGTCGTGTGTTGCACCGTGGTGGTAGGGCGCTGGTTGGGTGATGGGCCGTGTCGGTTACTGAGCTCAGCTAAACTTCGAATGCCATGGTGTTGAGTGCGGCAGTGAGTCGGCGGGTGAGAAGATCCGTCGTCGAGAGGGAAACAGCCCAGATTACCGGCTAAGGCCCCTAAGGGTGTGCTGAGTGGAAAAGGATGTGGGGTCGCGTTGACAGCCAGGAGGTTGGCTTAGAAGCAGCCATCCTTGAAAGAGTGCGTAATAGCTCACTGGTCGAGTGGTTTCGCGCCGATAATGTAGCGGGGCTGAAGTGCACCGCCGAAGCCGTAGCAATGCTTCAGGTCCTTGTGGCCTGGAGGTTGGGTAGGGGAGCGTCGTGCATGCGGTGAAGCAGGGGGGTGACCGTCTGTGGAGTGTGTGCGAGTGAGAATGCAGGCATGAGTAGCGTAACAGCAGTGAGAATCTGCTGCGCCGATTGACTAAGGGTTCCAGAGGACGGTTGTTCCGCTCTGGGTTAGTCGGGGCCTAAGGCGAGGCCGAGAGGCGTAGTCGATGGAGAACCGGTTGATATTCCGGTACCCGAGTGCCGCGTATGAGCGATAGCGGTTATGCTAACCGGCTGGGAGCGCGCGTGTGTCAGGCTTCGGTCTGGTGTGCGTGGGTGACTGGTTGGGGTCCTTTCCGTGTGTAGCGTAGTGATGGGGTGACGCAGTGGGGTAGTCGTACCGTCTGGTGGATCAGGCGGGGTAAGGTGGTAGCCCGTTCCTCTAGGTAAATCCGGAGGGGCTGCAGCTTCGAGCTGTGAGGGTGAGCGCTGAAGCATAGGCTGTAGAGCTGAATTCGGTGATCCCGTGCTGTCGAGAAAAGCCTCTAGCGAGTGGTGCTCGGCCCGTACCCGAAACCGACACTGGTGGTCAGGTAGAGTATACTGAGGCGTTCGAGTGATGTGTGGTTAAGGAACTCGGCAAATTGCCTCCGTAACTTCGGGAGAAGGAGGGCCCCGGCTGGTGGCGCGAAGCGCGCAGGAGCTGGTTGGGGTTGCAGAGGCCAGGGAGAAGCGACTGTTTACTAAAAACACAGGTCCATGCGAAGCCGTGAGGTGAGGTATATGGACTGACGCCTGCCCGGTGCTGGAACGTTAAGAGGATCCATTAACCCTTTGGGGTGTCGTGGTGAATTGAAGCGCCAGTAAACGGCGGTGGTAACTATAACCATCCTAAGGTAGCGAAATTCCTTGTCGGGTAAGTTCCGACCTGCACGAATGGCGTAACGACTTCTCCGCTGTCTCAACCACATGCTCGGCGAAATTGCAGTACGAGTAAAGATGCTCGTTTCGCGCGGCAGGACGGAAAGACCCCGGGACCTTTACTATAGCTTGGTATTGACCCATTGTCTGGTTTGTGTAGGATAGGCGGGAGCCTGGGAAGCCTCGACGCTAGTCGGGGTGGAGGTGTTGGTGAAATACCGCTCTGATTTGACAGTGTGTCTCACCCGCGGCCATGATCTGGTCGGGGGACAGTGCCTGGTGGGTAGTTTAACTGGGGCGGTTGCCTCCTAAATGGTAACGGAGGCGCCCAATGGTACCCTCGGGCCGGTTGGAAACCGGTCGGTGAGTGTAAGCGTAGAAGGGTGCTTGACTGTGAGACCGACGGGTCGAGCAGGTGCGAAAGCAGGGGCTAGTGATCCGGCACCTATGTACGGATGTGGTGTCGCTCAACGGATAAAAGGTACCCCGGGGATAACAGGCTGATCTTCCCCAAGAGTCCATATCGACGGGATGGTTTGGCACCTCGATGTCGGCTCGTCGCATCCTGGGGCTGGAGCAGGTCCCAAGGGTTGGGCTGTT
>DASTYO010000023.1:0-32566 GCA_035764875.1 Acidimicrobiales bacterium | reverse complement strand
GGTGCTGGCCCGCTCCGGCGACCGCGCCCGCGACCACCGCGCCATCGCCGAGCACGTGGCCGAGACCGAGGCCGAGGTCGTGGTCGTCGGCCTGCCCCTGTCGATGGACGGCTCGCTGAGCGCAGCCGCCGAGCGCGCCCTCGCCGAGTGCGACGAGCTGGCCGCCGTCCTCGACGTGCCGGTGGAGACCTGGGACGAGCGCCTGTCCACGGTCACCGCCGAGCGCTCGCTGCTCGCGCAGGACCTGCGGGCGCCGGCCCGGCGCAAGGTGGTCGACAAGGTGGCCGCCGCCGTCATCCTGCAGTCGTGGCTCGACGCCCGAGCCGCCGCCCCACCCACGGAGGAGCCGTCGTGACCGACTGGACCCGAGACGAAGACCCCGCCGCCGTCTGGGACGACGAGTGGCACGAGGACGACCACGAGCACGCCGAGGGCGAGTGGGAGCACTACCGCGAGCCCCGCGGCGGCGGGTGCGCCCGCAAGCTGCTCGTCAGCCTCCTCGTGCTGGTGGTGGTCGGCGCCATCGGCGGGTTCGTCGCCTGGAGCTGGGTGCAGGACCAGGTCGACCCGCCCGGCGAGCCCACGGGCGCCGTCGAGGTCGAGATCGCCACCGGCTCCACCACCGAGGACATCGGCCAGATCCTCGAGGACCACGGGGTCATCTCCTCGGCGATGGTGTGGGACTACTGGACCCGCTTCAAGGGCGCCGGCCCCTTCCAGGCCGGGTTCTACGACTTCCAGGAGAACATGGCCTTCCGCGAGGCCGTCGCCGTGCTCGACGGCGGCCCGCGCCCGCCGCAGTTCGACCGGGTGACCATCCCCGAGGGCCTCACCGTCTCCGAGATCCTGCCCCGCCTCGCCGACCCGGAGACCGGCGTCGAGGGCTGGTCGCTGGAGGCCCTGCAGGGGGCCCTGCAGTCCGGGGAGATCCGCAGCCAGTACCAGCCGCCGGAGCAGACCTCCATGGAGGGCCTGCTGTTCCCCGACACCTACGAGATCGACCTCGAGGAGACCGACGAGGCCGCCTTCCTCCGGCGCCTCGTGGCCGAGACCGACGCCCGCCTCACCGCGCTCGACGTCGAGGCCAAGGCCGCGGCGCTCGGCCGCTCGCCCTACGAGATCCTGGTCATCGCCTCGCTCATCGAGGAGGAGTCTCGGGTCCCCGAGGAGCGTCCCAAGGTCGCCCGGGTGATCTACAACCGGCTCGAGCAGGGCATCCCGCTCGGCATCGACGCCACCAGCCGGTACGAGGCCGAGATCAACGGCCGCAGCCGCGAGGACCTCGACTTCGAGTCCGACTCGCCGTACAACACCCGCCGCGTCGCGGGGATCCCGCCGACCCCCATCGCCGCGGCCGGGCAGGCGTCGCTCGAGGCGGCCCTGAACCCCGCCGAGGGCGACTGGATCTACTACGTGCTCCAGGACGAGGAGGGGAACCACTTCTTCACCGCGTCCTTCGACGAGTTCAACCAGGCCAAGCGCGAGTGCGCCGAGAAGGGCCTGGGCTGCGGGTGAGGGAGGGCCCGGCGCCCACCGGCGCCACCCGGCTCGCCGGCGTCATCGGGTGGCCGGTGCGCCACTCCCGCTCGCCCCACATCCACAACGCCGCCTACCGGGCGACCGGCCTCGACTGGGTGTACGTCGCCCTCCCGGTGGCGCCGGGGCAGGTCGAGGCGGCACTGGCCGGCGTCCGGGCGCTGGGCATCGAGGGGCTGTCGGTGACCATGCCCCACAAGGCCGCCGCGGCGGCGGCGGTCGACGCGCTCACCGACGACGCCGTCGCGCTGCGGGCCGTGAACAGCATCCGCCGCGACGGCGACCGGCTCGTCGGCGACAACACCGACGGCGGCGGCTTCGTCGACTCCCTGCTCGAGGCCGGCGTCGACGTCGACGGTCGCCGCTGCGCCGTGCTGGGCGCCGGCGGGGCGGCTCGCGCCGTGGTGCGGGCGCTCGCCCGGGCCGGCGCGTCGTCGGTGGTGGTGCTGAACCGGGACGCCGAGCGCGCCCGCGCCGCGGCCGCGCTCGCCGGACCGGTCGGCTCGGTGGGCGCGCTCGGCGACGACGGCGCGCTCGCCTCGGCCGACCTGCTGGTCCAGGCCACGCCGGTGGGGATGGGCGACGACCCCACGCTCGCCCTCGACCCGGCGCCGCTGCCCGGCCACGCCGTCGTGGCCGACCTCGTGTACCACCCGCGCCGCACGCCCCTGCTCGCCGCCGCCGAGGCCCGGGGGCTGCAGACGGTCGGCGGGCTGGGCATGCTCGTGCACCAGGCAGCCCGCCAGTTCGAGGCGTGGACGGGCCAGGCGGCACCGATCGACGCCATGCGGGCCGCCGCCGACGCCCCCTGAGCACCCGTTCCGGGACGCGTGAGACGCCGCCGGCGGCGTCCGGCGCGGCCCGCTCCGCCGGTTTCTCCTACAGGTCCGCCTCCGACGCGCCGATAGCGCTCCCAGCGACACACGTCTGCCCTGGGAGGTATCGGCCGTGGCCCTGTCCGGCACACTCGAGACGTTCAGCCTGCCGGATGTGCTCCGGCTGCTCGCGAGCACCAAGAAGACCGGCGTGCTGGCGCTCCAGGGCGACCGGGGCAGGGGACGCGTGTGGGTGGCCAGCGGCGACATCGTCGCTGCCGACGCCGACCGTGCCGGCTTCGCCGACCTCGAGGGCACGCTGTTCGAGCTGCTCCGGTTCGTGGACGCCGGCTTCGAGTTCGAGCCCGGCGTCGAGCCCGTCGACCGTGACGAGCCGCGAGCGGTCGACGCGGCGCTCGACGCTGCGCAGCTGCGTCTCGCCGAGTGGCGCGAGATCGAGGCGGTGGTGCCGTCGCTCGACGTGTGGGTGCGCATGGTGCCCGAGGTCCACGGCCCCACCACAGTCGAGCCCGACCAGTGGCGGGTCCTCGCCTCCGTGGGCACCGGCCTGAGCGGGCGCGGCCTGTCCCAGTACCTCGAGCAGGGCGAGTTCGACGTCTGCCGCCAGCTGCGCGACCTGGTCGAGGCCGGCATGGTCGAGGTCGACGAGGTCCCGGCCGAGGCGGCCGCCCCGTCCGCGGTCCCGAGCTGGACCCCCGCCGACGCGGACGAGCCGACGTTCGTCGAGCCGGCGCTCAGCAGCCACGAGGTCACGTCCCTGGGCGCCGACCTCGCCTCGTTCGTGGCCGCCGGCACCGCCGACGAGCCGGTCGAGCTCGACGAGCCCCTCGACCCCTTCACCGACACCGTCCAGCCCACCACGGACGCCTTCCCCGAGCCCGCCGACCTGGCCGACGACGAGCCCGCCGCCGACGATCCGACCGCTGAGGTCGCGTCCTTCGACGAGCAGGCCGACGAGGAGCCGGCCGTCGACGAGCCGACGGACGAGGGCGAGGACATCCTCGCCCAGCTGTCCCACCTGAGCCCCAAGGCCGCGGCCGCCATCGAGGCCGTCGCCGCCCCGGAGGCGGACGCCGTCGGCGATCCCGAGCCCCTGGGGCACGACGCCCACGAGGCGGCGGAGGAGCACACCGACCAGTCCGGCGCCCGGCGCGAGGACATCGACCAGAACCTGCTGCTGCGGTTCCTCTCGTCGTCCAAGCCCTGACGCGAACGGAGCGGCGCCGGCGCGGCGCGCCGGCGCACGGCCGTTACGATCCCGGCCGTGACGACCGGGAGGCAGGCGACCGCGGCCGTCCTCTCGGTGCTCCTCCTGCTCGCCGGGTGCGGCGGCGACGACGGCGGTGACGGCACGCTCCGCGTCGCCGCGGCGGCGTCCCTGACCGACGTCGTCGACGGCCTCAGCGCCGTGCTCGAGGACGACGACGACCCGCTGCGGGTCGAGGTCGACCTGGGTGGCTCCTCGACCCTGGCCCGCCAGATCGTCGAGGGCGCCCCGGCCGACCTGTTCCTGTCGGCCGACGCGGCCACCGTCGAGCAGGTGGTCGATGCCGGGCTGGCCGCCGGCGAGGTGCTCCCGTTCGCCTCCAACCACCTCGTCCTGGTCGTCCCCGCCGGGAACCCGGGCGGGGTCCGCTCCCTCGACGACCTCGCACGGGACGAGCTGCTGGTGGGCCGCTGCGCTCCGGAGGTCCCGTGCGGCCGGCTCGCACTGGCCGAGCTGGACGAGTCGGGCATCGACGACGCCGCCGACACCGAGGAGCCCGACGTGCGGTCGCTGCTCGTGAAGGTCGCCGAGGGCGAGCTCGACGCCGCCCTCGTCTACGCCACGGACGTGGCCGCCGCCGGCGACGACGTCGAGGTCGTCGTCGACGAGCGCCTCGATCGGCGCACCGAGTACCAGGCCGTGCGCATCGACGGCGGCGACATCGAGGCCGCCGAGCGGTTCCTGCGGCTGCTGCGCGGGCCGGCGGGGGAGTCGCTGCTCGCCGCGCTGGGGTTCGAGGCCCCGTGACCGCACCGGCCCGGCGCGGCGCGGGCATCCCGGGCGCCCTCGTGGCGCCCGCGCTCGTGGGCGCGCTGCTCGTCCTGCTGCCGCTGCTCGGGCTGGTCGTGCGCACGCCGTGGCGGGCGCTGGGCGACCTGCTCGGCGAGCCGGAGGCGGTCGAGGCGCTGCGGCTGTCGCTCGTGTCGGCCTCGGCGGCGGCGGTGCTCGCCACCGTCACCGGCGGGCCCCTGGGCTGGATCTTCGCCCGCAGCGCCCACCCCGGCGCCCGCGCCCTGCGGCCGCTGGTCCTGCTGCCGCTGGTGCTGCCCCCGGTGGTGGCGGGCGTGGCGCTGCTCGCCACGTTCGGGCGGCGCGGGATCCTCGGCGACGGCCTCGACGCGCTCGGCGTGCACGTGCCGTTCACCACCCTCGCCGTCGTGCTCGCCCAGGCCTTCGTCGCCCTGCCCTTCGTGGTGCTCACCGTCGAGACCGGAGTGCGCAACGCCGACGTCGGGCTGGAGGAGGCGGCGGCCGCGTGCGGCGCCAGCCGCTGGTTCACGTTCCGTCACGTGTCGCTTCCCCTGCTCGGACCGTCGGTCGTCGCGGCGGCCCTGCTGGCGTGGGCGCGGGCGCTCGGCGAGTTCGGGGCCACGATCACCTTCGCCGGCAACGTCGCCGGGCGCACCCGCACCCTCCCGCTCGCCGTCGTCACCGCGCTGCAGCGCGACACGGACACCGCCCTCGCCCTGAGCGCCCTGCTCGTCGCCGTGTCGCTGCTCGTGCTCGTCGGGCTGCGCGACCGCTGGCTGGGGGGACGGTGAGCCTGCACGCCACCGCGCAGGTGGCCCGGCCCGGCTTCGCGATGGACGTGGCCTTCGACGTCGGCGACGGCGAGGTGCTCGCCGTGGTCGGTCCGAACGGGGCCGGGAAGTCGACGCTGCTGCGGCTGCTGGCCGGCCTCGAGGTCGACGGCGAGGCGCACGTCGGCGTGCACCTCGGCGGGCGGGACATCTCCTCGGTGCCCACCGACCGGCGCCCGGTCGGGGTCGCCTTCCAGGACCTGCGCCTGTTCCCGCACCTGGATGCGGTCGCCAACGTCGCCTTCCCGCTCCGAGCCCGCCACCGTCCCCGGGGCGAGGCCGAGGCGGCCGCTCGCGACGAGCTGGAGGCGGTCGGCATCGACGCCGACACCGCCCGGCGCCGGCCCGCCGAGCTCTCCGGCGGCGAGGCGCAGCGGGTCGCGCTGGCCCGGGCGCTGGTGGCCCGGCCCGAGCTGCTGCTGCTCGACGAGCCCTTCGCCGCGGTCGACGCCGAGTTCCGCCCCACCGCGCGGGCGGCCCTCGCCCAGCGGCTCCGCGACTTCCCCGGGGTCACCGTGCTCGTCACCCACGACCCGGCCGACGCCCTGCTGCTGGGCGACCGCATCCTCGTCCTCGAGGGCGGCTCGGTCACCCAGCACGCGCCGGCCGCCGAGGTCGCCCGCCGGCCGGCGAGCCGGTACGCCGCCAACCTCGTGGGCACGAACCTGGTCGTCGCCACGCCGGCCGGGCGCACGTGCCGCACCGCGGCCGGCACCGTCGTGGTCGTGGCCGACGAGGTCCCGGAGCAGCCGGCCCCGGTGGGGCTGATCGTGCCGCCCAACGCGGTGGCCCTCCACCCGGACCGACCGGTCGGCACGCCTCGCAACGCCTGGCCGGTGACGGTGGGCGCGGTGGAGCTGCTGGGCAGCCGAGCCCGGGTCGTCGTGGTGCTTCCCGCGGGCGACGAGCTCGTGGCCGAGGTGACCCTCGCCGCGGTGGACGAGCTGGCGATCGCCGCCGGGCGCGAGCTGTGGGCGTCGGTGAAGGCCACCGAGATCGCCGTCGTGGGCGGCGCCCGACCGTAGGGTGCCCGGCCGTGGACGTGGTCGGGATGGTGCTCGCCGGGATCGTGGGGCTGCTCGCCGGCTCGCTCGCGAACCACTTCATCGTCCGCGAGCCCGGGTACGTCATCACCGACCCGAAGGACCTCCCCGAGGGAGCGGACGAGTCGCTGCTCGACGAGCTCGAGCCGGCACCCACCGACCTGCCGCCGGTGCCGGTGCTCGCCCTCGTGCGCCCGGGCCGAGCCTGGCGGTGGTGGTTCCCGGTGACCGAGGTCGTGATGGGCCTCACCTTCGTCGCCGTGGTCGCCGAGCTCGGCTGGAGCGCCGCGGGCGGTGCCGTGCTGTTCCTCGTGGCCGCGCTGGTGACCATCGCCGGCGTCGACCTGCGCGTCTACCGCATCCCCGACCGCCTCAACTTCCCGTCGATGGGCATCGGCTTCGCCTGCATCGTCGCCGCCGCGTTCCTCGACGGCGACCCCGGGACCGTGGTGGGCGCCGCCATCGGCGGCGTGCTGTACGCCGGCATCCTGTTCGTCGCCCACCTCATCTCGCCCCGCGGCATGGGGTGGGGCGACGTGAAGCTGGCCTGGCTGATGGGCTTCTACGTGGGCTGGCGGGGCCACGAGCCGGGGGGATGGGTCGACCAGCTCCTCGGCCCGCTCCGCGCCGTCCTCCTCGCCCTGGTCATCGGGTCCGTGCTCGGCATCGTGATCGGCGGCGGCTACGCCATCGCCCGCCGCACCACCAAGGCCGTGTTCCCCTACGGGCCGTCGCTCGCCGCCGGCTGCATCATCGCCGTCGTGTGGGGGATCACGCCCGGTTGACCCCCGGCTGAAGGCTTCGTGCCCCGCCCGGCACCGGCTCTACGCTCCCCGCCGTGCTGCGCTACCTCACCGCCGGCGAATCCCACGGGGCCGGCCTCGTCGTGATCGTCGAGGGGCTCCCCGCCGGCCTGCCCATCCTCGCCGAGGAGGTCCAGGGCGAGCTGGCCCGCCGCCGGCTCGGCTACGGCCGGGGGCCGCGCATGCGCTTCGAGCAGGACGAGGTCACGCTGCTCGGCGGCGTCCGCCACGGCCGCACCCTCGGGTCGCCGGTCGCCATCGAGATCGCCAACACCGAGTGGACCCGCAGCGACAAGTGGCACGAGGAGATGTCGCCCGCCCCGGGCGCCACGAAGAACCCCGCCACCCAGCCACGGCCCGGCCACGCCGACCTCGCCGGCATGCAGAAGTACGGCTTCGACGATGCGCGCGACGTGCTCGAGCGGGCCTCCGCACGCGAGACGGCGGCCCGGGTCGCAGCCGGCACGCTCGCCAAGGCGCTCCTGTCGCACCTCGGCATCTCCGTCCTCAGCCACGTCATCCAGATGGGGCAAGCCCGGGCCACCGCCGGCCTGCGGCCCACCCCGGACGACCTGCCCCGCGTCGACGAGGACGAGGTCCGCTGCTTCGACCCCGACGCCGGCGCGGCGATGATCGAGGAGATCAAGGCGGCGGCGAAGGAGGGCGACAGCCTCGGCGGCGTGGCCGAGGTGCTCGCCTACGGCGTGCCGGTCGGGCTCGGCAGCCACGTCCACTGGGACCGCAAGATCGACGCCGCCCTCGCCCAGGCGCTGATGAGCATCCAGGCGGTGAAGGGCGTCGAGATCGGCGACGGCTTCGAGGTCGCCGGGCTGCGGGGCAGCGACGCCCACGACCCGATCTCCTGGTCCGACGAGCGCGGCTACGTCCGCGAGGGCACCCGCGCCGGCGGCGTCGAGGGCGGCATCACCACCGGCGAGCTCCTCGTCGCCCGCGCCGCGATGAAGCCGCTGGCCTCGCTGAACCGGCCGGTGCTGCAGACCGTCGACGTGGTCACCAAGGAGGAGACGGTGAGCTTCAAGGAGCGCACCGACGTCACCGCTGTGCCGGCCATGGGCGTGGTGGCCGAGACCATGGTCGCGCTCGTGCTCGCCACCGAGGCCGTGCGCAAGTTCGGCGGCGACTCCCTCGACGAGCTGCGCCGCAACCACGAGGGCTACCTGGCGGCGGTCCGGGAGGGCAGCCGGCGGTGATCACCGTCGAGGTCCCCGTCCCCGGCCGCTCCTACGACGCCGTCGTGGGCCGGGGCGCCCGCACCGAGCTGCCCGCGCTCGTGCCCGAGGGAACCGGGCGCGCGGCCGTGGTCACCCAGCGGGGCATCGGCTTCACCGTGGACCCCGGGGTCGAGCACCGGGTGTTCACCATCGAGGCCGGCGAGGACGCCAAGACGATGCGCACGGTCGAGTGGCTGTGCCGGCAATGGGCCACGTGGGGCCTCACCCGGGCCGACTGCGTCGTGGCGGTGGGCGGCGGGATGGTCACCGACGTCGTCGGCTTCGCCGCCGCCTCGTACCACCGGGGCGTGCCGGTGGTGCACGTCGCGACCACGCTGCTCGGCATGATCGACGCCGCCATCGGCGGCAAGACCGGCGTGAACCTGCCCGAGGGCAAGAACCTGGTGGGCGCGTTCTGGCAGCCCTCGGGCGTCGTGTGCGACCTCGACGCCCTCGACACGCTGCCGCCGCGCGAGCTGCGGGGCGGCTTCGGCGAGATGGCCAAGTACCGGTTCCTGCCCGGCGGCGAGCACCTCCAGGAGCTCGACCTCGAGGAGCAGGTCGCCCAGTGCATCCGCATCAAGGCGGCCATCGTGGCCGCCGACGAGCGGGAGGGCGGCGTGCGGGCCACCCTCAACTACGGGCACACGCTGGCCCACGCGATCGAGACGGCCGGCGGCTACGACCTGCGCCACGGCGAGGCGGTGGCCGTCGGCCTGCTCTACGCCGCCGCCCTGGCCCGCCGGCTCGGGCGCATCGACGACGAGCGCGTCGCCGTGCACCGCGGCATCGTCGCCCAGTACGAGCTGCCCGACCGGCTGCCCGAGGGCCTCGACGACGACGCCCTCCTGTCGCTGATGGCCCGCGACAAGAAGGCGCTCGCCGGCCTCACCTTCGCCCTCGACGGCCCCGACGGCGTCGAGGTCGTCACCGGCGTCGACGCCGACATCGCCCGCGCCGCGCTGGCCGACGTGCGATGAGCCCGCCGCCGGTGCTCCTGCCGCCGCTGGAGGTCGCCCCGCGCGCCGACCGGGTCCGGGCCGCTGCGACCGAGCAGGGCTGCGACGCCCTGGTCGTCACCGACCTCACGAACGTCCGCTACCTCACCGGGTTCACCGGGTCGGCCGGCGTCCTGGTGGTGCGGGCCGACGACCTCGTGCTCCTCACCGACGGGCGCTACCAGGAGCAGGCCGCCGAGCAGCTCGCCGCGGCCGGCGTGGAGGCCGAGCTCGTCATCACCCGCGACGTCCCCGAGCGGCTCGCCGACGTGGTGTCCGGCATCGATCGGGTCGGCCTCGAGGCCGACCACGTCACGTGGGACACCCAGCGCCGCTGGGCCGAGGCGCTCGCACCCGAGCTGGTCCCCACCACGTCGCTGGTGCTCGACCTGCGGGCGGTCAAGGACGACGGCGAGGTCGCCCGGCTCGAGCAGGCCGCCGCCATCGCCGACGAGGCACTCGCCGCGGTGCGCCACCTGCTCACCGAGCGACCCACCGAGCGGGAGCTGGCCCGGGCGCTGGAGTCGGCCATGCTCGACCGGGGCGCCCAGGGCCCGTCGTTCGAGACCATCGTCGCCAGCGGCCCCAACGGCGCGAAGCCCCACGCCCGGCCCACCGACCGGGTCATCGGGGGCGACGGCGAGCCCGAGCTCGTGGTGCTCGACTTCGGGGCGCTGTACGACGGCTACCACTCCGACATGACCCGCACCCTGGTGGTGGGGGAGCCCACGCCCACCCAGCAGCGCATGCTCGACGTGGTGGCCAGCGCCCAGGCCGCCGGCGTCGACGCCGTGCGGGCCGGCGTCCGCTGCGTCGCCGTCGACCAGGCCTGCCGGGAGGTCATCGGCGACGCCGGCTGGGCCGACGCCTTCGTGCACGGCACCGGCCACGGCATCGGCCTCGTCATCCACGAGGAGCCCCGGCTCAGCCCGGAGTCCGCCTCGCTGCTCGCCCCCGGCCAGTGCGTCACCGTCGAGCCGGGCGTCTACCTGCCCGGGCACGGCGGGGTGCGCATCGAGGACTCCGTGGTCGTCACCGCCACCGGCTGCCGCCCCCTCACCCTGTCCCCGAAGGACCCCACCCCCTGACCGGGTCCGTTTGGCGGCGGCGGCGGCCGCTGCGCACCATGTGGGGATGGCGACCGTCTCCACGAACGACCTGAAGAACGGCATGTGCCTCGACCTGCCCGAGGGCCTGGTCCAGGTCGTCGAGTTCCAGCACGTCAAGCCGGGCAAGGGCGGTGCCTTCGTGCGCACCACGCTCAAGAACGTGCGCACCGGCGGCAACATCGACAAGACGTTCCGGGCCGGCGAGAAGGTCGAGCAGGCCAAGATCGACCGCCGCGAGTACCAGTACCTCTACAACGACGGGTCGAACTACGTCTTCATGGACCAGGAGACCTACGACCAGATCGAGGTGCCGCCGGCCGCCCTCGGCGACGCCATCAACTACCTGGTCGAGCAGTCCACGGCCACGCTGATGATGTACGGCACCGAGATCGTCGGCGTCGAGCTTCCCCCGTCGGTCGAGCTCAGCGTCGCCCAGACCGAGCCGGGCCTGCAGGGCGACCGCTCCACGGGCGGCACGAAGCCGGCCACGCTGGAGACCGGCTACGTCGTCCAGGTGCCGCTGTTCATCAACACCGGCGAGCGCCTGAAGATCGACACCCGCACCGGCCAGTACCAGTCCCGCGCGTGATCGCGCCCAGCACGCGCCGCGAGGCCCGCGAGCGGGCCGTCGAGCTCCTCTACGAGGCCGACACCAAGTCGATCCACCCCCTCGAGGTCGTCGCCGCCCTGCCCATCCGGCCCGACGCCTACGCCGTCGAGCTGGCGGCCGGCGTCGCCGACCACCGGGTCGAGATCGACCACGTCCTCGACCGCTACGCCAAGCGCTGGCCGGTGTCGCGCATGGCCGCCATGGACCGCATGGTGCTGCGCCTCGGCGTGCTCGAGCTGGCCACCCAGCTCGACGTGCCTGCCGGCGTGTGCCTGTCCGAGGCGGTCGAGCTGGGCGGCCGCTACGGCAGCACCGACGACACCCCGAAGTTCGTCAACGGCATCCTCGCCCGCGTGGCCGAGGAGGTCCGCGACGGACCCCGCCCGTGGGTGCCGGTCGACGTCGTCGTGTTCGACATGGACGGCGTCGTGCGCCACTGGGTGGGGGAGACCATCCGGGCCTTCGAGGAGCAGCACGGCCTCGACGCCGGCGCCGTCGCGTCGGTCGCGTTCTCCCAGCCCCTCTACGACGACACGATGGTCGGCCACCACACCGCGGAGGAGTGGGCCGCCGAGATCGGCCGGCGCCTCGCCGAGGCCCACGACGGCGTCGACGCCGACGCCGGCCGGCAGATGTGGCTCGAGACCGACTGGCGGGTCGACGACGACGTGGTCGAGCTCGCCCGCTCGCTGCGGGCCGCCGGCCAGCGCATCGCCCTGTTCTCCAACGCCACGACGAAGCTCGAGGTGGACATGGAGGCGATGGGCGTGGCCGACGTGTTCCACGACGTCTGCAACTCGTCCCGGCTCGGTGTGATGAAGCCCCACGTCGAGGCGTTCGAGCGGGTGGCCGACGAGCTGGGCGTGGCCCCGGAGCGGCTGCTGTTCATCGACGACCGCCACGAGAACGTGGTCGGCGCCCTCGATGCCGGCTGGCACGCCGTCGAGATGCGCGACGCCGACGGCATCGCCGCCGTGCTCCGCCGCCTCCGGGTGCCGGGTGCTCCCGACGCCCCCTGAGGGCCTGCGCCACTGGCGCCCGGCAGACGCCGATGCCCTCGCCGCGGCGTGGGCCGATCCCGACATCGCCCGATGGAACCCGCCGCCCGCCGGGCTCGACCCGGCCGCGTGGATCGCCGGCGTGGAGGAGCGCTGGACCCGCCACCTCGCGCTCGACCTGGTCATCGTCGCGCCGGTGGGCGAGCACGCGGACGACGTCGCCGGCGAGGTCGGGCTCTCGTCGTTCACGAGGGCGCCGGCCCGAGCGGAGCTGGGCGTGTGGGTGGCGGCGGCGCATCGGCGCCGGGGCGTGGCCCGACGGGCCGTCGCCACGGTCACCGCCTGGGCGCTCACCGACCTCGGCCTCGACCAGCTGTGGGCCCGCACCGACCCGGCCAACGGGCCCGCCGAGGCGCTGTTCGCGGCGCTCGGCTGGGACCGCCTGGGCGAGGCTGACGGCAACACGATCTGGTCGGCGACGCCGGTGGTGCTACGTTGACCTCCTGACCGTGAAGCGGGTCCCGTGAGGCCCGGACGGACAGGAAGGAACGCCGCATGGCGGAACGCGAACGACGTCTCACACGCCCCTTCGGGGGCGTTTTCGTTGCCCGGACCCAGGTCATGGACGCCGACGACCTCCGTCGGGCCACCTGGCGCATGGCGCACGAGATCATCGAGGCCAACGGCGGCGTCGACGACGTCGTGCTCATCGGTCTCCAGACCGGGGGCGTGCCCCTGGCCCACCGGCTGCAGGAGGCGCTGCGGGAGATCGAGGGCGTCGAGGTGCCCCTCGGCCGCCTCGACGTGGCCTTCCACCGCGACGACATCGGGCTCCGGCCGGTGCTGCCCGAGGCACCCACCGATGTGCCCTTCCCGGTCGACGGCACGGTCGTGGTCCTCGTCGACGACGTCCTGTTCACCGGCCGCACCATCCGGGCCGCCCTCGACGCCATCACGTCCTTCGGGCGGCCCCGCGCCATCCAGCTCGCGGTGATGGTCGACCGGGGCCACCGCGAGCTCCCCATCCGGCCGGACTACGTCGGCAAGAACCTCCCCACCCGCAAGGACGAGGCCGTCGACGTGCACGACGAGGGCGTCGACCTGGGGGAGATCCAGAAGTGACCGACCTGCTCTCGATCACCGAGCTCGAACGGGGCGACATCGAGCGGCTCCTCGACCTCACCGACCACTTCGCCGAGGTGTCGGCCCGACCCATCCCGAAGGTGCCCGCGCTGCGCGGCAAGACCGTGGTGAGCCTGTTCTACGAGGACTCCACCCGCACCCGCCTCAGCTTCGAGACAGCGGCCAAGCGCCTGTCCGCCGACACCATGAACTTCTCGGTGAGCACGTCGTCGGTGAAGAAGGGCGAGTCCCTCCGCGACACCGCCCAGACCATCGAGGCCATGGGCATCGACTGCGTGGTCGTCCGGCACAAGTCGTCGGGCGTGCCCTGGCAGCTCACCCGCTGGGTCGACGCCTCGGTGGTCAACGCGGGCGACGGCTGGCACGAGCACCCCACCCAGGCGCTGCTCGACTGCTACACGATCCGCCAGCAGCGGGGCTCCCTGGACGGCATGCGCATCGCCATCGTCGGCGACGTGAAGCACAGCCGCGTCGCCCGCTCCGACATCTGGGCGTTCACGAAGCTCGGCGCCGAGGTCGTGGTGGTGGCGCCGCCCACCCTGCTGCCCCCGGCCATCGACGCGTACCCCGTCGCCGTCAGCCACGACCTCGAGGCCGTGCTGCCCACCGTCGACGCCGTCTACCTGCTGCGCATGCAGCGCGAGCGCATGACCGAGGCCCTGCTGCCCTCCTTGCGCGAGTACACCGCCACCTACGGCCTCACCCACCGCCGAGCCCGCCTGCTGCGGGACGACGCCCTGGTGATGCACCCCGGGCCCATCAACCGCGGCGTCGAGGTCGACCCCGACGTCGCCGACGAGGCCCGCTCGGTGATCATCGACCAGGTCCGCAACGGCGTGTCGGTCCGGATGGCAGTCCTGTTCCTGCTCCTCGGCTCGGGCGCGGAGCTGCTGCCCGGTCCCGACGCCCCCCTGGAGGATCGCTAGATGCCCGAGCCCACCCTCGTCCTCAAGGGCGGCCGCCTCGTCGACGCCACCGGCGTGCGCAGCGGCGACGTCGTGGTCGGCGACGACGGCTCCATCCTCGCCGTCGGCCCCGACCTCGACGCCCCCCGCGTGCTCGACGCCGGCGGCTGCGTGGTCAGCCCCGGGTTCGTCGACATCCACACCCACCTGCGCGAGCCCGGCAAGGAGGAGGCGGAGACGGTCGAGACCGGCGCCCGCGGCGCCGCAGCAGGTGGCTACACCTGCATCCTCGCCATGCCGAACACCACGCCCGCCATCGACTCGGCCGGCGTGGCCCGAGAGGTGCTCGAGCTGGGCCGGGCCGCCCCGTGCGACGTGCGCACCTCCGCGGCCATCACGATGGGCCGCGCCGGCGAGCAGCTCGCCCCGATGGCCGAGCTCGCTGCGCTCGGCGTGCGGTTCTTCACCGACGACGGCAACGGCGTGCAGGACACCCGGCTGATGCGCCGGGCGATGGAGTACGCCTCGGCGCTCGACGTGGTGCTCGCCCAGCACTGCGAGGACGAGGCGATGGCCGGCGGCGGCCACATGCACGAGGGCGAGTGGTCGAGCCGGCTCGGCATCCCCGGCCAGCCCGCCGAGGCCGAGGAGCTCATGGTGATGCGCGACATCGCCCTGGCCCGCCTCACCGGCGCACGCGTCCACTTCCAGCACCTCTCCACCGACGGGTCGGTGGCGATGGTGCGGGCCGCGAAGGCCGGCGGCATGGCCGTCAGCTGCGAGGCCACGACCCACCACTTCACGCTCACCGACGAGCGCTGCAGCTCCTACGACGCGGTGTTCAAGGTGAACCCGCCGCTGCGCACGCCCGGCGACGTGGCGGCGGTGAAGGCCGGCCTGGCCGACGGCACCATCGACTGCATCGCCACCGACCACGCACCGCACACGCCCGACACGAAGGAGCAGCCCTTCGACGAGGCGCCCCCCGGGATGCTGGGCCTCGAGACGGCGCTGGCGCTGGCCCTCACCGAGCTCGACCTCGAGGTCGAGGAGGTCGTCGCCCTGCTGTCGTGGCGGCCGGCACAGATCCTCGGGGTGGCAGATCGCCATGGAGGGCCGATCCTGGAGGGGCGCAGGGCCAACCTGTGCGTGTTCGACCCCGACGAGGAGTGGACCGTGGACGCCAACGCCATGCACAGCCGCAGCCGCAACACCCCCTACGCCGGCCGGCGCGTCCGCGGCCGGGTCCGCCACACGCTGCTCGAAGGCGAACCCGTCTTCTGCGACGGGGAGGCCACCCGATGAGCGACCGCCCGACCAGCGCCTACCGCGGCGTGCGCGAGGCCGCGCTCGTCCTCGCCGACGGCTCCACCTTCGAGGGGGAGTGGTTCGGCGCCGACCCGGCCAACGGCAGCCACGCGGCCGGCGAGGTCGTGTTCAACACCGCCCTCACCGGCTACCAGGAGATCATCACCGACCCCTCCTACGCCGGGCAGGTGATCACCTTCACGTACCCGCACATCGGCAACTACGGCACGGCGCCGGCCGACGACGAGAGCCGCAGCGCGTTCTGCCGCGGCGTCATCGTGCGCGACCTGGCCCGCCGGCGCAGCAACTGGCGCAGCGAGGAGGACCTCGACGCCTTCCTGCTGTTCCACGGGGTCCCCGGCATCGGCGGCATCGACACCCGCCGGCTCACCCGCATCATCCGCGACACCGGTGCCATCCCGGGCGCGTTCGGGCCCCTCGACCTCGTCGACGAGGCCACGCTGAAGCAGGCGGCCGCGGCCGAGCCCGGCACCGCCGGCGTCGACCTCGTCTCCGAGGTCACCACCGAGCACCCCTACGTGGTGAAGTCGGCGGGCACCGAGCGCGGCCTCGTCGTCGCCGCCTACGACTTCGGCATCAAGCAGTCGATCCTCGAGCAGCTCGGCGAGTTCGCCACCGTGCACGTCTTCCCGGCCAGCGCCACCGCCGAAGCGCTCCTCGAGGTCGAGCCCGACGGCATCTTCCTGTCGAACGGCCCGGGCGACCCCGAGATGGTGGGCCCGGCCGTCGACGAGATCCGCCGCCTGCTGGGCGAGTCGGTGCCGATGTTCGGCATCTGCCTCGGCCACCAGGTGCTCGGCCTCGCGGCCGGTGCCCGCACCGTGAAGCTGCCCTTCGGGCACCACGGCGGCAACCACCCGGTGCGCGACGTGCACAGCGGGCGCATCGACATCACCAGCCAGAACCACAACTTCGCCGTCGACGCCGACAGCCTCGGCGGCATCGCCGAGCTGACCCACGTCAACCTCAACGACGGCGTGTGCGAGGGCATGCGCCTCGTCGACGCCAACGCGTGGTCGGTCCAGCACCACCCCGAGGCGGGGCCCGGTCCCCACGACGCCCGCCACCTCTTCGACGACTTCAAGACCCGGATGGAGAAGTAGTGCCCAAGCGCACCGACATCGAGTCGATCCTGCTCATCGGCTCGGGCCCCATCGTCATCGGCCAGGCCTGCGAGTTCGACTACTCCGGCACGCAGGCGTGCAAGGTGCTGCGGGAGGAGGGCTACCGCGTCATCCTCCAGAACTCGAACCCGGCCACGATCATGACCGACCCCGAGTTCGCCGACGCCACCTACGTCGAGCCCCTCGACCTCGAGCACGCCCGCCGCATCATCGAGCAGGAGCGGCCCGACGCCGTGCTGCCCACCCTCGGCGGGCAGACCGCGCTCAACCTGGCCATGGAGCTGTTCGAGGCCGGCATCATCGGCGTGCCCGGCACGCCCGAGATGATCGGCGCCAACGCCGAGGCCATCGCCACCGCCGAGGACCGCCAGCAGTTCAAGGACGCCATGGTCGAGATCGGCCTCGACGTCCCCTCGTCGGCCATCGCCCACACCATGGACGAGGCCCGCACCGTCGTGCAGGACATCGGCCTGCCCGTGGTCATCCGGCCCGCCTACATCCTGGGCGGCAAGGGCACCGGCATCGCCTCCACGCCCGAGGAGTTCGAGCGCATGGCGCGCTACGGCCTCGAGGCCAGCCCGATCTCGGAGATCCTCATCGAGTCCTCCATCAAGGGCTGGAAGGAGTACGAGCTCGAGGTCATGCGCGACCGGGCGGACAACTGCGTGATCATCTGCTCGATCGAGAACCTCGATCCGATGGGCGTGCACACCGGCGACTCCATCACCGTCGCGCCGGCGCAGACGCTGTCCGACGTCGAGTACCAGGCGATGCGAGACGCCGCGTTCGCGTGCATCCGCCGGGTCGGCGTCGAGACCGGCGGCTCGAACGTGCAGTTCGCCATCAACCCCGAGAACGGCGACATGGTCGTCATCGAGATGAACCCGCGCGTGTCCCGCTCGTCCGCGCTCGCCTCGAAGGCCACCGGGTTCCCCATCGCGAAGATGGCCGCCAAGCTCGCGGTCGGCTACACGCTCGACGAGATCCCCAACGACATCACCAAGGCCACGCCGGCCAGCTTCGAGCCGGTCATCGACTACGTGGTCACCAAGGTGCCCCGCTGGGCGTTCGAGAAGTTCCCCGGCCAGGGCGACGTGCTCGGCACGTCCATGCAGTCGGTGGGCGAGGCCATGGCCATCGGCCGCACCTTCCCCGAGTCGCTCCAGAAGGCCATGCGCTCCCTCGAGCAGGGCCGCCACGGCCTCAACTGCGATCCGGGCGAGCGCCAGCTCGACGAGCTCGAGCTCGACGACCTCCTCGCCCGGGCCAGCATCGGCACGCCCGACCGCCCGTTCCAGCTCGAGGCGTGCCTGCGCCGGGGCCTGTCGGTCGACGAGGTCGCCGAGGCCACCAAGGTCGACCCGTGGTTCCTCGACCAGATCCAGCGCATCGTCGACGAGCGCGACCACCTCGAGTCCATCGGCTTCGACGGGGTCACCCGGGGCGACCTGCGCCGGGCCAAGCGGCTCGGGTTCAGCGACGCCCAGCTCGCCTTCCTGTGGAGCGTCACGGAGCAGGAGGTGCGGGCCCGCCGGCTCGCCGAGGGCCTGGTGCCCACGTACAAGACGGTCGACACCTGCGCCGCCGAGTTCGAGGCCCGCACGCCGTACCACTACTCGACCTGGGAGGACACCGACGAGGTCGTCGACACCGGCCGGCCCCGCGTGGTGATCCTCGGCTCGGGCCCGAACCGCATCGGCCAGGGGATCGAGTTCGACTACTGCTGCGTGCACGCCAGCTTCGCCCTGCGCGACGCCGGCTACGAGACGGTGATGGTCAACTGCAACCCCGAGACGGTGTCCACCGACTACGACACCTCCGACCGGCTGTACTTCGAGCCGCTCACCGACGAGGACGCCCGCAACGTGATCGAGCGCGAGCAGGCGTCGGGGCAGCTCGTGGGCGTCATCGTGTCGCTCGGCGGCCAGACGCCGCTGAAGCTGGCCAGCGCCCTGCCCGAGGGCACGGTGCTCGGCACCAGCCCCGCATCCATCGACCTCGCCGAGGACCGCGACCACTGGAACCGGCTGTGCGCCCGACTCGAGATCCCCCAGCCGGCCGGCGGCACGGCCGTCGACCTCGCGGGCGCCCAGGCCATCGTCGACCGCATCGGCTACCCGGCCCTGCTCCGCCCCAGCTACGTGCTCGGCGGCCGCGCGATGGAGATCGTGTACGACGACGACGGCCTCGAGCGGGCCATGGCCGAGCTGGCCGGGTTCGGGTCCCTCGGGCGTGAGGGCGGCCTCTCCGCCGAGCGGCCCGTGCTCATCGACCGCTTCCTCGAGGAGGCCACCGAGGTCGACGTCGACGCCATCCGCGACCGAACCGGCGAGATCGTCATCGGCGGCGTCATGGAGCACGTCGAGGAGGCGGGCGTGCACTCCGGTGACTCCGCGTGCTCGATCCCGCCCCACTCGCTGTCCGACGAGACCGTCGAGGTCATCGAGGACCACACCCGTCGCCTCGCCGAGGCCCTCGATGTCGTGGGCCTGCTCAACGTGCAGTTCGCGGTGAAGCACGGCCAGGTGTTCGTCATCGAGGCCAACCCCCGGGCCAGCCGCACGGTGCCGTTCGTGGCCAAGGCCACCGGCGTGCCGCTGGTGAAGGTGGCCGCCCGGGTGATGGTGGGGGCCACGCTCGCCGAGCTGCGCGAGGAAGGGCTGCTCACCGAGCCGATCATCCCCAACCGCACGGGCCAGGGCCGGCACGTGGCCGTGAAGGAGGCGGTGCTGCCGTTCAACCGGTTCCCCGACGCCGACCAGGTGCTGGGCCCGGAGATGCGCTCCACCGGCGAGGTCATGGGGATCGACCGCACGTTCGGCCTGGCGTTCGCCAAGTCGCAGGTGGCGGCGGGGGAGCGGCTGCCCGAGACGGGCACCGTGTTCTTCTCCCTCGCCGACCGGGACAAGCCGCAGGGCTCGGTGGCCGCCCGGGCCTTCGTCGACCTCGGCTTCCAGATCGCCGCCACCGCCGGCACCGCCGACCACTTCGAGGCCGACGGCATCCCGGTCGCCACCCGCGTCGCCAAGCTCGGCGACCACGGCGCCCACGGGCCCACCGCGGTCGACCTGCTCGACGCCGGCAAGGTCGACCTGGTGGTGAACTGCCCCCGCGGCCGCGGCCCTCGCGCCGACGGCGACTACATCCGCTCGGCCGCCGCCACCCACCGCGTGCCGCTGCTCACGACCGCCGCCGCCGCGGTGGCGGCCGCCGAGGGCATCCGCGACCGGGGCGCCCACGCCGGCCGGGTCCAGTCCCTGCAGGCGTTCCACGCCGGCTGATGAGGCCCGCCCCCGTCGACCTGACGACCACCGTCGGGTCGGTGACGCTGCCGAACCCGGTGATGACCGCGTCGGGCACGGCCGGGCACGGCACCGAGCTGGGGGCGTACGTCGACCTGTCGTCGCTCGGCGCCGTCGTCGTGAAGTCGCTCGCCGCCTACCCGTGGGCCGGCAACCCGCCGCTGCGGGTCCACGGCACGCACGGCGGGATGATCAACTCGGTGGGTCTCCAGGGGCCGGGTGTCGCGGCCTGGCGCCGGCAGCAGCTCCCGGAGCTGGTCGACGCCGGCGCCCGGGTCGTCGCCTCGATCTGGGGCCGCTCGGTCGACGACTACCGGCGGGCCGCCGAGCAGCTGGCCGGCTGCCCGCCCGAGGTGGTTGCGGTCGAGATCAACCTGTCGTGCCCCAACACCGAGGCGGGCGGCGAGCTCCTCGCCCACGACCCCGAGGCCAGCGGCGCGACCGTCGCCGCGGTCGAGGCGGCCGGCCTGCCCCGGTGGGCGAAGCTCAGCCCCAACACCAGCCGCGTCGTCGAGGTCGCTGCTGCGGTGCACGACGCCGGCGCCGAAGCGGTCACCCTCATCAACACCGTGCTGGGCATGGCCATCGACCCCGTGAGCGGCGAGTACCGCCTCGGGTCGGGGGAGCGGGGCGGTGGCGTGTCGGGGCCGGCGATCCACCCCATCGCCGTGCGCATCGTCCACGACGTCCACCGGGCCCTCCCCGACCTGCCCATCGTCGGCGTCGGCGGCGTCTCCACCGGCGCCGACGCGGTCGAGCTGCTCCGCGCCGGCGCCTCGGCGGTCCAGGTCGGGACGGCGAGCTTCGCCGATCCACGAGCGTGCGCCCGGGTGCGGGCCGAGCTCGAGGCGCTGGCGGCCGACCTCGGCGTCGCCCGCACCGCCGAGCTCGTCGGCGCCGTCCACCCACCCGCACCCCGCTGACCCACCCGCTCCGGCGAATCTCGTGGATGGGTGATGCCAGGTGTCACCCATCCACGACAGATCCCGCGTTCCGTTCGGGCCGCCACCGCACCACGACCGGATGGCAGGCTGTCCGCCGGACGAGGGGGAGGGCACACGTTGACGCAGCTGCAGATCGAGGCACCCGAGGAGGTGCGGGACCGGCTCTGCCTGGCCCTCGACACCGACGACCTGGTGGAGGCGGGCCGGAGGGCCCGGGAGCTCGGCCCGTGGTTCGGGACCGCGAAGGTGGGCCTCGAGCTGTTCGCGTCCGCGGGGCCGAACGCCGTGGCCGCCATGCGCGACCTGGGCCTCGACGTGTTCGTCGACCTCAAGCTCCACGACATCCCCACCACCGTGCACAAGGCGGCCAAGGTGCTCGGTTCGCTCGGCGTCGGCTACGTCACGTTCCACGCCCACGGCGGCGTCGAGATGCTGCGGGCCGGCGTCGAGGGCCTCCACGCCGGCGCCTGCGCGGCCGGGGTGCCGGTGCCCAAGGCGCTGGCCGTCACCGTGCTCACGTCCGACGACTCGGCGCCCCCGCACATCCTGCCCAAGCGGGTGGAGACCGCGGCCGACGGCGGCTGCGACGGCCTGGTCTGCGCCGTCGCCGACGTGGCCGAGGCCCGCCGCATGGTGCCGGGCCTGTTCATGGTCACCACCGGCATCCGGGTCGCGGGCGACGAGCTCCACGACCACCGGCGGGCGGCGACGCCCGGCGAGGCCTTCGCCGCCGGGGCCGACCTGCTCGTGCTCGGCCGCACCATCACGCACGCGCCCGACCCCGCCGGCGCCGCCGCCGCCCTGGTCGACGACGCCCTGTCCTGAGCCCTCCGCGGGCCGGCCCGTTGATCGGTCCGGGGAGGGGTGTGGTCTAGGGTCGCGCCCATGCCGCAGCCCCCTTCCTTGACCCCGGAGCAGCGCCAGGCCGCGCTCGAGAAGGCCGCCGAGGCCCGCCGGGCCCGAGCCGAGCTGAAGGAGCGCCTGAAGATGGGTTCGCTGAACCTCTCCGAGCTGCTCGAGCAGGCGGCCGACGACGAGACCATCGGGAAGATGAAGGTCCTGGCCGTCCTCGAGTCGCTGCCCGGCGTGGGCAAGGTCAAGGCCCGCCGCACCATGGAGGCCTTCGAGATCTCCGAGACCCGCCGGGTCCGGGGCCTCGGCGAGCAGCAGAAGCGCAAGCTGCTCGAGGAGTTCGGCTCCTGAGCGCCGCGCCCCGGCCCGTCACCGCAGCGCACGTGAACATCGTCGTGTCCGGCCCCGGCGGGGCCGGCAAGGGAACCATCGTCGACGCGCTCCTGGCCCGCCGGCCCGACATCTGGCTCAGCCGCTCGTGGACCACCCGCGCCCGCCGCCCCGGCGAGGCCGAGGACGCCTACGTGTTCACCGACCGCCAGACCTTCGACGCCCACATCGATGCCGGCGGGTTCCTCGAGTGGGTCGACTTCCTCGACTACCGCCAGGGCACCCCCATCCCCGACCCGCCCGCTGGCACCGACGTGCTGTTCGAGATCGACGTCGCCGGCGCCGCCGCCATCCGGGCGGTCGATCCCGATGCGCTCCTGGTGTTCGTCGACACCCCCGACCGCGACGCGCAGCGCCAGCGGCTCGAGGGTCGCGGCGACAGCCCCGAGCGGGTCGAGGCCCGGCTCCGCAAGGGCGACGAGGAGCGCGAGCGGGCCCGCGAGCTCGGCGTGCACCGCATCGTGAACGACGTGCTCGAGGACGCCGTCGCCGAGCTCGAGGCGCTCATCGACGCCCACCGGCGCTGAGCGCCAGGTTCCGCAGGTCCGGGGGCTCGCTGCTACCGTTGCCGCTTCGGCAATCCCTCGGAGGAACGATGTCCGGTCGCCACGACACGATGATGAAGCCGCAGATCGAGGAGCTCCTCGATCGCACGGATTCCAAGTTCCGCCTCGTCACGCTCGCGTCCACCCGGGCCCGGCAGATCAACGCCTACTTCAACGCCGTCGGCAGCGGCGGCCTCGGGTCCCAGGTCCCGCCGCAGGTCCCCTCCGTGGTCCGCAAGCCGCTCTCCATCGCCTTCGAGGAGATCGCCGCCGACAAGATCGTGCCCGTCTACGGCGAGGAGCTCGCCGCCCGCCGCGAGGCCGAGGCCGCCGAAGCCGCCGCCCGCATCGCGGCCGCCGAGGAGCAGGAGTAGGCCGCCAGCCGACGCGGCCCTCGCCCATGCTCGCCGGTTCGCGCATCGTCCTCGGGGTGACCGGCGGGATCGCGGCGTACAAGGCCGTCGAGCTCTGCCGGCGCCTCGTCGACGCCGGCGCCCACGTCACGCCCGTCATGACCGACGGGGCCCGCCACTTCGTGGGGGAGACCACCCTGTCCACGCTCGCCTCCGAGCGGGTCCACACCTCGCTGTGGGACATCGACCACGGCGCCGACGGCAGCCCCATCGCCCACACCCGGCTGGGCCAGACCGCCGACCTGGTCATCGTGGCGCCGGCCACCGCCCGGGTCATCTCCGACCTGCGCACCGGGCGCTCCGCCGACCTGCTCAGCGCCACGCTCATCGCCACCCGGGCGCCGGTGCTGCTCGCGCCGGCGATGCACACCGAGATGTGGGAGCACCCGGCCGTGCGCGAGAACCTCGAGGTCCTCGCGTCCCGCGGCGTGCACGTCGTGCCGCCCGAGGAGGGCCGCCTGGCCGGTGGCGACTCCGGCGCCGGCCGCCTGGCCGACCCGGCCACCATCGTCGAGGCCGCCGCCAAGCTCCTCAGCACGCACCGCGGCGAGCTGGCCGGCCTGCACGTCCTCGTCACCGCCGGCGGCACCCGCGAGCCCATCGACCCGGTGCGCTTCATCGGCAACCGCTCCTCGGGCAAGCAGGGCCACGCCATCGCCGAGGAGGCGGCGGCCCGGGGCGCGGCGGTCACGCTCGTCACCACCGTCGACCGCCCCGTGCCCGCCGGCATCGAGGTCGTGCGGGTCGAGACCGCCGACCAGATGCACGCCGCGGTCACCGCCCGCTCGGCCGGCGCCGACGTCGTCGTGATGGCCGCCGCCGTGGCCGACTTCAAGCCGGCTGTCGCCGCCGACCGGAAGATCAAGAAGGCCGGGGGTGCACCCGAGGTGGTGCTCGAGCCCACCGTCGACATCCTCGCCGCGCTCGGCGCCGCCAAGCCCCAGGGCCAGACCCTGGTGGGCTTCGCCGCCGAGACCGACGACCTCCGGGCCAACGCCGAATCCAAGCTCCGGGCCAAGGGCGCCGACCTCATCGTCGCCAACGACGTCTCGGCCCCCGGAGCAGGTTTCGAGCACGACACCAACGAAGTGGTCCTGCTGTCGGCCACGGGCGCCACCGAGGTGCCCCTGGACGACAAGCGCGCCATCGCCAGGGCGGTGCTCGACGCCGTCATCACCCTCCGGAGCCCGAAGCCAGGGAGCACCACATGACAGGCAAGTTCACGTTCACCTCCGAGTCGGTCTCCGAGGGCCATCCCGACAAGATGGCCGACCAGATCTCCGACGCGATCCTCGACGCCATCCTCGCCGAGGACCCGATGGCCCGCGTGGCCTGCGAGACCATGGTCACCACCGGCATGGCGATCGTGTCCGGCGAGATCACCACCAGCGCCTACGTCGAGATCCCCGACATCGTGCGCAAGACCATCAAGTCGATCGGCTACGACCGCGAGTCGATGGGCTTCGACGGCAACACCTGCGGCGTGATGACCACCATCGACCCGCAGAGCCCCGACATCGCCCAGGGCGTCGACAAGGCCTACGAGACCCGCACCGGCCACCGGGGCGACGAGCTCGACGACCAGGGCGCCGGCGACCAGGGGATGATGTTCGGCTACGCGTGCGACGAGAACGACGCGATGATGCCGACGCCCATCCACCTGGCCCACCGGCTGGCCGAGCGCCTCGCCGAGGTCCGCAAGGCGGGCATCCTCCCGTACCTGCGGCCCGACGCGAAGACCCAGGTCACCCTCGACTACGAGGGCGGCCGGCCCACGGCGCTCAAGACCGTGCTGATCTCCACCCAGCACGCACCGGGCCACGACGCCGAGACGCTCATCAAGCCCGACCTCGTCGAGCACGTCATCCGCCCGACGCTCCCCGAGCAGTTCGCCGACGACGACTTCGCCGTCCTGGTCAACCCCACGGGCAAGTTCGAGCTCGGCGGTCCCCATGCCGACTGCGGCCTGACCGGCCGCAAGATCATCGTCGACACCTACGGTGGCTGGGCCCGCCACGGCGGCGGCGCCTTCTCCGGCAAGGACCCGTCCAAGGTCGACCGGTCCGCGGCCTACGCCGCCCGCTGGGTCGCCAAGAACCTGGTGGCCGCCGGCGCCGCATCCCGCGCCGAGGTCCAGGTGGCCTACGCCATCGGCGTCGCCCACCCGGTGTCGGTCATGGTCGAGACGTTCGGCACCGAGCACGTCGACCCCGACCGCATCGCCGACGCCGTCACCCAGGTGTTCGACCTGCGCCCGGGCGCCATCCTGCGCGACCTCGACCTGCGCCGGCCGATCTACCGCACCACGGCGGCCTACGGGCACTTCGGCCGCACCGGCGCACCCGGCGAGTTCCCCTGGGAGAACACCAACCGGGTCGACGACGTCAAGTCCGCCCTCGGCCTCTAGACGACCCTGCCTCCCGACGAGCCCACCCTCTTCGGGGACGAGCCCAGCGACGCACCGACCGCGCCCGACGGCGCGGTCGTGCGCGTCCTGCCCGACGAGACCGGGCTCGGCAAGACCTTCGACTACGTCGTGCCTCCGGCGTGGGCCGACCGCGTCGAGGTGGGCAGCCGGGTCCGCATCGCGCTCGGCCCCCGGCGGGTGGGCGCCTGGGTGACCGAGCTCGGGGTGGAGCCGCCCGCGGGGGTGGCCCTGAAGCCGATCGCCAAGCTGTCGGGGCACGGGCCGTCGCCCGAGCTGCTCGAGCTCGCCCGCTGGGCGCAGTGGCGGTGGGCGGCCAAGACGCCGGTGCCGTTCCTGCGCACGGCGTCGCCCGACCGCAACGTCGACCGGATCCCGTCCCGCCTGCACCGACCGCACCCGGTGCCGGCAGTCGTCGACCCGGTGGTGGCGCCGATCGTGCCCGAGCTGCTCGCCGGGGGACCGGTGGTGGCGCGCCTACCGCCCACCGCCGACCTGCTCCCGGTCGTGCAGGCGGCGGCGAGCCTCGGTGACGCGCTGGTGATCTGCCCGTCGCACCGCGCCGCCCGGCACGTCGCCACGCGGCTGCGGCGCATGGGTGTCGAGGTGGCCGTGCACCCCGACGAGTGGACGCGCGCCGCCGCCGGCGGCTGCACGGTGGTCGGCACCCGGGCGGCCGCGTGGGCGCCCGCCCCCGACCTCGCCGCCGTGGTGGTGCTCGACGAGCACGACGAGGTCCACCAGGAGGAGCGCTCGCCCACCTGGCACGCCCGCGACGTGGCGCTCGAGCGGGCCCGCCGCCGGGGCGTGCCGTGCATCCTCACGTCGCCGATGCCCACCCTCGAGGCGCTGGCCGTCGCCCGGCTCGTGCGGGTCGACCGGGCCACGGAGCGGGCGGGCTGGCCGGCGGTGATCGTCGCCGACCGCACCGAGGAGCCGCCGGGGCGCAACGCCCTGTTCTCACCCCAGCTGGTGAACCTGCTCGGCACCGGCGAGCGCGTGCTCTGCGTGCTCAACCAGAAGGGCCGGGCCGCCCTGCTCGGCTGCGCCGGCTGCCACCAGGTCGTGCGCTGCGAGCGCTGCGACGCCGCCGTCCAGAAGCCCGACGGCGAGCTCGTGTGCCGCCGCTGCCACACCACCCGCCCGGTCATCTGCGCCTCGTGCGGCGGCGTGCACCTGAAGACGATCCGCATGGGCGTCAGCCGGGTCGTCGAGGACCTCGCCGCCCTCACCGGCGAGCGGGTCGTCGAGGTCACGGCCGAGACGCCGGCCCGAGACGTCGACTCCGCTCGCCTGTACGTCGGCACCGAGGCGGTCCTGCACCAGGTCGGCCGGGCCGACATCGTCGCCTTCCTCGACCTCGACCAGGAGCTGCTCGCCCCCCGCTACCGGGCGGCCGAGGAGGCGCTCGGGCTCATCGTGCGCGCCGGGCGGCTCGTGGGCGGCCGGGCCGCCGGCGGGCGGGTGCTCCTGCAGACCCGCTCCGCCCACCACGAGGTGATCCGGGCCGCGCTGCTCGGCGACCCCGACCGCGTCCGCGCCGCCGAGGACGAGCGGCGGGCGCTGCTGGGCTTCCCGCCCCACCGGGCGCTCGCCGAGGTGGGCGACCAGGCGGCCGCGGCGTTCGTGGCGGCCATCCCCGCCGACGCCGGCATCGACGTCCAGGGCCCCCTCGACGGCACGTGGCGCCTGTCCGCCCCCGACCACCGGACGCTGTGCGACGGCCTCGCCCGGGTCGAGCGCCCCCACGGTCGGCTGCGCCTGTCCGTCGACCCCCTCCGCCTCTGACCCCGTTCAGGTGCGGCGGACCTCGAGGAGGCGGTAGCCGCGCTTGGAGGCCAGCCGCTCGGTGGGGAAGCCCTGGTCGGTGAGCCAGCGCTGGAGGGAGTCGGCACCCAGGTTCCGCCCGACCACGAGGACGGCCCGCCCGTCCGGCGTGAGGCGCTCGAGCCAGCGCAGCAGCACGTCGTGGAGCGCCGCCTTGCCGATGCGGATGGGCGGGTTCGACCAGATCAGGTCGAAGCGGAGCCCGGGATCGACGTCGTCGGGGGCGTGGACCTCGACGTTGTCGCACGCCAGCGACGCGGCGTTGCGGGCGCACAGGTCGCGGCTGCGCTCGTTCACGTCGACGGCGACCACGCGCGCCTCCGGCGAGCGACGGGCGAGCGCCACGGCGATGGGGCCGTAGCCGCACCCGAGGTCGAGGAAGGTGCCGGAGGCGGGCGGCGCCGGCGCCGCGTCGAGCAGGAACGCCGTGCCCGGGTCGAGCCGGCGCGGGCTGAACGTCGAGGCGTCGGTGGCCAGCTGCAGGATCTCTCCGTCGACCTCCACGGCGACGTGCCCGGGGCGGTGCCGGGCCGTGGGCGACTCGCTGTAGTAGTGGTCGGCGCCCACGGGATCCGACGGTAGCGTGGCTCCCGTCATGAGCGCGCCCTACCACATCAGAGTCGTCGGCGATCCCGTGCTGCGCACGGCTGCCGCCGAGGTCACCGACATCGACGGCAAGCTCGTCCGGCTCGCCCACGACATGCTCGAGACCATGTACGAGGCGCCCGGCCTCGGCTTGGCGGCGCCGCAGGTCGGCGTGGGCAAGCGCCTGTTCGTGTACGACCTCGACCCCGACGAGCGGGCCGACCCGCACGTGCTCGTGAACCCCCGCATCGTCGAATCGGAGGGCGAGTGGGCCTACGAGGAGGGCTGCCTGTCCATCCCGGGCCTCTCGTTCGAGATCATCCGGCCCAAGCTCGTGCACATCGTCGGCCTCGACCTCGACGGCAACGAGGTCTCCATCGAGGCCGACGAGCTCCAGGCTCGCCTCTTCCAGCACGAGCTCGACCACCTCGACGGCGTGCTGATGACCGAGCGCATGGACGCCGACACCAAGAAGCGGGCGCTCAAGGAGATCCGCCGCATCCGCGACCGCGCCGTCGAGGGCGACCGGCGGGAGCCCAGCAGCTTCTTCTCCTGAGCCGCCGCCCGTGCGCCCGCGCTCGCTCGTCTTCCTCGGCACGCCGGCCATGTCGGTGCCGCCGCTGCGTGCGCTGCACGCAGCCGGGTTCGACATCCGGCTGGTCGTCACCAATGCCGACAAGCGGCGGGGACGGGGCGGCCGCACCGAGCCGAGCCCGGTGAAGGCCGCAGCCACCGAGCTGGGCCTGCCGGTGTCCCACGTCGTCGACGACGTCATCGACGCGGGCGCCGACCTCGGCGTGGTGGTGGCCTTCGGGCGCATCATCAAGCCCCACGTGCTCGAGGCGCTGCCCATGGTGAACCTGCACTTCTCGCTGCTGCCGCGGTGGCGGGGCGCGGCCCCGGTGGAGCGGGCGATCCTGGCCGGCGACGACCGCACGGGCGTCGACCTGATGGTGGTCGAGGAGGGCCTCGACACCGGCGCGGTGTACGCGCGCGCCGAGCTCGACATCGGCCCCGACGAGACGGCGGACGAGCTGCGGGTGCGCCTGGTCGAGGCGGGCACCGCGCTGCTGGTGGAGCACCTGCAGGCCGGCCTCGGCGAACCCGCGCCGCAGGTGGGCGAGCCCGTGTACGCGCACAAGCTCGGGCCCGACGACCTGCACATCGACTGGTCGACGCCGGCCGAGCACATCCACCGGCAGGTGCGCGTCGGCGGGGCGTGGACGACGTTCCGAGGCGAGCGGTTCAAGGTGTGGCGCACCTCGCTGCACCCCACCGGCGCCGGCGTGGTCCACCCCACCGGCAGCACGCCCATCGAGCTGCTCGAGGTCCAGCCCGCCGGACGGGCCCGCATGGACGCCGCCGCCTGGGCCAACGGCGCCCGGTGGTCCGCTGACGACGGCCTCGGCACGTGAGCCGGCGCCGCCCCCGCCCGGCCGACCCGGCCGGCGTCGCGGTCCGACGCGTCGCGCTCGAGGTGCTCGTGCGCATCGACGAGGAGGGTGCGTACGCCAACCTCGCCACCAACGCCGTGCTCGACCGCAGCGACCTGCCCGAGCGTGACCGGCACTTCGTCACCGAGCTCGTCTACGGCACGACCCGCATGCGCCGCGCCTGCGACCACCTGGTCGCCCGCCACCGCCAGGGCGGCGTGACGCCGAAGGTGGCGGCCGCGCTGCGCCTCGGCGCCTACCAGCTCGCCTTCGGCGGCGTCGCCCCGCACGCCGCCGTGAGCACCACCGTGGAGGCCGCGCCGAAGCCGGCGCGCGGGCTGGTGAACGCCGTGCTCCGCCGGGTCGCCGACGACGTGTCCGCCGGCATCGACTGGCCCGACATCGCCACCGAGCTGTCGTACCCCGACTGGGTCGTGGCCGCGGTGGTCGAGCGGCTCGGCCCCGAGGCCGGCCGTCGGGCCCTCGAGGTGATGAACCGACCCGCCACCACCCACGTGCGGGCCGACGGCTACGTGCAGGACCTCGCATCGCAGGACGTCGTCGCCGCGGTGGGCGCCCAGCCGGGGGAGCGGGTGCTCGACTGCTGCGCGGCGCCGGGAGGGAAGGCCACCGGCCTCGCGTCGACCGGAGCGTCGGTGGTGGCAGCCGACCCGTCGGCCGCCCGGATCGGGCTGGTCGTCGAGAACGCCGAGCGGCTCGGGCACCGCGTTCCGGTCGTCGTCGCCGACGCTGCCGCCTCGCCGTACCGGGACGGCGCCTTCGACCGGGTGCTCGTCGACGCGCCGTGCTCCGGGCTCGGCGTGCTCCGCCGGCGGCCCGACGCCCGCTGGCGGATCGACGCCGACGCGCCGGAGCGGCTCGCCCAGCTGCAGGTGCGCATCCTCGAGGAGGTCGCGCGTCTCGTCCGACCCGGCGGCACCCTCGTCTACAGCGTGTGCACCCTCACCGAGGCCGAGAACGACGGCGTCGTCCGCGCAGCCCGTCTGCCGGGGCTCGACCTGCTCGACACCGAGACGATCGTCCCCGACGAGGACCACGACGGCATGTACGTCGCCCGCTGGCGTCGGTCGTAGCCTGCGACGTCGTGGAGCCCCAGACGACCGATCGGGCCAAGATCCTCACCGTCTCCGACGGCGTGGTCGAGGGCGTGCGAGAGGACCGCTCGGGTGACGCCCTCCAGGAGCGGCTCACCGAGGCCGGCTTCGCCATCGACGACCGCCTGGTCGTGGCCGACGGCATCGAGTCGGTGGCCCGCGCCCTGCGGGCCCTCACCGACGGTTGGGCCGGTCTCGTCGTGACCACCGGCGGCACGGGCTTCGGCCCCCGTGACCTGACGCCCGAGGGCACCCGTGCCGTCCTCGACCGGGAGGCACCGGGCCTTGCCGAGGCCATGCGCCTCGTGAGCCCGCTCGGCCGGCTCAGCCGCCAGATCGCCGGCACCATCGGGCAGGCCCTGGTGCTCAACCTGCCCGGGTCGACGTCCGGGTCCATCGAGTGCCTCGATGCCGTCCTCGACGTGGTCCCGCACGCCCTCGAGCTCCTGCGGGGCGAGCGGCCCCACTGAGCTGGTCAGGTCGATGCTCCAGCAGCTCCGGATCATGCTCGCGTCGTTCGTGGCGGTGCTCGCCATCCTCGGCGTCGTCGCCGTCGCAGTCGCCCCGGATTCCGGCGACGTCCCGGCCGCAGCCGTCGGCGGCGCCGTGGTGCTCTACGGGTTGGCCAGCCGGCTGGCCTCCCGGCTCATCGAGCGCCCGCTCGACTGCGCCTCCCCGGAGTCCCTGCGCCTGACGTACCAGACGAGGTTCTTCCTGCGGATCGCCATCGCCGAGGCGGCCGCCCTGATCGGCTTCGCCGGCGTCTTCGTCTCCGGCTCGTGGTGGCCGTACCTGGTCGGGGTCCTCTTCGCGCTGGCGGGGTTCGTCCGGGCCGCTCCCACGGAGCTGAGCTTGTCCCGCGACCAGGATGAGCTCGCCACCACCGGCTGTGCGCTGCAGCTCCGGGACGTCCTCACACGCTGACCTGCGACCTTCGGGTAGAGGGAGTTCTTGTCAGAGGCTCTGAGGAGAATGGGTGGCATGACCGGTTCCGCCACCTACGCCGCCAGCGCCGACACCGCGGCGCGGGCGCGGGAGCGGCTCGACCGGGCGGCGGCTTCGGCCACGGTGGTCGAGTCTGCGCAGCTGGCCCTGCTCGCTGATCTGGTCGCGCTGTGGCCGACGTCCGCGTGGCTGGCCGCCGGTGCGACGTCGGCCAAGAGGTGGCTGCTCGCCTACACGCGGTGCTCCGAACACGAAGCCCACCGGCTCGAGCGGCTCGCCGGGCTCTGCCATCGCCACGCAGAGCTGGCGGAGGCGGTGCTGTCGGGTGTGCTGTCGCTGGCTCGGGCCCACACGCTGGGCCACGCCGCCAACGACGACCGGGAGCCGTGGTTGGCCGATTCGCTCGCTGCGTTCCTGCGGCTGAACGACCGGGGTGTCGATGACGGCGACTGGGCGGCGGCGGTGCGGCACTGGGCCGAGCTGGTCGACCAGGAGCGCGATGTGCGCCGCATCCCCGCCCACACCGTGGTGCTGTCGCAGCGGTTGTTCGGGGGTGGACAGATCCATGGCGATCTGTCCCCGAACGCGTTCTTGAACGTGGCGACGGCGTTGGATGCGTGGACCGATGATCCCGACCCGTCCGACGCGCCGTACCAGCGCAGCCTGGGCGAGCGGCGGGCCGATGCCCTCGACGACCTGTGCCGGGCCAGCCTCGACCCGGAGTCCACCCGCTGGGGCTGCGGTGATGACGACGACGCCGACGGCGAGGACGACTGGGATGACGAGGACGTCGACGCGGAGGACACCTTCGACGGGTTCTGCCCGACCGACGACCTCGACGAGCACCTCGCCGACAACGACGACGTCGACCCGCTGGTGGTGCTGCGCCGCCGGTTGCGCAAGGCCGAGCAGCATCGCCGCCGACGGGTCCGCCGCCGCACCCGTTCCCGCTCCGGGGTGTGCGTCAACGTGCACATCGACCTGCGCACCCTGGCCGACCTCCGCGACGCGGATGACCTGGAAGACCTCGTGCTGCGCGGTGACGGCTGGAACCTGACGCGTGCCGCGGCCGAGCAGCTGCTGTGCGACAGCTCGCTCACCGCGGTGCTGTTCAACGGCAAGGGTCGACTCCTCGACGCCAACGACGCTGCGGAGCAGTGGTCCCGCAAGCAACGACGCGCCATCGCCGCCCGCGACCAGGGCTGCGTGTTCCCCGGCTGCGGACGCCCGCCCCGGCACTGCGACATCCACCACCTCCACCACCGAGCACACGGCGG
>DASTYO010000022.1:0-18892 GCA_035764875.1 Acidimicrobiales bacterium | reverse complement strand
GCCTGGCAGGAACTGCTGGCGTCTGCCGCGGGCCCGCCGCGCGAACCTGGCGGCGTGACCGACGCCCCCGCTCCCATCCCGCCGGACGACAAGGACTGGACCTGGGTGCTCGAGCGCCCGTGCCCCGAGTGCGGGTTCGATGCCGGCTCGCTCGACGTCACCCGGGTCGGCGACGAGCTCCGGGCCAACGCGTCGGCGTGGCAGCGCGTCCTGGCCCGGAGCGACGTGCGGGCGCGGCCGGCGCCCACGACGTGGTCGCCGCTCGAGTACGCGTGCCACGTGCGCGACGTGTTCCGGCTGTTCCTCGCGCGGCTCGACCGCATGCTCACCGAGGACGGCCCGCACTACGAGAACTGGGACCAGGACGTCACCGCGGTCGAGGAGCGGTACCACGAGCAGGCGCCGGCGGCGGTGGCCGCCGAGCTCACGAAGGCGGCCGCCGCCCTGGCCGAGCGCTGGGACACCGTCGAGGGCGACCAGTGGTCGCGCACGGGCCACCGCTCGGACGGGGCGGCGTTCACCGTCGACAGCTTCGCCCGCTACCTCCTGCACGACCCGGTGCACCACCTGTGGGACGTGGGGGCGGGCCAGCCGCAGGGCGGCTGACCGGGAGCAGGCCGGGCACCCCTGCGCGTGCCCGGCCCTGCTCCGGAGGGTTCGTCAGCACCACTCCATCACGGCTGATGGTTCGCCCCCACCCGTCAACATCCCTTGTGTCGTGTCCGAAGTCACGACAGGAGGGAGGAGGCGGCTGCGGTCAGTCCGCGATGGCGGCGAGCTCGGGCTGCTCGTCGCCGGCGGGGGCGACGAAGGGCGCCTCGTGCGTGCGGGGGAGCAGCCGGTAGGCGACGACGGCGGCGACCGCCACCACCACCGAGCCGATGATCGCCGCGGCGCCGAGGCCGTCGACGAAGGCCTGCTTGGCGGCGTCGGCGAGCGCCTCGCCCTGCGGGCCGCCGATGCCACCGGCCACGGCCAGCGCCCCGGCGAGGCCGGTGTCGGCCAGCTCCCGGGCCGCCGTGGGCAGGCCGGCGAGGGACCCGCCGAGCCCGGCGGTGTACTGCGAGGTCACCACCGACCCGAGCACGGCCACGCCGAGGGCCCCGCCCAGCTCCCGGGTGGTGTCGTTCATCGCCGAGCCCACGCCGGCCCGGCCGAGCGGCACCGAGGACATGATCAGCGTGGTGAGCGGCGTCATCGTGATGGCCATGCCGAAGGCGAGGGGCAGCACGGCGGCGTAGACGTTGAGCAACGTGCTGTCGACGCCCACCGTGGAGAACGCGGCCAGGCCGAACGCGGTGCAGGCGAGGCCGACGGGCACCACGCGCGGCGCGCCGAAGCGGGCGACGAGGGCGGGCACCCGGGGAGCCACCGTCATCATGATGAACGCGAACGGCAGCTGGAACAGGCCCGACTCGAACGGCGTGTAGTCGAGCACCATCTGCAGGTACTGGGCCACGAGGAAGAACGTGCCGAACATGGCGAAGAACGTGAGCGTGATGCCGGCCGAGGCCACGCTGAACCGGCGGTCGCGGAAGAGGCCGAGGTCGAGCATCGGGAACCGGGCCGTGCGCTCGCGCAGGGCGAACGCGCCCAGCGCCGACAAGGCCAACCCGAAGGTGAGCAGGGTCTGGCTCGACAGCCAGCCGTTGTGCGGTGCCTCGATGATCGCGTAGACGAGCGCGCCCAGGCCGACGACGGACAGCAGCGCGCCCGGCACGTCGAGGGGCTGCTCGGCCGGATCCTTCGACGTGGGCACCAGCAGCGCGCCGGCCACGATGGCGAGCAGGATCACCGGCACGTTGACGAGGAACACCGAGCCCCAGAAGAAGTGCTCGAGCAGCCAGCCCGACGCGATCGGCCCGAGGGCGGCGCCGCCGCCGGAGATGCCGGCCCAGATGGCGATGGCCTTGGGGCGCTCCTCGGCGGGGAACACGTTGGTGAGGATCGACAGCGTGGACGGCATGACGAAGGCGGCGGCAACGCCCATGACGCCGCGGGCGAGGATGACCGTGCCCGCGGTGTCGGCGGTGGCGGCCACCGCAGCACCGACGAGGAACACGACCAGCCCGGCCTGGAGGGCGCCCTTGCGGCCGTACCGGTCGCCGAGCGTGCCCGCCGTGAACAGCAGGCCGGCGAAGACCAGCGCGTAGGCGTCGACCATCCACTGCAGCTGGCTGGTGGAGGCATCGAGCTCGGCGGCCAGCGTGGGGAGGGCCACGTTCAGGCTCGTGTTGCCGATGATCACGATCATCAGGCTGAGGCACAGCACCGCGAGGATCGCCCAGCGGCGAGCGTGCACCTCGGGCGCGATCTCGGGTTCGGGGAGAGGCAGCGCAGGCGCGTCCACGGGAGGGCTCCGGTTCGTCGTCGGGGGTTCGTCGGCAGGGATCGAGGAGCGCTCTCCGAACCGGACCAGGGGGAGGTTCCGATACGGAGACGTTTCGCAATCGTAACGCTGGAAACGTGAGCTGTGAACCGGTTATTCCCCGGTTTCGCTACGGTGGTGACCGATGGCACGCCCCCGCAGCGAGGAGGCCCGGCGTCGGGCCGTGGCGGCCACGGTCGACGTGCTGCTCGACCTCGGGGTCGACGGGCTCACGGTCGAGGAGGTCGCCGGCCGCTCGGGCGTGGCCAAGTCCACGATCTACCGGCACTTCGGCTGCCGAGAGCACCTGCTGGCCGAGGCCGTGCGGTCGTGCATCGTCGAGATGCCCACGCCCGACTCGGGCTCGCTCGAGCAGGACCTCACCGAGCTGTTCACCCGGTACGACGACTCGGAGGAGACCAAGCGGCTCAACGAGCTGTTCCCCCTGCTGCTCGACGCCGCCCGCCGGGACCCGGGCCTCCAGGAGATCGTGCACGTGCTCGTGCTCGAGCGGCAGCGGCCGATGCGCACGATCCTGAAGCTGGCCCAGGCCCGGGGCGACATCGACCCCGCCCTCGACCTCGACACCGCCGTCGCCGTGCTCATCGGGCCGTTCACCTACCGGCGCATGGTGCAGGGCGAGGAGATCACCGACGAGTTCATCGCCCGCGTCGTGCCCGCCGGCATCGCCGCGCTGCGCTCCACCGCCCACCACGGCGGCTGCTGATCAGCGGGCGCGGATGCGGGCGACCACGCCGGCGAGGTCGTCGGCGGGGAACGGCTCGGGGGTGTCGGCGAACCACAGCAGGCCCACGGCTCGCCCCCGGCGCAGGCACACCACGTCGAGGAACACCGGGCGCACCCCGGCGGGCGACGCGCCGGTGAACCGCACGCGCGCCCCGAACGGGCCGTCGGCCACGTCGACCTCGACGAGCTCGGCCTGGAGGTCGGGGTCGGACAGGTCGAGGGCGACGGAGCGGCCGAGGCACTCCGCGAACGCCCGGCCGGACAGGATCGCCTCGGCCCGGTCGGCGGCGTCGTCGGTGCCGGCGAGGACGGCGACGCCGTGGAGGAGCCGGCCCGGCGGGCGCACGTAGTGGGGCGTGCCCGCCGACTCGAGGATCTCGTCGTCGGACGGGAAGTCGGGGCCGACGCAGTCGATGAGCTCGCCGGGACCGCCCTCGCCCGGACCGGCGCCGAAGCCCTCGTCGATGGCGAGCCACCCGGTGCCCGGGAGGTCGCGCTCGACCGGCAGCACGTCGGTGGCGCCCCCGGGGCTCACGTCTCGAGCTTGCCGTCGACGATGTGGATGGTGCGGTCGGCGTAGTGGGTCATGCGGGTGTCGTGGGTGACCATGATGCCGCCGACGTCGCGGTCCTTGATCTCCCGCTGGATCAGCTCCATCACCTGCTCGCCGAGGTGGGTGTCGAGGGCCGAGGTCGGCTCGTCGAACAGCACGAGGCTGGGCGCGTTCATCAGCGCCCGGGCGATGGCCACCCGCTGGCGCTCGCCGCCGGACAGCTCGCCGGGCTGGTTGCCGGTGCGCTCGGCGAGGCCGAGCTCGTCGAGGAGCTGGTCGGCTCGCCGCTTGGCGTCCTTGTCGAGGTTGCCGTTCATCTCGGCCACCACGAGGAGGTTCTCGCGGGCGGTGAGGAACGGCACGAGGTTGACCGCCTGGAACACGAACCCGATCTCGGCGCCGCGGAAGGCGGTGCGCTGCTTCTCGGACATGCCCGAGAGCTCGACGTCGCCCACCCGCACGGTGCCCTCGGTGGGGGCGAGCAGGGCGCCGGCGATGGACAGCAGCGTGGTCTTGCCGGAGCCGGACGGCCCGACCAGGGCGACGAGCTCGTCGGGCTGCACCTCGAGCGTGGCGTGGTCGAGCGCGACGACCTCGTCGTGGCCGGAGCGGTAGGTCTTGCGGACATCGGTGAGCTGGAGGGCGGGGGGCACGGGGCTCCTCAGGCGCCGGCGCCGATGGCGGCGGCCGGGTCGATGCGGACGATGCGGCGGAGGGACACGAGCGCGCCGAGGACGGCGGCCACGGTGATGAGCGCGAACGTGGTGGCGGCGCGGGACGGCTCGAGCTGGAGGGGGATGCCGTCGGGCACCACCTGCAGGAGACCGAGCGTCAGCAGGCCGCCGAGCACGAACGCTCCGGCCGCGACCACCACCGACTGGATGATGAGGCCGGCCACGAGCGTGCGGGACGAACCGCCGATGGCCTTCAGCACCGAGTACAGCCCCAGGCGCTCGAGGGTGAGCAGCGCGAAGAACAGGGCGATCACCAGGCCGGCGATGAAGACGGTGACGCCGATGACGGCGGTGAACGTGGCGCCCTGCTCGACGATGCCCGGGATCGCCTCGATCGCCTCCGCCTCGCTCAGCGTCTCGGTGGCGCCGGTGGCCTCGTCGACAGACGCCCGCACGGCGTCCGGGTCGGCGCCGCCGGCGATGCGGACGACCACCGCCTGGAACGAACCGTCGGCCAACACGGCGTCGGGACGGTTCTCGGCGAGCACCTGCCGCCACGTGCCCGGCTCGACCCAGAGCGCGCCCTGCTGGAGGTAGTTGGTGTCGTCGACGAAGCCCACGATGGTGAGCGGCACCTCGGCCGGGCCGACCAGGACCTCGTCGCCGACCTCGACGCCCTCGTCGGCGAGCTGCCGGTCGGCCCAGGCCTCCCCGCTGGCCGGCGGGTCCGGCAGCCCGGTGGACGGGAGCTCGTAGCCGATGACGGCGCCGTCGACCACGTCGTCCTCGCCCGGGACGGCCACGCCGAGGAGGGCGAAGCCGAGCCCGCCCGTCTCCGCGACCCCGTCCACGCCGTCGATGTCGTCGCGGACGTCGGCGGTGACCTCCGAGCGCAGGAACGACTGGCGGGCGTCGTCGGAGAACACGATGCCGTCGGCGTCGAGCGTGCGCACGGCACCGGTGGAGTTGAGGTACAGCCCGTCGAGCAGGCCGCCGAGGAACAGCAGCAGGAGCACGAGGACGGTGAGGGCGCCGCCGACGACGGCGAACCGGCCGGGCCGGCGGAGCAGCTCGCGCACGGCCAGCCTCATGCCAGCTCGCTTCCCGTGTCGACGGTGGCCCGGATCGGTTCGATGCGCAGCACCCGGCGGATGGCGGCGACGCCCCCGATGAGGGCGAGCACCGTGAGGGCGATCAGCGTGGGGACGACGGTGCCGGGGCGGAGCTCGACCTCGATGGCGCCCCCGGTGGACAGCGGTCGCACCGCCATCACCAGCCCGACCCCGATGGCGATGCCCGCGGCCATCACCGCGACGATCTGCACGAGGAGGTTGCGCACCAGGTAGCCGGAGGGGGCGCCGATGGCCCGCAGCAGCGTGAGCGGCTTGGCCTTCTGCACGGTGAGGATCAGGAAGAAGAACGCGACCACGAGCGTGACCACCCCGAAGGCCAGCAGCAGGATGATCTGGAACGACTGGTTCACCGACTGCACGCCGGGGCTCGACTCGACGACCTCCTGGTTGGTGAGCGCCTCGACGCCGTCCACGGCCCCGTCGATGCGGGCCGTCAGCTCGTCGAGGTCGACCCCGTCGGCCGGACGCACGGCGGCCACCGCGGGCAGCACCACCTGGGCGCTCGGGTTGGCCGCCCGCTGGGCGTGCTCGAAGGTGGCGTAGTCGACGAAGAGGGTGGGCGCCACGCTCCAGCGCAGGTCCTCGCCGAGCCCGACCACCTCGATCTCCGGCCCGCCCTCGGCCGCGACCCGCACGACGTCGCCGATGTCGAAGCCGTCCTCCGCGTCGGCGGCGCTGGCCACCGCCTCCCCGGGCCGCTCGGGCAGGCGACCCTCCGTGAGCGAGGTCGGCGCGCCCAGGCCGGCGGCCGGCCCCGCCGCGTCGAGCGGGTAGCCGAACAGGACGCCGTCGACCAGCTCGCCACCGGCCTCGACCGTGTACGTGCTCTCACCGATCGGCACGGCGGCGGCCACGCCTTCGACCTCGCCGATGGCCTCGACCTGGTCGGGCCGCAGGAAGCTGCCCTCGACGTTGCGCCGGGCCTGGTCGTTGAACACGAGCACCGGGGAGTCCTGGTTGTCGACGGCGCCGATGAAGCCGGTGACCAGCCCGCCGAACAGCGACTGCTGGAACAGGATGAGGAACACGAGCAGCCCGACGGCGCCGGCGAGCAGCCCGAACCGGACCTTGGCACGGGCGATCTCCCGGGTGGCGAGGAGCACGAAGCCGCAGGCTAGGAGCGTTGGCGTCGGCCCGGGCGTCGCGGTTGCATGGGGCCATGGACCTGCTGCGGCTGGAGCTGATCGGGAGCGCGGGCCGGGTGGAGACGCCGCCGGGGTCGCCCGCGTCGGACCGAGGCATCCTCGGCGTCGACGTGCGGGGGACGACCGTGGACGGCGAGGAGCACACGGTGGTGCAGGTGCTCTTCGACGACGACGTCCCCGGCTTCGACCGGTCGCTGCTGGACGCGCCGCTGGTGGCCGAGCTGCGGGACCACCAGGGCAACGTCATCGTCCGGGACCTGTTCGACCACGACGAGTTCCGCCGGCAGCTGCTCGCCGAGCGGGAGGCGGGCGAGTCCGAGCGGCGCGGCGTGCTCGTGCTCACCGGCGGCGAGCTGCCCCCGCACTACGTGCGCCTCGCCTTCCTGCCGACGCCGGTGGCGGCCACCGACGGCGCCACGCTCACCGTGGTGCGGACGGAGGTGCCCGACCTGGTGACGGCGGTGGACGACGCGCTCGAGCGGGGCGAGATCGGGGAGGCCGAGCACCGCGGGCTGCTCACCTCGATCGAGCAGCGTCATCCGGGCTGAGCGCGATACCGTCGCCCACGGTTCCGATCGGGGGGAGGGCTCATCGATGGCACGGGGTGGATACGAGCGCGGACGCAGCGACCTGGGTGGCGGCTGCCACGCCTGGCTGCAGCCCGACGGTGGCTGGGGGTGGTCCAACGCCGGGCTCGTGGTGGGCGACGGCGCCAGCATGCTGGTCGACACGCTGTTCGACCTCCGGCTCACCCGCGAGATGCTCGACGGCTTCGGCGAGCTCACGGCCGGCAACCCCATCGGGACGGTGGTGAACACCCACGCCAACGGCGACCACTGCTACGGGAACGAGCTCGTGTCCCACGCCGAGATCATCGCCACCGAGGCGTGCGCCGAGGAGATGACCCACACGCCGCCCGAGCTGCTGGCCGCCATGGTCGAGGCCGGCGAGCGGGGCGACCTGGGGCCCACCGGCGACTACTTCGCCCGCATCTTCGGCCCGTTCGAGTTCCGGGGCATCACGCTCACGCCGCCCACGTCGACCTTCTCCGGCCGGCGGGAGGTGGACGTCGCCGGCACCACCGTGGAGCTGCTGGAGGTGGGCCCGGCCCACACCGCGGGCGACTGCATCGCCCACGTGCCCAGCGCCGCCACGGTGTTCACCGGCGACATCTGCTTCATCGAGGGCACGCCCATCATGTGGGCCGGACCCATCGCCAACTGGATCGACGCCTGCGACCTCATCGTCGACGACCTCCACCCGGAGGTCGTGGTGCCGGGCCACGGGCCGGTCACCGACGTCGACGGCGTGCGCCGCATGCGCGACTACCTGCTGTTCGTCGACGGCGAGGCCCGCAAGCGGCACGCCGCCGGCATGCCGCTGGCCGAGGCGATCCACGACATCGCGCTCGGCGAGTTCGCCGGGTGGATCGACCGCGAGCGCCTCGCCGTCAACGTCGACAGCGTCTACCGCGAGCTCGAGCCCGAGCGCTCGCCCACCGACGTGGTCACGCTGTTCGGCCTCATGGCCGACCTCGCGGTCTAGCCCCGGCGGCTCAGGGCCGGCGGCCGTTCCAGGCGACGAGCCGCTCGATGGCCGGGGCGTCGTCGGCGACCGGCACCGCGTTCGCGAAGGGGTCCTCCCACGGCATGCCGGGCGGGAGCTGCTGCTTCGCCTGCTCCCACATCGGGCCCCGGTCGGCGTCGGGGAGCTGCTGGCGGATGGCCTCGTCGGCGACCTCGACCGCGACGTCGTCCCACGCCGGCGACTGGCCCGTGGCCTGGGCGAGGTCCCAGGTGTGGACGACGACCTCGTTGGTGTAGATGCCCAGGACGTCGATGCCGACGAGCGTGTCCCACGGCAGCTGCATCACCGTGGCGAGCAGGGCGTCGTCCTGCCAGACCTCGGCCGCGGCGTCCCCCGCCCGCCGGAGGTGCGCGGCCCAGTCGTCGCCGGCGCTCGTCTCCGGACCGGGCCACTCCTCGAGCGGCAGCCGGCGGGCGACCGCCTCGGTGCGGCCGAGGGCCATGGCCAGGTGGTCGAGCAGGGCACGGACGTCCATGCCGGTGCACGGCGTGGGCTCGCCGAGCTGGTCGGTCCGCACGCCGGCCGCGACGTCGACGAGCTGGTCGACGGCCCGGCGGAAGGCGGGACGGGGATCGGTGCTGAGCTGCGGGGTGACGGTGGTGGGCTGGGTGTTGGTGGTCATGCGGGCATCGTCGCGAGCCACCCGGACAGCCTCCGTCCGTGATCCGCGACGGACCTCCCCCGATCCCGCGGGTCGTGCCACTACGGTGCGCACATGTCTGAGGCTGTCGTACGGGACCAGATGGACGCGATCGCCCAGGCGACCACGACGAAGCCGCCGCGGTTGCGCCGGCGCAGCATCACCCTCGCCGACGGCCACCGCATCGGCCTCTCGGTGTGCGGTGAGGGCGTGCCCCTGGTGATGATCCACGGCGTCATCGCCGAGGGGATGCTCTACGCCCGCACGCTGCGCCGCCTCGCCGGCGCCGGCTTCAAGGTCATCGCCGTCGACAGCGCCGGCCACGGCCGCACCGGCGGGCTCGGCCGCAAGGGCTGGAGCTTCGAGCACTACATCGACCTGCACGAGCAGGTGCTCGACCACCTGGGCATCGAGCGGGCCGTGTTCGTCGGCCACTCGATGGGCGGGCGGGTCGTCGTCGACCTCGCCGCCCGCAAGCCCGAGCGGGCCATCGCCGTCATCCCCATCAACGCCGCCATCGGTGGCACCTGGGAGGAGCTCACCGGCGCCACGAAGTTCCTGCCCCTGCTGTTCCCGCTGGGCGTGGGCCTCCTGGTGACCGACACGGCCATCAGCGCGCTGCAGGGCCGCAAGGAGATGGGGCACGTCGCCCGCCTCGCCGCGCCGTCGCTGCTCCAGCGGGTGCGGGAGCTGCCGTCGATGCCGGCGGCGCTGTTCGCCACCCTCGCCGCTCGGGGTTCGATCGACACGCTGCGGTACCTCGGCGACGAGGGCGTGCCCGTGTTCGTGCTGCACGGCGACCGCGACCTGGCGATCTGGTTCCACAACGCCCGCCAGGCGGCGAAGGCGGCGAAGGGCACGCTCGTGCGCATCGAGCGCGGGCTGCACTCGTGGCTGCTCGAGGACGCCGACAGCCTCCCCGCGGTGCTCGGCTCGCTGCTGGAGACGTCGCTCGGCCAGGCCATCGCCGACCGGGCCGAGTCGGTGGAGGCCTGCTACGGCCCCGAGGCGCTGGCGCTCACGGTCGACCGCCCCCGCTCGAAGCCGTACCAGCTCGACCCCAGCCACCGCTGGCGCATCGAACCCACCCGCTGACCCGCCCCAAACCCCCGGATATCTCGTTCCTGCGTGACACCTGCTGTCCCGGGGGCACGAAATTCGCCGAACGGCGTAGGTTCGCCGGCGAGATCCGATGAGGGGACAGGAGGACGACGTGGCGCACGAGGTCCGTGGGGTGGTGGCGAGGGCCAAGGGGGAGCCGGTCACGCTCGAGACGATCGTGGTGCCCGATCCGGGGCCCGGTGAGGCGCTGGTCCGGGTGCAGGCGTGCGGGGTCTGCCACACCGACCTGCACTACCGGGAGGGCGGCATCAACGACGACTTCCCCTTCCTGCTCGGCCACGAGGCCGCGGGCGTCGTGGAGGCGGTGGGCGACGGCGTCACCCGCGTCGCGCCGGGCGACTTCGTCGTCCTCAACTGGCGGGCGGTGTGCGGCGAGTGCCGGGCGTGCCGGCGGGGACAGCCGCACCTGTGCTTCAGCACCCACAACGCCACCCAGAAGATGGCCCTGGCCGACGGCACCGAGCTGTCGCCGGCGCTCGGCATCGGCGCCTTCGCCGAGAAGACCCTCGTGGCCGCCGGCCAGTGCACGAAGGTGAACCCCGACGCCGACCCCGCGGCGGCAGGCCTGCTCGGCTGCGGCGTCATGGCCGGCTACGGCGCAGCCGCCCACACCGGGCAGATCGGCGAGGGCCAGAGCATCGCCGTGTTCGGCTGCGGCGGCGTGGGCATGGCCGCGCTCGCCGCCGCGAAGCTCCGCAACGCCACCACGATCATCGCCGTCGACCTCGACCCCCGGAAGCTCGAGCTGGCCGCCCGCTTCGGCGCCACCCACACCGTGAACCCGCACGACGGCGACCCGGTCGAGGCCATCCAGGCCCTCACCGGCGGGTTCGGCGCCGACGTGTGCGTCGAGGCGGTCGGGAACCCGAAGGTCCTCGAGCAGGCCTTCTACGCCCGTGACCTGGCCGGCACCGTCGTGCAGGTGGGCGTGCCGACGCCGGACATGCGGTTCCCGGACATCCCGATGATCGACTTCTTCGGCCGGGGCGGGGCGCTCAAGCCGTCGTGGTACGGCGACTGCCTGCCCGAGCGCGACTTCCCGGCGCTCGTGGAGCTGTTCCTGCAGGGCCGGTTCCCGCTCGGCGACTTCGTGTCCGAGCGCATCGGCATCGAGGACGTCGAGGAGGCGTTCCACAAGATGGAGCGGGGCGAGGTCCTGCGATCGGTGGTGGTGCTCTGATGACCGCCACCGACCGGGCCCGCATCGAGAAGGTCGTGACCTCGGGGATCTTCAGCCTCGACGGGCAGGACTTCGAGGTCGACAACAACATCTGGCTCTACGGCGACGACGACGAGGTGGTGGTGATCGATGCGGCCCACGACGCCGGGCCGATCATCGACGCGGTGGGTGGCCGGCGCGTCAACGCCATCGTCCTGACCCACGGCCACAACGACCACATCAACGCCGCCGCCGCGCTCGCCGACGCCACCGGCGCACCGTTGCTGGTGCACGAGGCCGACCGCATGCTGTGGGACGTCGTGTACCCGGACCGGGGGCCCGACGGCAGGCTGGCCGAGGGCGACACGGTCGACGTCGCCGGCGAGTCGCTGCGGGTGCTGCACACGCCCGGCCACTCCCCCGGCGGCATCTGCCTGGTCACCGATCCCGAGGGCGCCAACCCCGGCCACGTCTTCGGCGGCGACACCCTGTTCAACGGCGGGCCGGGCGCCACCGGCCGGTCGTTCTCGAGCTTCGACACCATCATCGACTCGATCCGCACCAAGCTGCTGACGATGCCGGCGGACACCGTCGTGCACACCGGCCACGGCGACGACACCCGCATCGGCGACGAAGCGCCGCACCTCGACGAGTGGATCGCCCGCGGCAGCTGACGTCTACAGGGGGATGCCGTGCCCCTGCTCGCCGAGCAGGGCGTCGGGGATGTCGACCACCCTGGCCCGCAGCCACTCCCCCAGCGACTTGGCCTGCGCGTCGTTGCGGGTGGACGCGGCGACGCCCTCCTGCAGCAGGCCGCGGATGACGAAGTTGAGGGCCCGCAGGTTCGGGAACGCGTGCCGGTCGACGACCAGGTCGGCGGTCTCGGGCAGCAGCTGCTGCAGGCGCTCGGTGGTGAGGAGGTCGTCGAGCCAGGCCCAGGCGAGGTCGTCCCGCACGAACACCCCGAGGTTGGCGTCGCCGCCCTTGTCGCCGGAGCGGGCGCCGACGAGCGTGCCGAGCGGCGTCGCCGTCGCGGGGCCGGCCGGCACGGCGAGCGCCGGACCCGGCGTCGGCTCGATGGGCGCCACCTCGGCACCGGCGAAGGTGGAGGGCACCTCGCGGGTGTCGCCGCCCAGCATGGTGACGTGGGCGGGCACGAGGTCGGCCGGCACGAGCGCCGGGCGGTAGACGCCGTACGGGCTGCCGCCGCTCGGCCCACCGCCCCCGTAGAGGCCGGGGATGCTCGACAGCGCCGTCTCGACCATGGCGTTGGCGAAGGCCCGGCCGACCTTGCGCTCGTCGGCGTCCTTGACGATGAGCCGCCACGTGGCCGTGGCCTGCTCGTTCGACTCCGGATCGTCGTGCTCGGTGCGCTCCACCCGCTCGGTCACCGAGGCGAAGTCGCCGGGCCCGTACGGGCACGCCTCCCAGAACGCGGCGGACGCGACGGCGGCCTTGGCGTCGATGTCGAGGCCGGTGAGCTTGATCGTCACCTCGTTGCGGTGCCCGCCCAGCTCGTTCATCGCCACCTTGAGCGTGTCGGGCGGCGCCTCGCCCCGCACGCCGCTGATGCGCACCCGGTCGGGGCCGACCTCCTCGAGCGTGATGGTGTCGAAGCGGGCGGTGACGTCGGGTCCGAGGTAGCGGGCGCCGCCGATCTCGTAGAGCAGCTGGGAGGTCACCGTGCCGATGGAGACCTGGCCGCCGGTGCCGTCGTGCTTGCCGATGACCGACGAGCCGTCGGCGGCCACCTCGGCCCACGGGAAGCCGACCCGCTCCATGCCGGGCACCTCGGTGAAGAAGGAGTAGTTGCCGCCCGTGGCCTGGCCGCTGCACTCGATGACGTGGCCGGCGACGACCGCGCCGGCCAGGGCATCGAGGTCGGTGCGGGACCAGCCGTGGTGCCACGCCGCCGGCCCGCACGTGACGGCGGCGTCGGTGACCCGGCCGGTGACGACGATGTCGGCGCCCCGCTCGAGGGCGTCGACGATGCCCCAGCAGCCGAGGTAGGCGTTGGCCGACAGGTAGGCGCCGACGTCGCCCAGGTCGCCGCCCTCCTCGAAGGGCCGCAGCGCGCCGGCCTCGGCCAGCTCGGCGGCGCGGGGCAGCAGGTCGTCGCCGGAGACGTAGGCGATGGTGGGCGACAGGCCGAGCTTCTCCGCCACCTCGGCCACCGCCTCCGCGCAACCGTCGGGGTCGAGGCCGCCGGCGTTGGACACGACCTTGATGCCCCGGTCGAGGCAGGTGCCCATGACCTGCTCCATCTGGGTGACGAAGGTGCGGGCGAAGCCGCCCCTCGGTCGGGAGGCGCGGCTGCGGGCGAGGATGAGCATGGTGAGCTCGGCCAGCCAGTCGCCGGTGAGCACGTCGATGGGCCCGCCCTCCACCATCTCGCGGGCGCCGGAGAGCCGATCGCCGTAGAAGCCGGAGCAGTTGGCGATGCGGATGGGCTCGGTCATCGCAGGACCTCGGTCTGTCGTGTCAGTCGTGGGCGAGCAGGACGAGGACGTCGCCGGCATCGACCCGCTGGCCGGGCGCGACCTTGATCTCCGTGACCGTCGCCGCGGTGGGCGCGGTGATCTTGTGCTCCATCTTCATGGCCTCCACGACGACCAGGAGCTGGCCGTCGGTGACCTCGTCGCCCTCCTCGACGTGCACCGACAGCACCGTGCCGGGGAGCGGGGAGACCGGCCCACCGGTGCTGGACGCGGCGTCGTGATCCACGAAGCGGGGGGCGAGGCGCCAGCTCGTGTGTCCGGCCGCGCCCGAGACGTGGGTGGTGTCACCGTCCCGTTCGACGAGGAGGCGCTGGCGGATGCCGTCGAGCTCCACCGACACCGCCATCCGGTCGCCGGCATCGTCGACGCGGGCACGGACGTGGACCCGGCGGCGCTCGTCGGGGGTGAGCGAACCGTCCTCGGTGGGCGTGGGCACCGGACCGACGAGCACGTCGTAGGACCCACCGCTGCGCGCCTCGAGCTCGACGCCGGTCTCCTCGCCGTGGCGGTCGACCCACGTCGAGCGCTGCCCCTGGGTGCGCAGGTTCCGCCAGCCGGACGGCGCGAAGCCCCAGTGCCGGTCGGCGGCGCGGGAGGCGCGCTCGTCGGCGATGGCCGCGGCGAGCAGCTGGGCGAGCCGGTCGTCGCCGGCCGGGCCGCCCGCCCGGACCAGCTCGGGGTGCTCGTCGAGGAACACCGTGGGCGTCCGGGCGGCGAGGAAGTCGCCGTCGGTGAGGATGGCGGCCAGCGAGTCGACGTTGGTGCGCACGCCGGTGACCACCGACTCGCGCAGGGCGCGGGCGAGCACCCGGGCCGCCTCGTCGCGGGTGGGGCGGTGGGCGATCACCTTGGCGAGCAGCGAGTCGTAGTCGGCGGACACGACGCTGCCGGCCCGGAACCCGGTGTCGACCCGCACCCCCGGGAAACTGGCAGCGGCTGCGGAACGCCGCGTTCCGTGGTCGCTGCCAGTTCCGACGGACGGGATCTCGAAGCGGGTGACGGTGCCGGTGGACGGGAGCCAGCCGGCGGCCGGGTCCTCGGCCACGACGCGCACCTCGATGGCGTGGCCGTCGATGCGGATGTCGTCCTGCGTGATCGGCAGCGGCTCGCCGCCGGCGACGCGCAGCTGGAGCTCGACGAGGTCGAGGCCGGTGACCGCCTCGGTGACCGGGTGCTCGACCTGGAGGCGGGTGTTGACCTCGAGGAACGAGATGGTCCCGTCCTCGGCGACGAGGAACTCGACCGTGCCGGCGCCCTGGTAGCCGACGTGGCGGGCGAGGGCGAGGGCGCCGTCGCAGAGCGTGCGCCGCGTGGCGTCGTCGATGCCGGCCGACGGGGCCTCCTCGATCACCTTCTGGTTGCGGCGCTGGATGGAGCACTCGCGCTCGCCGAGGTGGACGACGTTGCCGTGGGCGTCGCCGAGGATCTGGACCTCGACGTGGCGACCCCGCTCGATGAACGGCTCGACGAACACGGTGCCGTCGCCGAAGGCCGACTCGGCCTCGCGGGACGCGGCGGCGACCGCCTCCTCGAGCAACCCGGCCGCCCGCACGACCCGCATGCCGCGCCCGCCGCCGCCGGCGGCCGCCTTCACGAGCGCGGGGATGGGCAGCCCGTCGGGCACGTTGCCCGGCGACACCTCGACCGCCTCGGTCGTCGGGACGCCGGCCTGCACCGCCGCCCGCTTGGCGGCGATCTTGTCGCCGAGCAGCGAGATCTGCTCGGGCGTGGGGCCCACCCAGATCAGCCCGGCGTCGAGGACCATGCGGGCCACGTCGGCCCGCTCGGCCAGGAAGCCGTACCCGGGGTGGATGGCGTCGCAGCCGGTGTCGAGGGCGGCCTGGATGACGGCCTCGGCGCGCAGGTAGCTGTCGGTGGGCGTGGCGCCGCCGAGCGCGACCGCCCGATCGACCACGTCGACGTGCAGGGCGTGGGCGTCGGGCTCGGAGAACACGCCGACCGTGTCGATGCCGAGGGCGTGGGCGCTGCGGGCGATGCGCACCGCGATCTCACCGCGGTTGGCGATGAGCAGCCGCGAGATCGGCCGGGGGGAGGGGGTTGCCACTAGTGCCTCCACACGCCGTAGGTGGTGGCGCCCCTGACCTCGGCCGAGTGGGCGGCCGACAGGGCGATGCCGAGCACGGTGCGGGAGTCGGCCGGGTGGATGATGCCGTCGTCCCAGAGGCGACCGGTGGCGTAGAGCGCCGTGGACTGGCCCTCGACCAGGTCCTCGAGCGCCTTGGTCTGGGCGCCGAGCGCCTCCTCGTCGACCTCCTGGCCCCGGCCGGCGGCGGCGTTGCGGGCGATGATGTCCATGACGCCGGCCAGCTGCTTCGGGCCCATCACGGCGATGCGGTGGTTGGGCCAGGTGAAGATGAAGCGGGGGTCGTACGCACGGCCCGACATGCCGTAGTTGCCGGCTCCGTACGAGGCGCCGACCATCAGCACGAGGTGCGGCACCTCGGAGTTCGACACTGCGTTGATGAGCTTGGCGCCGTTCTTGATGATGCCGCCCCGCTCGGCCGCCGAGCCGACCATGAACCCGGTGATGTTCTGGAAGAACACGAGCGGCGTGTCGGTGCGGTTGCACAGCTGGATGAACTGGGCGCCCTTGTTCGACTCCTCGGAGAAGAGGATCCCGTTGTTGGCGAGGACCCCCACGGGGAAGCCGCAGATGGAGCCCCAGCCGCACACCAGCTTGTCGCCGTAGAGCGGCTTGAACTCCTCGAAGCGGCTGCCGTCGAGCGTGCGGGCGAGGATCTCGCGCACGTCGAAGGGGACCCGCACGTCGGCGGACGCGCACCCCAGCAGCTCGGCCGGGTCGTGCACCGGCTCGTCGGCGGGTTCGGTGGGCCCGGGGCCGAGCTTGCGCCAGCGGAGGTGCTTCACGATGTCGCGGGTGATGCGGATGGCGTCGAGCTCGTCGACGGCCAGGTGGTCGGACAGGCCGCTGACCGACGAGTGCATCTCGGCCCCGCCCAGCGTCTCCTCGTCCACCACCTCGTCGATGGCCATCTTCACGAGCGGCGGGCCGCCCAGGTACGCGGTGCCTCGCTCCTTCACGAACACCGTGTAGTCGCTCATGCCCGGCGTGTACGCGCCGCCGGCGGTGCTGGGGCCGAAGACGACCGTGATGGACGGGATGCCCAGCTTCGAGCGCTGCGTGAGGTTCTTGAAGCCGGCACCGCCCGGCACGAAGATGTCGGCCTGCCGGGGCAGCTCGGCGCCGGCGGACTCGTTGAGCGTGATGACCGGCAGCCGGTTGACCCGCGAGATCTCGTCCATCCGCAGGTTCTTGGCCACCGTGGACGGGTTGGCCGAGCCGCCGCGGTAGGTCATGTCGGAGCCGGTGATGAGGCACTCGGTGCCGCACACGATGCCGATGCCGGCGACCGTGCCGGCGCCGACGGGATCCTCGGTGCCCCACGCGGCGAGGGGGCTCAGCTCCAGGAACGGCGTGTGCGGGTCGACGAGCAGCTCGATGCGCTCGCGCACGAGGAGCTTGCCCCGGGTGCGGTGCCGGTCGACGTAGCGCTGGCCGCCGACGGTGGGGACCGTGGCGAGCTGCTCGGCGACCTCGTCCCAGAGCGCCTGCATCGCGGCCAGGTTCTCCCGGTGCTCGGCGGTGCTGGTGTCGAGGCGGGAGCGCAGGACGGCCATCGGTGGCGCACCGTAGCCGCGCCGTCTGGCGCCGAGGTGCTGCGCCGTCTGGCGCCCAGGTGCGGGGGGAACAGACCCGGCATGCCGCGCGCCATCTGGACGGGGAGCATCAGCTTCGGGCTGGTGAACGTCCCCGTGAAGCTGTTCTCGGCCACCGAGGACCACTCGGTGAGCTTCCACCAGCTCGACCCCGAGAGCGGGGAGCGCATCCGCTACCAGCGGGTCACCGAGCGCTCGGGCAAGGAGGTCGAGTACAAGGACATCGCCAAGGGCTACGAGCTCGAGGACGGCAGCCACGTGCTCATCACGCCCGAGGAGCTCGAGGCAGTGGAGCCGGGCCGCTCGCGCACCATCGACATCGAGGACTTCATCGACCTCGACGCCGTCGACCCGGTGTACTTCGACAAGACGTACCACCTCGCCCCGGCCGACAAGGCCGCCGCCAAGCCCTACGCCCTCCTGCGGGAGGCGATGCGCGAGTCGAACCGCGTCGCCATCGCGCGCTTCGTGATGCGGGCCACCCAGCACCTGGCCGCCATCCGGGTCGCCACCGACGACACCGGCGGCGAGGACGTCCTGGTGCTCGAGACCATGCACTTCGGTGACGAGGTCCGCAGCCCGTCGGACATCCGCGAGATGAGGGTGCTCGCCGACGACGTCGAGATCACCGATCGCGAGCGCGCCGCCGCGCAGAGCCTCGTCGAGTCGCTCACCTCCGAGTGGGACCCGTCGCAGTACGCCGACACCTACCGCGAGCGGGTGCTCGAGCTGGTGGCCCGCAAGGCCGAGGGCGAGCGCATCGTCACCGAGGAGCCCGAGCAGCCCAGGGCCACCGTCACCGACCTCATGGCCGTGCTCGAGGCGAGCGTCGCCGAGGCCCGCCAGAAGCGCACGGGCGGCGGCGCGGCCGACCGGGCGTCGAGCGACGGCACCGCGGCACGCGACGGCCGGGCCCGCTACGAGGACATGTCGAAGGACGAGCTGTACGAAGAGGCCAAGCGCCGCGACGTCGACGGCCGCTCGAACATGACCAAGGAGCAGCTCATCGACGCGCTGGCCGGCCAGCTGGCGGAGGCCTCGTGAGCACCGCACCCGCCGTGGACTGCGACGACTGCCGGGACGAGATCGACCACTGCCACGCCGTGTGGATCCGCCACCGCGACGGGCACGAGGAGTGCCTGGCGGTCGACTGCCGCGTCGGCGGCGACGCCCACGTCTTCGTGATCGCCTGCGTCGACGTCGATCCCGGCTGCTGCCCCTGAGCGTTCAGGCGGCGTTCCGGGACGCGCCGGACGCCGCCCGCGCCGTCGACCGCGGCCCGGTGCCAGGACGTGTCACGCTGTCGAGCGTGGACGTCGAAGCGATCCGGGCCGACCTCGTCGCCGAGCAGGAGGCGCTCGACGCGGTCGTCGCCCCGCTCGCGCCGGAGGCGTGGGCCACGCCCACGCCGAGCCCCCGCTGGACCGTCGCCCACCAGATCGCCCACCTGACCTACTTCGACGGCACCGCCGCCCTCGCCATCCGCAACCCCGACGCGTTCACCGCCTCCCTCGGGGAGCTGGTGACGCTGCTCGAGGCCGGCGAGGATGCGATGGACGAGCACACG
>DASTYO010000021.1:0-25318 GCA_035764875.1 Acidimicrobiales bacterium | reverse complement strand
CATGGAGTACCTGTCGCCGGAGCGGGTGGAGATCACCTACAAGATCCCGCTCGCCGAGGTGGTCCGCGACTTCTTCGACCAGCTCAAGTCCCGCACGCAGGGCTACGCCAGCCTCGACTACGAGCTCGAGGGCTACGAGCGGGCCAACCTGGTGAAGGTGGACGTCCTCCTCAACGGGGTGGCCGCCGACGCGTTCTCGGCCATCGTCCACCGCGACAAGGCCTACGACTACGGCTCGAAGATGGCCGAGAAGCTCAAGGAGCTCATCCCGCGGCAGATGTTCGACGTGCCGATCCAGGCGGCCATCGGCGGCAAGATCATCGCCCGCGAGACCGTGAAGGCCAAGCGCAAGGACGTCCTCGCCAAGTGCTACGGCGGCGACATCTCCCGCAAGCGGAAGCTGCTCGAGAAGCAGAAGGAAGGCAAGAAGAAGGCCAAGAGCATCGGCCGGGTCGAGGTGCCGCAGGAGGCGTTCGTCTCCGCGCTGCGGCTCGAGGATTGACCGAGCAGCACGACCGGCTGGGGGTCATCGCCGGCTTCTCCGCGTACGCGCTGTGGGGCGTGTTCCCGCTGGTGTTCCGGCTGCTCGAGGAGGTCTCGCCGGTCGAGATCCTCTTCCACCGGATCGGCTGGTCGCTGGTGGTCGTGCTCGCCGTCCTCGCGGTGCAGCGCCGGCTCCCGGAGCTGCGCACCCTGGTGCGGCACCGCCGCTCGCTCCGCCTGCTGGCGCTGGCGGCCGTGTTCATCTCGGTGAACTGGCTGACGTACATCTGGGCGGTCAACAACGGCCACGTGGTCGACGCCGCGCTCGGGTACTACGTGAACCCGCTCATCACCGTGGCCCTCGGCGTGGTGGTCCTCGGCGAGCACCTGCGCACCGCGCAGCGGGTGGCCCTCGGCTTCGGCGCCGCCTCGGTGGCGGTGCTCACGGTGGCCAACGGCACGGTGCCGTGGATCGCCCTGGTGCTCGCCTGCTCCTTCGCCGCCTACGGCTACCTCAAGAAGGACGCCGGCGCGAAGGCGCTGCCGTCCCTGGCCATCGAGACCGCGGTGCTGTTCCCGATCTCCTTCGTGGGGCTCGCCGTGTTCGGCGTGCGGGGCGACCTGTCGTTCGCCCACGGCTCGCTGTGGCGCGACCTGCTGCTCGCAGGCCTCGGCGTGGTGACCGCCGTACCGCTGCTGCTGTTCGCCACCGCCGCCACCCGCATCCCGCTGGCGATGCTCGGCCTGCTGCAGTACGTCACGCCGACGATGCAGCTGCTGTGCGGCGTGCTGCTCCTCGGCGAGGACCTGCCGCCCGAGCGCCTCGTCGGCTTCGTCCTCGTCTGGATCGCCCTCACGGTGCTGGCGACCGACGCCGTGCGCAGCGAGCGCCGCGCCCGGCGGCTGGCGGTCGAGCCGGTCTAGTCCCGGTTCTGGCCTACAGATCTGCCGCTCAGGAGGAGGATCTGTAGGCCAGAACGGTCTTGGGGCGGGTCAGTGGGCGGCGGCGAGGGCCTGCTCGAGGTCGGCGATGAGGTCCTTGGGATCCTCGATGCCGATGGAGAGGCGCACGACGTTCGCCGGGGCGCCGGCGGCCTCGAGCTGGTCGGTCGAGAGCTGCCGGTGCGTGGTGGATGCCGGGTGGATCACCAGCGAGCGGGTGTCGCCGAGGTTGGCCACGTGGGTGAACAGCTGCAGCGAGTCGACGAACTTCACGCACGCGTCGTAGCCGCCCTTCAGGGCGATGGTGAACAGGGCGCCGGCGCCCTTCGGGCACAGCCGCTCCTTGCGCTCGCGGTACGGCGAGGACGGCAGGCCGGCGTAGGTGACGGCCTCGACGTGCTCGTTGCCCTCGAGCCACTGCGCCACGTGCTCGGCGTTGGCCACGTGCTTCTGCATGCGCAGGCTCAGCGTCTCGATGCCGAGCAGCGAGTAGTGGGCAGCCTGGGCGTTGAGGGTCATCCCCAGGTCGCGCAGCCCGACGGCGATGCCGTGGAAGGTGAACGCCATCGGGCCGAACGTGTCCGCGAACACGAGCCCGTGGTACGCCTCCTCGGGCTGGGAGAGCGACGGGAACTTGTCCGACGCCTTCCAGTCGAACGTGCCCGAGTCGACGATGACCCCGCCCGTGACCGTGCCGTTGCCGGTGAGGTACTTGGTGAGCGAGTTCACCACGAGGGTGGCGCCGTGCTCGATGGGCCGGCACAGGTACGGCGTGGCCGACGTGTTGTCGACGATGAGCGGGACGCCCTTGTCGTCGGCGATGGCGGCGATGGCCGGCAGGTCGGTGATGTAGCCACCCGGGTTGGCGATCGATTCGCAGAAGATGGCGCGGGTGTCGTCGTCGCAGGCGGCGGCGACCGCGTCGGTGTCGTCGAAGTCGACGAACGTGGCCGACCAGCCGAAGCGCTTGATGGTCTGGGAGAACTGGGTGATCGAGCCGCCGTACAGCCGGGTGGACACGACGACGTTGCGGCCGGGCGCCATCAGCGGGAACAGCGCCATGATCTGCGCGGCGTGGCCGGACGAGCAGGCCACGGCGCCGGCGCCGCCCTCCAGCGCCGCCATGCGGTTCTGCAGGGCCCACACCGTGGGGTTGGTGAGCCGGGAGTAGATGAAGCCGACCTCTTCGAGGTTGAACAGGCGAGCGGCGTGGTCGGCGTCGCGGAAGACGAACGAGGTGCTCTGGTAGATGGGCACCTGCACGGCACCGGTGGCCGGATCGGGTTCGGTGCCGGCGTGGACGAGCATGGTGTCGAAGCCGTGGGCGGGTCCGTCGGTCATCGGGCGTTCCTTCGTCTGGGGATCGGTCGGAGACGCGGACCGTACGCTCGGCGACCCGGGCGCGCGCAACTGCATGGAGTTGTCCGGGCCGTTCGGTGCCGCTCGTGTGTGCCCGGGCGCGACACGGCCCGGACGGCGTGCCGTCCGGGCCGAGTCGTGAGCGGCGGTGCTCAGTCGTCCGAGTCGTCTTGGGCGTCGTCGTCGACGTCCTCGGTCTCGGTGGTCGGCGTGGCCGGGCTCGGCGGGCTGTCGGGCTCGTCGGCTTCGGCGGGTGCGACGGCCTCGGGGGTGGCGGGGCTCGGGGCGGACTCCTCGGCCTCGGGGGCGGGCGCCGGTGCGGGGGCGGCCTCGACCTCCTGGGCGCTGGGCGCCGAGGGGGCGGACGGGGCCGACGCCGGCGTGGCGGGCGAGGGGACCGACTCGGTGTCCTGCACCTCGGCCGGAGCGACGGCCTCCGCGGTGGGCGGCGTCTGCGGCGAGGGGGCCGACAGCTGCTGCGAGATGTCGACGGCCGGCGCCGGGATGACGGACAGCGGTGCGCCGGGGGAGGTCAGGTCCTGCTCGAGCTGGTCGACCTCGGCAGTGGTGGGCGGGGTGCCGCCGTCGGCACCGGCGAGGGCCACCGAGCCGAAGCCGGCGCCGAGCACGGCGCCGCCGGCGACGGCGACCTTCCAGGTGAGCGTGCGCTTCGACATGGGGGAGGGTCCTTTCGGGGAGGTGCGGGGAGAACGCCAGCAGCATCGGACGGCTGCGTGAGGGCAACGTGAGCGGAGGATGAGAACCCGCTCATGGAACGCCGACCTGGTCGACCGCGGCCTCGGCGTCGGCCACGACCCGGTCGGTCTCGTCCCGCCAGCCGGCGCGCTGGATGCGGAACGGGCCGGTGGCCAGTCCGACGAGAACAGCCGCGACGTCGAGCGCCAGGGCCTCACGACCCACGCGCGCACCCCCGTGCACCTCGAGCGCGCCCACGTGCGCAGCCAGGCGGCGACGGAGCGGCGCGGCGCCCTCGTGGGTGGTCGCCGCGCGGAAGCGGAGGTGCCCGATCACGGTGGCCAGGTCGTCCACCGGGTCGCCGGTGCCCACGTCGTCCACGTCGAGCAGGCCGGTGATGGCGCCGTCGCCCGCCACCACGAGCTGACCCTCGTGCAGGTCGCCGTGCACCACGGCGCCGGACCGGTCGCGCACCGCCGGCAAGGCGGCCCGGAACCGGGCGCAGAGCGCCTCCAGCCGGTCGGCGAGGTCCGGCGCCACCGCGGCGAGCAGGCGCGCGTGGCCGAGGGCGTCGACGACGCGCCCCTGCCGAGGGGGCAGGCCGGCGGGGTCGACGTGCCGGAGCAGCCCGACGAGCGCGCCGATCGCCGCCGGCTCCGGCCAGCCCGGCAGGTCCTGCTTGATGCGCTCGCGGAAGGTGGTGCCGGGCCGCTCGGCGAGCACCACCAAGCCGTCCGCGGCGGACGCGGCCAGCACTTCGGGCACCGGCAGCCCGGCCCCGAGCAGGCGCTCGTGCCGCTCGACGAGGGGGCCGACGTCGTGCGGTCGGACCGCCTTGACGTAGACCCGGCGCCCGTCGTCGCCCGTCACGCGCACCACGGCGCGCTCGGTCGGCCGGTAGGCCACGACCTCCAGCGTCGGGCCGGCGCCGACCCAGGAGCCCACGAGGTCGTCGCTGCGCCCGGGCGTCACCGCTCGCTCGAGGCCGGGCACGAGGGGATCGAAGGGCCAGCGCCACACCGAGGCCACCAGCGCCTGCTCACCGTCGAGCGCCTCGACCGGGACCGCGCCCGGAAGCGGTCCGGTCGTGCTCGCCGAGGCGAGCAGCGTCTCGGCCGGTCGCCGGGACCCGTCCGCCCACGTGACGTCGGCGCGGTAGCGGACGACCACGTCGGCGCCCGGGCGGTACTGCACCTGGCTCGTGCGCGCATCGTGGAGCACGCCACCGGCTGCGTCGACCGCGGCCCGCAGCACCTCGGTCGCGCCCGGTCCGGTCAGGTGCTGCACGGCCGGGACCGCGGCGTCGACGATCTCCACCCGCTGACCCTGGGATCGACCCGTGAGCCGACGATGAGACCACCATGAGAACCTTCTCATCCTCGGCTCATGCAGTGCTCACGCGCGACGGGGCACGATGGGGCGTGCTCTGGAGGTCGGTGGCCGCGCTGGCCCTCGCCGCGGCGGTCGCCGTGTTGACCGCGACGCTGGTGCTCGCCCTCGCGCCCGAGCGGGGCCCGCGCCCTCCCGCCGTGGTGCAGCTGCGCCCGGAACCCCGCGCCGATCGGACCGCCGGGCCCGAGGAGCCGGCCACGACGACCACGACCACCGCTGCGCCCGTGGCACCTCCGGCGGACGTCGGCGCGCAGCCCACGCTGGTCGCCCCCGCCCCGGTCGAGCTGGCACCCGGCCCTGCGACGCCGCCGGCGCCGACGACCTCCGTGCCCGTCGCGGCCCCGCCCGACGAAGGTCCGGCGGACGACGACGGTCCTGACGACCTCGAGGCCGACGATGACGACCCCGAGGTCGACGAGTCGGCCGACGAGCCTGATGACGACGAGCTCGACGACGACGAGGTCGGCGCCGAGGACCTCGACGGCCCGGAGGGCGATGATCCCTCCGAGGACGAACCCGACCGCTGATGCCGCAGGGGCTCCGGTTCCTCGAGAGCACGAGAGCGCGGGTGCTGGTCGGGGCGCTGGTGCTGCTGGCCGCCACCATCGTGCTGTCGATCGTCGTCGATCGCGCCCTCCTGCTCGGGCGGTTGGACGAGCGGATCGACGAGGAGCTCGCCCAGGAGGTCGACGAGTTCGAGCGCGTGGCCCGCGGCGCCGACCCCGAGACCGGCGAGCGCTACGGGGGTGACCTCCGCGCCGCGTTCGACGCCTTCTTCGCCCGCAACGTCCCGGGACCCGACGAGGTCTTCCTCGCCATGCTCGGTGACGACCCGTACCTGCGAAGCGCGAGCTCGCCGTACGCCGTCGAGGAGCTCCCGGGGCTGCTCTCGCAGTGGTCCGCCACGGCCGATCCCGGCTACCGCGACGACCCGACGCCGGTGGGGGAGCTGCGTTCGCTGGTCGTGCCCGTGGTCGCGGCCGAGGGCCAGCGCACGGGCACCTTCGTCGTCGGGCGCTTCCCCGGTCCGGAGCGTGCCGAGGTCGACGACACCATCCGCACCACGGCGCTCGTCGGGCTCGTGGCGTTCCTGTTCGCCGCGGCGGCGGCCTGGGCGATCGCCGGCCGGGTGCTCGCTCCGCTGCACCACCTGGCCACGGCGGCGGCATCGATCCGCGAGGACAGCCTCGAGCACCGCATCGCGGTGGAGGGCTCAGGCGAGCTCGCCGAGCTCACGCGCACGTTCAACGCCATGCTCGACCGCGTCCAGCGCGCCTTCGCCACCCAGCGGGCGTTCCTCGACGATGCCGGCCACGAGCTGCGCACGCCGATCACCGTGATACGCGGGCACCTCGAGCTCGCCGACGTCGACGAGCCCCTGCCCGAGAGCACCCGTGAGATCGTGTTCGACGAGCTCGACCGCATGGCCCGCATCGTGGACGACCTCCTGCTCATCGCCAAGGCCGAGCGCCCGGACTTCGTCGTGCCGGCGCCGGTCGACGTGGGCGACCTCACCCAGGAGATCCTCGACAAGGCCCGCCCGCTCGGCGCGCGCAGCTGGGCGGCCGACGTCGACGCGGTGGTCGTCGCCGAGCTCGACCGCGATCGGATCACGCAGGCGTGGATGAACCTCGTCCGGAACGCCGTCCAGCACACGGCGGACGGCGACCGCATCACCGTGTTCTCCGCGATCGTCGACCGCCAGCTGGAGCTCGGCGTCCAGGACACGGGGGAGGGCGTCGACGAGGAGGACCGCTCCCGGGTCTTCGACCGCTTCGGTCGGGGAGGGTCCGCTCGCCGCACCCGCAGCGACGGCGCCGGCCTCGGGCTCGCCATCGCGCGGGCGATCGCCGAGGCGCACGGCGGCCGGGTGGAGCTCCGCGACACGCCGGGCGGGGGCGCCACCTTCGTGCTGTGCCTGCCGGCGCCGCCCGACATCACCCCCGAGCCGTCGGCCTCGACCGGCGAGCCGACGCCCGCAGCGGAGGAGCAGCCATGGCCCGCATCCTGATCGTCGAGGACGAGGACCGCATCGTGTCGTTCCTCACGAAGGGGCTCGAGGCGAACGGCCACTCGACGATGGCGGTGGGCGACGGCGTCACCGCTGCCGCGGTGGTCGACGACGCCGACTTCGACCTCATGATCCTCGACGTGGGCCTCCCGGGGAAGGACGGCTTCGCCGTGCTGGACGAGATCCGCAGCCGGGGGGTGCGGCTGCCGGTGATCATCCTCACGGCTCGGGACGCCACGTCCGACGCCGTGGCCGGGTTCGATGCCGGCGCCGACGACTACGTCACCAAGCCGTTCCGCTTCGAGGAGCTCCTCGCCCGCGTGCGCGCCCGCCTGCGCGACCAGGGCACCACCGAGCAGACCCTGCTCGAGGCCGGCGACGTCGTGCTCGACCTGCGCCGCCGCACGGTGAGCGTCGACGGCAGGGCGGTGGAGCTGTCCTCGCGCGAGTTCGCCCTCGCCGAGACGCTGTTCCGCCACCCGGGGCAGGTGCTCTCCCGGGAGCAGCTGCTGTCGATGGTCTGGGGCTACGACTTCGAGCCCGAGTCGAACGTGGTCGACGTGTACATCGGCTACCTGCGCCGCAAGCTCGGCAGCGAGCGCATCGAGACCGTGCGGGGCATGGGCTACCGGCTGCGCGCCGGCTGATCCGCGATCAGGCGGCTTCGGCGCTGCCTGGAGGTGCGATGGCCACCCAGGTCGGACCCGGGGTCAGCAGCACGGGGTTGCCCTCGGCGTCGGTGTAGGTGGTGACGTCCTCCACCGACGGACGGGACCACTTCGCCTCGACCAGCCGGCCGTTGGTGAGCACCCATGCATCACCCTCGCCCAGCAGCTGGGCCTCGACGATGGGGAAGCCGGCGGCGTCGCAGCACTGCACCTCGGCGTAGGGAGTGAACTGGACGACGACGTTGGGGGGTGCCACCCGGTTGCCGGCCGCATCGACGTGCTCGCTGTCCCGCTGGGAGCGGGCCCAACCGGCGCCGTCCCACTGGTAGTCCACCGGCGCGCTGCCCGGCCCGCCGCCGAACACGATGTGCACACGCTGGATCTCGCGTCCCTGCGGCTCGGTGTCGGCTGCGGTGCGGTACTGGAACAGCGCGGGCGGCGGGCGCTCCTCGCTCGCCGCGGCGCCCCGCAGGGCCCCGGTGCTGCTCATGAGGTTGTACGGGGCCGGGCGGTCGCCGGCCCGGGAGTACGCGCCGCTCGCCACGTCGTAGCCGACGTCGACCACGTTGGCGCCGCGGACCTGGCCGACGACGCCGGCGTTGGCGCCCGACCAGGCGAAGAGCGGCCGGTTGAGCGCGCCCATGAGGAGCAGGTCGGTGGTGCGGGCCGAGCGGACCGGACCGACGGGGTCGGCGTCCTGGGAGTGGAAGACGGCGGCGAAGCGCGTGACGCTGCCCTCCACCATCTCCTCGAAGACGACGTCGGCGGCGTTGATGCCGGCCTGGGGGCGGCCGCCGCGGCCCGTGCGGGGCTCGGCGTTGTCGATCTTGACCACGAGCGCCGGGCGCTGGGCGCGGGCCGGGTCGTCGAGCGGCATGCCGGTGAGCGGGTACGTGGGCCCGGCCGGTGCCGTCGTGGTGGTGCTGGACGTGGTGCTCGAGGTGGTCGTCGCCCGTTCCGTGGGCTCGTCGCTGCCGCCACCGGCGAGGGCGACGGCGGCGATCAGCACGAGCACGACGGCGGCGACGCCGCCGACGATGGCCCACTGGCGCGTGGTCAGGTTCGGCACCTGCCCGACCGTAGCGACCGTGCGCCCGCATCCCCGCAAACCGGGCATCGCACGCCCCGGTGTTCCCTGCGGGGAGCGGCGGGTACGGAGCGGGCATGACCGAGCACGCGAACCCCCAGACCGGCGATCCCGACGAGCTCCTCGGCCTCGACCAGGCGAGCGCGCTGCTCGGGGTGCCGGTCGAGCAGGTCAAGGCCATGGCCGAGCAGGGTCTGATCACGAGCATCGAGGACGAGGGCGGCACCGGCTTCCGGCGTGGCGAGCTGATCGCCGCCCGGGAGGCGGGCGGCTGAGGCCCGCGGCCGCGCTCAGCGGCCGGCGAGCTTGGCGTGGATGCGCGTGAGCAGGTGCTGCATCGTCTCCACGTCCTGGGCGCCGGGGATGAGGTGCGCGTCCTCGATGACGAAGGCGGGCACGCCGGTGATGTCCCTGGCCGCCGCCGCCTGCAGGTCGGCCGCCACGACGTCCCGGCCCGCCCCCGTGGCCACCGCCTCGCCGGCCAGCTCCCGGTCGGCCCCGACCTCCACCGCCCATGCGACGAGGTTGGACGGCTCGGCGATGTTCGCGCCTTCGGTGAAGTAGGCCCGGAACAGCCGGTCGTGGAGCCGGCTCGCCGCGTCGGCGCCTTCGGTGGACTCGACCCACGCGACGAGCGCCAGCGCGGGGAGGCTGGTCACCCGCTGGGCGATGTCGAACCGGTAGTCGATGCCGACAGCCTCCCCGAGAGCCCCGAGGCGCCGCTGCATGCCGTCGAACGCGCCGGGCCCGTACTTGCGGTCGATGGCCGCGGCGAGGTCCTTCGGCGTCTCGGTGGCCGTCGGGTCGAGCTGGAACGCCCGCCAGCGCACCTCGACCTCGTCGGCGAAGTCGAGGCGGTCGAGGGCCAGCTCGAGGCGCCGCTTGCCGAGGTAGCACCACGGGCAGACGACGTCGGACCACACATCGATGCGCATGGCTGCACCCAACCACACCGCCGTGCGTGCTGTTCCGACCGCCCGCGGCGTCGGCGACCTAGGGTCGCCGCCGACGACCGCAGAAGGGGGAACAGCCATGGACGTCCGACGGGTGGTGACCGGCCACGATGCTGACGGCAAGGCGGTCTTCGCCTCCGACGAGCGGGTGCCGCCGGTGACGCCGGCGCTGCTCCCCGGGAGCGAGTTCCACCGGCTGTGGGGTGGCGACGAGGCGCCCCGGTTCCCGGACGACGGGTCCATGCCGGCGCACACCAGCTACTTCCCGCCCGTCGGCGGGTTCCGCTTCGGCTTCTTCACCATCCCGCCCGACGGTGGTCGGGGCGCGCCGGCCGACCTCGACGTCGAGGCCGCGCTCGCCGAGCTCGAATCGGCGCTGCCCGGGCTCGCCGGTCACATGGAGCCCGACGCGCCCGGCATGCACACGACCGCGACGATCGACTTCGAGGTGGTGCTGGAGGGGGAGGTCACCCTCGAGCTCGACGACGGCGAGCGGGTGACGCTGCGACCTGGCGACACCGTGGTGCAGAACGGCACCCGCCACCGGTGGTCGAACCCCGGCGACGTGCCGGCCCGGCTCGCCGTGTTCATCGTCGGCGCCCACCACGACCGCATCACCGGCTGAGGGATGCGGAGGCGATCCGGGCGCGCTCGTAGGATCGCCCGCCATGGCCGCCCCCATGCCCCGCCACGACTGGACCACCGACGAGGCGCTCGCCCTCCTCGACCGCCCGTTCCACGACCTGCTCTTCGAGGCCCAGCAGGTGCACCGGGCGGCCTTCCGGCCCGATGTCGTCGAGGGCGCCATCCTGCTCTCGATCAAGACGGGCGCGTGCCCGGAGGACTGCGCCTACTGCCCGCAGTCGGCGAAGTGGAACACCGGCCTCGAGCCCGAGCGCCTCATGGAGACCGACGAGATCGTCGCCGCCGCCACGAACGCGAAGTCCGCCGGAGCGACACGGTTCTGCATGGGCGCGGCGTGGCGCTCGCCGAACGACCGGCAGGTCGAGCGGGTGGCCGAGGCGGTCGAGGCCGTGTCGGCGCTCGGCATGGAGACGTGCGTGACGCTCGGCATGCTCACCGACGCGCAGGCCAAGACCCTCGCGGAGGCGGGGCTCGACTACTACAACCACAACCTCGACACCTCGCCGGACTTCTACGGCGAGATCATCACCACCCGCACCTACCAGGACCGCCTCGACACGATCGGCCACGTGCGTGAGGCCGGCGTGCGGCTGTGCTGCGGCGGCATCGTCGGCATGGGGGAGAGCCGCCGTCAACGTGCGGGGCTGCTCGCCCAGCTCGCCCAGCTCGACCCGCACCCCGAGAGCGTGCCCATCAACCTGCTGGTCCAGGTCCCGGGCACCCCGCTGCACGGCACCGAGGAGCTCGACGGCCTCGAGCTCGTGCGCACCGTCGCCGCCGCCCGCATCATGATGCCGGGCTCCGTCGTGCGCCTCTCCGCCGGTCGGAGCCAGATGAGCGACGAGCTGCAGGCGCTGTGCCTCCACGCCGGCGCCGCCAGCATCTTCCTCGGCGACAAGCTGCTCACCACCGGCAACCCGGGCGACGACCACGACCGCGAGCTGCTGGACCGCCTCGACACGTCCCTGGCCGAGGGCTCGCTCCTGGGGTGATCGTGGCGCCTGCCGGGGCTCACTCGACGACCAGGGTGGCCTCCATGCCGGCGTCGAAGTGCCCGGGCAGCGCGCAGATCACCTGGTGCGTCCCGGCCTCCTCGAGCGTGAACGCCTCGGTCACCGACTCGCCGGCTGGCGTGGCCTCGATCTCGAACTCGACCTTGTCCTCCTCGAAGTCCGCTTCGGACTCGATGTCCTCGCCTCGCTTGATGACCGCCCACTCGTGTTGGGTGCCCCCGCCGTTCACGAACTCGACGGTGAACTCCTCACCGGCCGGCACCGTCCACGAGTCGGGGTCGAACTGGAACTCCGTGGCCTCGACGTCGATCGAGGTCGACGCGCCGCCGGCGTCAGCGCCGTCGTCATCGTCACCGCAGGCGCCGAGCAGCAGGCTGGCGGCGAGGGCGGCACCCAGGGCACCAGCACCGATGCGTGCACCGCTGCGCATGACGTTCCCCCTTCGCTGACTCCAGCATCGACCTCCCGCGGGTGCCTGACAAGGCCCGACGTCCCGTGTCCGCCGAACGCCGTGCCGGACCGCAGCGCAGAGACCTGCCAGCCTGGGCGCCGTGCCCGACGACACCTACACCCACGGCCACCAGCCCTCCGTGCTGCGGTCCCACAGCTGGCGCACCGCGGAGAACTCCGCGGCCCACCTGCTGCCGCACCTGCGCCCCGGCCTGCGGGTCCTCGACGTCGGCTGCGGCCCGGGCACCATCACGGTCGACCTCGCCGAGCGGGTTGCCCCCGGTGAGGTCCTGGGCGTCGACCGCAGCGAGGAGGTCGTGGCCCTGGCGGCCCAGACCTTCGCCGGCCGGGAGGGCGTGCGCTTCGCGACGGGTGACGTGTACGGGCTCGATCTCGCCGAGGGCAGCGTCGACGTCGTGCACGCCCACCAGGTGCTCCAGCACCTGTCCGATCCCGTCGCCGCGCTGGTCGAGATGCGCCGGGTGTGCACGCGGGACGGCGTCGTGGCCGCCCGCGACAGCGACTACGGCGCGTTCACCTGGGCGCCCGCCGACGAGCAGCTGAACCGGTGGCTCGAGGTGTACCGGGCCGTGGCCCGGAGCAACGGGGCCGAACCCGACGCCGGCCGGTACCTGAAGGGCTGGGCGCTGCGGGCGGGCTTCTCCGAGGTGCGGGCGTCGGCCTCCGTGTGGTGCTTCACCGAGCCGGACGACCGGGCGTGGTGGGGTGGGCTGTGGGCCGAGCGGGTCGAGGAGTCCGACCTGGCCCGCCAGGCGGTCGACCGCGGCTTCGCCACCCGCGAGGACCTGGCCGGCTTCGCCGCCGCGTTCCGTCGCTGGGTCGACGCCCCCGACGGCTGGTTCGCCGTGCTGCACGGCGAGATCCTCGCCCGCCCCTGAGGCACGCGGCGCCGTGTCGGCGGCGATTCGCCGACGAATCGCCGCGACGAATCGTCGACGAATCGTTCCCGAGCAGCGCCGTTAGGCTCCGCCTCCGATGACCGGCGGCAGCCCCAAGACGGACTGGAACCCGCTGCTGCGCGACCAGTTCGAGGAGCCGTACTGGCGGGAGCTGCAGGCGTTCGTCCGGGCCGAGCGGGAGCGCCACGCCGTCTACCCGGCCCACGACGAGGTGTTCGCTGCCCTGCACCTCACCCCGTACGCCGACGTCAAGGTGCTCATCCTGGGCCAGGACCCCTACCACGGGCCCGGCCAGGCCCACGGGCTGTGCTTCTCGGTGCGCCCGGACGTCGAGATCCCGCCGTCGCTGGTGAACATCCACACCGAGCTCGAGGCTGACCTCGGGTGCTCGCGCCCCGGGCACGGCAACCTCGAGCACTGGGCGCGCCAGGGCGTCCTGCTGCTCAACACCACGCTCACCGTGCGGGCCCGCCAAGCGGCGTCGCACCAGCGCAAGGGGTGGGAGCGGTTCACCGACCGGGTGATCGAGGTCGTGAACCAGAAGCCCGAGCGGGTCGTGTTCGTGCTCTGGGGGGCGGCCGCCCGCCGGAAGGCGTCCTTCGTCGACACGAGCCGCCACGTCGTGATCGAGTCGCCCCACCCGTCGCCGCTGTCGGCGCACAAGGGGTTCTTCGGCACCCGCCCGTTCAGCCGGGCCAACGAGGCGCTGGTCGACGCCGGGCGCGCACCGGTCGACTGGTGCATCCCGTGACGCTGCTCGCCGACGTCGTCGACGCCGCCGCCACCGTCGCCGCCACCTCGAAGCGCACCGCCAAGCGGGACGCCCTCGCCGCCCTGTTCTCCCGGCTGCACCCCGACGAGGTGGAGCCGGTCGTCGGCTTCCTGCTGGGCGAGGTGCGCCAGGGTCGCATCGGCATCGGGTGGGCGACGATCCGCGGCCTCGACGTCGCGCCGTCGCCTCAGCCCTCCCTCACCGTCGACGACGTCGACCGGGCGGTGGCCCACCTCGCGGTCACCACCGGCGCCGGCTCCCAGGCCGCCCGGCGAGCCCAGCTCCGGGACCTGTTCGGCTGCGCCACGGCCGCGGAGGCCGACTTCCTCGGCCGGCTGTTCGTCGGCGAGATGCGCACGGGCGCGCTGGCCGGCGTGGTCACCGACGCCGTCGCCGCCGCCTCCCGCCTCCCGGTCGCCGACGTCCGGCGGGCGGTGATGCTGGCCGGCGACCTGTGCCGCGTCGCCCACGTCGCCCTCGCCGACGGCGCGCCGGGCATGGCCGCCATCGGCCTCGAGCCGCTGCGTGCCGTGCAGCCGATGCTCGCCTCCACCAGCGAGTCGGTCCCCGACGCGCTCGCCGACGTCGGCGAGGCGAGCGTCGAGTGGAAGCTCGACGGCGCCCGCATCCAGGTGCACCGGGCCGGGGCCGACATCCGCATCTACACCCGCAACCTGAACGACGTCACGGCCCGGCTGCCCGAGGTCGTCGACGTCGTCGAGGGCTTCGACGCCGAGCGGTTCGTGCTCGACGGCGAGGTGCTGGGCTTCATGGGCCCGGAGCAGTCGCCCCAGGCGTTCCAGGACACCATGAGCCGCTTCGGCAGCGGTGCCGGCGTCGAGCACGGCACCGTGCTGGTGCCCCAGTTCTTCGACCTCCTGCACCTCGATGGCGCCGACCAGATCGATGCGCCCCTGCGCGCTCGGCGGGCCCGCCTCGCCGAGCTGGTGGGGCCGCACCTCATCCCCGGCGTGGTGACCGACGATCCCGAGGTCGCGCAGGGCGTGCTCGACGACGCCCTCGCCCACGGGCACGAGGGCGTCATGGTCAAGGCCGCCGACTCCGCCTACGAGGCGGGCCGGCGGGGCCGCTCGTGGCGGAAGGTGAAGCCGGTCCACACGCTCGACCTCGTGGTCCTCGCCGTCGAGTGGGGGAGCGGCCGGCGCCAGGGGTGGCTGTCGAACATCCACCTCGGGGCGCTCGACCCGGTGAGCGGCCAGCACGTGATGGTCGGCAAGACGTTCAAGGGCATGACCGACGAGATGCTCGCGTGGCAGACCGAGCGCTTCCTCGAGCTCGAGACCCACCGCAGCGGCCACGTGGTGCACGTCCGGCCCGAGCAGGTCGTGGAGATCGCCCTCGACGGCGCCCAGGTGTCCACCCGCTACGCCGGCGGGGTGGCCCTGCGCTTCGCGCGGGTGGTGCGCTACCGCCACGACAAGGGGCCGGCGGAGGTCGACACCCTCGACGCCGTGCGGGCGCTGCTCGCCGGGGGTCGGCGGTGACGTCCACGGCGCTGCTCTGGTTCCGGCGCGACCTGCGCCTGTCCGACAACCCAGCCCTCGTCGAGGCGGTCGCTGCGGCCGACGAGGTGGTCGGCGCGTTCTGCATCGACCCCGCCCTGTTCGACCCGGCCGGCGCGCCCCGGCGGACGTTCCTCCTGCGCTGCCTGCGCGCCCTCGACGAGTCCATGGGCGGCCGCCTCGTGGTCCGGGTCGGCGATCCGGTCGACGTCATCCCGGAGCTGGCCGTCGAGGTCGACGCCGCCAGCGTCCACCTCGCCGAGGACTTCGGCCCGTACGGGCGCCAGCGCGACGAGGCGGTGGCCACGCGACTGGTCGACGCCGGCATACAGCCGGTGCGCACCGGCTCGCCGTACGCGGTGCCGCCGGGTTCCGTGGTCACGGGATCGGGCACGCCGTACAAGGTGTTCACCCCGTTCGCTCGGGCGTGGCGCCGGCACGGCTGGCCCGGCCCGGTGCGCCGGCCCGCCGCCGTCTCGTGGCGCCAGGTGGGCTCCGACCCCTGGCCGGACGAGCCCGATCTCGACGGTGTCGAGCTCCCGCGTGCGGGGGAGGAGGCAGCCGCCACCCGGCTCGACCACTTCCTCCGGGGCAAGGTCGCCGACTACGCCGACGCCCGCGACCGGCCGGGCGACGACGCCACCTCCCGCCTCTCGCCGGACCTGCGCTGGGGCACGCTCCACCCGCGGCAGATCCTCGCCCGCCTCGGCGACACCCCGGGCGAGGACGCCTTCGCCACCGAGCTCGCCTGGCGGGAGTTCTACGCCGACGTCCTGCTCCACCGGCCCGAGTCCGCCCGCGAGTCGATGGACGACAAGGTCGGCGGCATGCCGTGGGACCACGGCGCCGACGCCGACGAGCGGTTCGAGGCGTGGACCCGGGGACGCACCGGCTTCCCGATCGTCGACGCAGGGATGCGCCAGCTGCTCGCCGAGGGCTGGATGCACAACCGGGTGCGGATGATCACCGCGAGCTTCCTGGTGAAGGACCTGCACCTGCCCTGGCAGCGGGGCGCCCGGTGGTTCATGCAGCACCTCGTCGACGGCGACCTGGCGTCCAACCAGCACGGCTGGCAGTGGACGGCGGGCACGGGGACGGATGCTGCACCGTTCTTCCGGATCTTCAACCCCACGACCCAGGGCCAGCGCTTCGACCCCGACGGCGACTACGTCCGCCGCCACGTGCCCGAGCTGCGGGGCGTGGACGGCAGGTGGATCCACGAGCCGTGGCGAAGCCCTGCAGGGCTCCCCGACGGCTACGTCGCCCCGGTGGTCGACCATCGGGAGGAGCGCGAGGAGTCCCTGCGGCGGTACGAGGGCGCCGGCTAGGCGGCGACGAGACGTGACACGAGGACGGTTCCCATGGCGATGATCGCACCGCAGGACCTGCTGTTCCTGCTGATGGAGGCGCGCGAGAAGCCCGCGCACGTGGGCGGCCTCCAGCTGTTCGAGACCCCCGACGGCGCCGACCGCCGCTACCTCTACGACCTGTACCGGTCGGCGATCGACTCGGATGCACCCGTCCGGTCGCTGTTCCGGCGGCGGCTGAAGCGCCCCGGCCTCGGCGGGCTCAGCTGGACCCCCGACGACGACTTCGACATCGAGTACCACGTCCGCCACTCGGCCCTGCCCGAGCCCGGCCGCGTCCGCGAGCTGCTCACGGTGGTGTCCCGCCTCCACGGCGCGCTCCTCGACCGGAACCGCCCCCTGTGGGAGGCCCACCTCATCGAGGGCCTGGACGACGGGCGGTTCGCGCTCTACACCAAGATCCACCACGCGCTGTGCGACGGCGTCACCGCCATGCGCCTCCTCGAGTCGTCGATGAGCGCCGATCCCGACGAGCGGGACATGCCGCTGCCGTGGGAGCGCCGCCCGAAGGGGTCGATCTTCGACGAGCCCGATCCGGACGAGGTCGGAGCGGGACGGTCGCACCCCGATCCGGACGACGACACGTGGACCGCGGTGATCGCCGACGGCGTCCGCCGCCTCGGGTCCGGCCTGAGCGGCGCCGCCGGCGTCCTCGATGCGGTGGGTCCGCTGGCCGCCAGCCTCGGCGACCAGCTGCGGTCGGCGAACCTCCGCGCGCCGCGGACGATGCTCAACGTGCCGATCACCGGCGCCCGCCGCTTCGCCGCCGACTCCTGGTCCATCGAGCGGATCAAGGCGGCCGCCGAGCCCTACGGGGCCACCGTGAACGACATGGTGCTCGCCATGAGCGCCGGCGCCCTTCGCACCTACCTCCTGCACCAGGACGCCCTCCCGGACGAGCCGCTGGTGGCGATGGTGCCGGTCTCGTTGAAGACCCGGGGCGCCGACGACCGCGCCGGGAACGCCGTGGGGGCGATCCTGTGCTCGCTCGGCACCCACCTCGAGGACGCCTCCGCCCGCCTCGAGCACATCCAGGCGTCGATCCGGCAGAGCAAGTCGCGGCTGGAGGGGCTCACGCCCGGGCAGATCATCGCCCTGAGCGCGCTGAGCCTGGCGCCGGCGGCGCTGTCGATGAGCCCGCTCATCCGCCTCCCCGGCGCCGAGGACGTCGTGCGGCCGGCGTTCAACATCGTGATCTCCAACGTCCCCGGCCCCCAGCAGCCCCTCTACTGGAACGGCGCCCGGCTCACCGGCTCGTACCCGATGTCGCTCCTGGTCGACGGCCAGGCGCTCAACATCACGACCTCGAGCTACGCCGGCAGCCTCGACTTCGGCATCCTCGGCTGCCGGCGCCAGGTGCCGTCGCTGCAGCACCTGCTCGAGCACCTGGAGGACGAGCTGGTGGCGCTGGAGGCGGGCTGAGCGGGAAGGGGTCCGCCGGGGTTAGCAGTCGGTATCATCGACTGCCAGCCGGCCCACTGCTGCCGACCTGCCCCGGGAGGTGACCGCATGCTCGACGATCGCAAGGCCTCGATCCTGCGGGCCGTCGTGCAGGAGTACATCGAGACCGCTCAGCCGGTGGGCTCGGGCCGCATCGCGGCCGCCCCCGGCGTCGACGTGAGCTCGGCCACCGTCCGCAACGAGATGGCGGTGCTCGAGTCCGAGGGGTACCTCGCCCAGCCCCACACCAGCGCCGGCCGGGTCCCCACCGAGAAGGGGTACCGCTACTTCGTCGACACCATCGGGTCGCCCGGCGCCCTCCGCGGCGAGCACGCCAAGCGGGTGAAGGAGTTCTTCGCCCGGGCCCACGGCGAGCTCGAGGAGATGCTCGAGTCCACGAGCCGGCTGCTGTCCGGGCTCACCGCGTGGACGGGCGTGGTGGTCCCGCCCTCGGCCGCCGACGTGGCGATCCGCTCGGTGCAGGTCGTCGGGCTCGCCCCCACGGTGGCCCTGGTGGTCAGCGTGCTCGCCGACGCCACGGTCGAGAAGCACTCGGTCGAGCTGCCCCGGGCCGTCGGGGACGAGCGGGTCAACGCCGCGTCGGCCCACCTGGCCGCGCAGCTGCAGGGCACGATGCGCGGCTCGGTGCCCGCCGACGTGGCGCGCACCGGCGACCCCGACACCGACGACGTCGTCCTCCAGGTCCTCGACGTCCTGCGGCGCACCTCGCCGGCCGACGTGCCCGACGAGGTCTTCGTCGGCGGCGCGTCCCGCGTGGCCTCGGCCTTCGACGCGGTCGAGACGGTGCAGCAGGTCCTCAGCGTCCTCGAGGAGCAGCTCGTCGTGGTGACCCTGCTCAAGGACGTCGTCGACCGCGGCCTGCAGGTGGCGATCGGCACCGAGACGGGCATGGAGCCCTTGGCCGACGCCGCCCTCGTCGTCGCCCCGTACACGGTCGACGGCGAGCGCGCCGGCTCGATCGGCGTCCTCGGACCCGCCCGCATGAACTACCCCGAGGCGATGGCCGCGGTGGCGGCGGTGAGCCGCCGGCTCGGCCACGCCCTGACCGAGGGCTGACCCCGGAGAACCCACACGCATGGCCGACTACTACGACCTGCTCGGCGTCCCACGCGACGCCTCCCCCGAGGAGATCAAGCGCGCCTACCGGCGCCGGGCCCGCGAGCTGCACCCCGACGCCAACCCCGACGATCCGCAGGCCGAGCAGCACTTCAAGGAGGTGGCCCGCGCCTGGGAGGTGCTGCGCGACCCCGAGAAGCGGGCCCGCTACGACCGCTACGGCGAGGCGGGGGTCAGCGGCGCCGGCGCCGGCGCCGGCGACCCGTTCGCCGGGTTCGGCGGCATGGGCGACATCTTCGACGCCTTCTTCGGCGGCCAGAGCCCCTTCGGTGGCGGCGGCCGGAGCACCGGCCCGCTCCGCGGCCCCGACCTCGAGGTGGTCACCGAGCTCGAGTTCACCGAGGCCGTGTTCGGCGCGCAGCACAAGATCGACGTGCGCACGGCCGTGGCCTGCGACGCGTGCGACGCCACCGGCGCCGAGCCCGGGACGTCGCCGGTCACCTGCGGCGAGTGCGGCGGCGCCGGCCAGGTGCGCCGGGTCCGCCAGTCCCTGCTCGGCCAGATGGTCACCACCGCGGCGTGCCCCCGCTGCGGCGGCGTCGGGCAGATCATCGAGCACCCGTGCGAGACGTGCGCCGGCGAGGGCCGCACCCTGCAGGACAAGACCTTCACCGTCGACATCCCGCCCGGCGTCGACGCCACCTCCACGTTGCGCCTCCAGGGCCGCGGCGCGGTGGGCCCCCGTGGCGGCCCGCCCGGCGACCTCTACGTGCAGTTCCGCATCCGACCCCACGACGTGTTCCGCCGCGACGGCGTCGACCTGCACGCCGACCTGCACCTGGCCGTCACCCAGGCCATCCTCGGCACCGAGATCGAGTTCGAGACGCTCGACGGGGTCGAGTCGGTGACGGTGCCGCCGGCCACCCCATCGGGGCACGTGTTCCGGTTCCGGGGCAAGGGCGTCCCGGTGGTGAACCGGGGAGGCCGGGGCGACCTGCACCTGCACGTCGTCGTCGACCTCCCCCGCGACCTCACCGAGGAGCAGGAGGCGCTCGTCCGCCAGCTCGCCGAGCTGCGCGGCGAGGAGGTCGCCACCGCCAGCCCCGGGTTCTTCAGCAAGCTGCGCACCGCCTTCAAGTGAGCCCCGAGCCGCCCGACGGGGCCGCGCCGCACGTGCTGGTCGCCGACGTCGAGGCGCCCGTGCTGGACGATGGCGCGCACCACCACCTCGCCCGGGTCCGGCGCCTGCGCGACGGCGACGGCCTCACCGTCACCGACGGCGCCGGGGCGTGGCGGCTCTGCGCCTTCCGCGGCACGGCCGTGCTCGAGCCGGCCGGCGACGTGGTCCGCGTGCCGGCACCCGACCCGCCGCTCACCGTCGCGTTCGCGCTCACCAAGGGCGACAAGCCCGAGCTCGTGGTGCAGAAGCTCACCGAGCTCGGGATCGACCGCATCGTGCCGTTCCGCGCCGAGCGCTCGGTGGTCCGCTGGGACGAGCAGAAGGCCGCCCGGCAGCACGAGCGCCTCCAGGCCATCGCCCGGAGCGCGTGCGAGCAGGCCCACCGGTGCTGGCTGCCCGTGGTCGAGCCGGTCACCGACGTCGACGATCTCGCCCGCCGCGGCGTGGTGCGGGCCGACCGCGGGCCGGTCACCCTCACCGCCGCGGTCACGGCGGTCGCCGTCGGGCCCGAGGGCGGGTGGACCGAGGCCGAGCGGGCCCGGCTCCCGGCCGCCACCGGGCTGGGCGCACACGTGCTGCGGGCCGAGACGGCAGCGATTACCGCTGGTGCGTTGCTCGGTGCGATCCGTAGCGGGTTGGGGGGACGCGCCTCGCGTCCCGTCAACACTGGGTGAAATGTCGGGTTCGCGAGAGTGGCCAGGCTTGTGCGGAGCGTGGTCAGTCCCTACGTTGAGCGTTGTAGGCGGTGGGCAGGAGGCAGAGCCATGATGACCGATCCCGATCTCGACGAGGCGGGCCTCGACTACAGCCGCAAGGTGGGGGAGCGCCTGCGGGCCATCCGTCGCCAGAAGCGCCTCAGCCTCCACGACGTCGAGGCGGCGTCGAACGCCGAGTTCAAGGCCTCCGTGCTCGGCGCCTACGAGCGGGGCGAGCGCTCGATCTCCGTGCCCCGGCTCCACCGCCTCGCCAGCTTCTACGACGTGCCGGTCGACCAGCTGCTGCCCTCCGACGACGAGGGCGAGGTCATCGACCTCACCGACCGCACGCTCGCCCGCCAGGCCGAGCCCCAGCTGGTGCTCGACCTGCAGATGCTGTCCGAGCTCGGCGGTCCCGAGGGCGCCATGCTCAACCGCTACATCCGCACCATCCAGATCCAGCGCCAGGACTTCAACGGCCGGATGCTCACGATCCGCAAGGACGACGTTCGAGCCATCGCCTGCATCCTCGGCGTCGCCACCGACCGGACGCTCGACCGCCTCGACCAGCTGGGCCTCTGCCGGGTGGGTGTGTAGCGCTGGCCTTCGGCGCCTACCTCCACATCCCGTTCTGCTCGCGACGCTGCGACTACTGCGCGTTCGCGACCTGGACGGACCGCGGGCACCTCGTCGACCGCTACCTGCACGGGCTCGCCGCCGAGATCGACCGGGCGGTGGTGGACGGGCTGCCCCCGCTGACGTCGGTGTTCGTCGGCGGCGGGACGCCGACGCTCGTGCCCGCCGACGGGCTGGTCGAGGTGCTCGCCCACCTGCCGCTGGCCGCGGGCGCCGAGGTCACCGTCGAGGCGAACCCCGACACGGTGAGCGCCGAGTCGCTGCGCGCCTACCGGACGGGCGGGGTGACCCGCATGTCCTTCGGCGTGCAGTCGATGCAGCCCCACGTCCTGCAGGCGCTGGGCCGCACGCACGACCCGGACAACGTGCGGCGAGCGGTCGCCTGGACGCGCCAGGCCGGGTTCGACACGTTCAACCTCGACCTCATCATGGGCGCAGTCGGTGAGACCGTCGCCGACTGGGCGAGCACGCTCGAGGAGGTGCTCGCGCTCGACCCTCCGCACATCTCGTCCTACGGCCTGACCGTGGAGCCGGGGACGCCGCTCGCCGCCGACCCTGACCGGTACCCCGACGACGACGACCAGGCCGACAAGTACCTGCTGGCCGACCGGCGCCTGGCCGAGGCCGGCCTGCGCTGGTACGAGGTGTCGAACTGGGCCCGACCGGGACACGAGTGCCGGCACAACCGCTTGTACTGGGAGGCGGGGGAGTACCTGGGCTTCGGCTGCGCGGCCCACAGCCACCGCGCCGGGCGGCGCTGGTGGAACCTGCGCACGCCCGAGCGGTACCTCGACGCGGTCGAGGCCGGCCGGCCCACCGAGGCGGCCGGCGAGGACCTCGACCAGGAGACGCGCCGGCTGGAGGCGCTGCAGCTCGCGCTGCGCACCCGCGAGGGCGTGGCCGCCGACGCACTGGACCTCGGCGACCCGGCGCTCGACGGACTGGTGCAGGTGGTCGACGGCCGGGCCGTGCTCACGCCGGACGGCCGGCTGCTCGCCAACGAGGTGGCCGTGCGCCTGCGCCTCGCGGCGCTGGCGACGCCGGTGTCGGTGTCGGTGGGTCAGACCGCTGGCAGGGACGGGACGGCGGGCACCTCGAGCACCTGACCCGGGTGGATGAGGTCGGGGTCGGCGGGGTCGACGAGCCGCCCGCGGTTGGCGGCCACCAGGTGCTGCCAGTAGGGCGCGATCTCCGGATCGGTCGCCGGACGCCCCCAGGCGTCGGCCAGCAGCTCCTCGGCGATGGACCACAGCGACTCGCCGGCCACCACCGTCCAGGTGGCGGGCGCCGCGGGTGCCGTGACGGTGCCCGGGCGCGTCGCGGGGATCGGGCGCATCGTGGCGGTGCCCCTCGGGTCGCGCACCGGCCGCATCGTGGCCGTGCCCGGCCCGTGCACGACCGGCCGGGCGGTGGCGGTGCCGACCTCGACGGCCGGCACCATCGTGGCCGTGCCCCGCCCGAGCGGCTCGGCCTCCCGGCCCGCCACCGACGAGGCGGCGACCAGGCCGAGCCCGAGCCCGGCCCGCACGGCGCGCCGCACGCTCGGCACGGCGAGGGCATCGGCGACGCGGTGGCCCCCGGCGGATCCGAGCAGGTGCGACACCGCGTGGAGGGCGGAGAGCCCCAGCACGTACCAGGCCGACAGCTCGGCGGCCAGGCGCACGATGGCGATGGCGGCGGCGGCGGGTGATCGGCCGTCGACCCAGCCGATGAGGCCGTCGAGGGAGGTGAGCGGAGGGGCGCCCAGCTCGCCACCCGCGGCGGCCCGGAGCAGCGACGCCGCCGCGACCAGGCCGAGCACCCACCCGACCGCCCGGGCTCGCCGCATGCTCACGAGGGCAGCTCCACGGCCCGGTTGCCCTCGGGCGTGGTGACCGAGAGCGTCGGGCACTCGCCGGTGCCGGCGGCGATGGCCGAGGCGCGGGGGACGACCGCCGCCGCCTCCACCTCGAGCGGCTCGTCGAGGCGCCACTCGGGGAACACGAACACCTCGCCGGACTCGGGCCGGAGGAGGGCGGGTGTGGCGACGCCGTCGCAGTCCCAGTCGCCCAGGGCCACGAGATCGCCCTCGTCGCCGAGGCGCACGTCGACCGACCCGATGCGCGCCTCGCGCCCGTCGAGCTCGATGGGCTCGGGGCAGCCGTCGCCGTCGACGTCGGGACCGGCCGGATCGGGCACGTCGCAGTGCGAGGGCCAGGTGGGGTCGGACGCCGGCGCTTGCGGCCCAGCCTCGGCATCGGGCTGCTCGGCACGCGCCGGTGCCGTGGTGGCGCTCGAGCGGGTGGCCGATGCGGCGCCGGAACCGAGGGGGCGCATGGCCCGAGCGCCGGCGGCACCCCCGACGACCCCGACCACGAGCACGGCGGCGAGGGCCCCGAGGCGGGCGACCGGGCGCCGCCGCGGTGCCTCCCGCGCCGTCGAGCCATGCGCCGGCAGTGGCACCGAGGGACCGGGCGCAGCCGGTGTCGCGGCGTCGGTGAGCTCGATGCGGGCGCGCGTCGCCGGCTCGGGGTCGGGCTCCGGCTCGAGGATGGGCAGCGGGCCGGTGACCGCCTCGGGGTGGGCGGCCAGCTCGGCCCAGTCCTCCGGGGCGTCGTCGAGCGTCACGGCGCCGAGCGCACCGAGCCCGGCGTAGGGCCCGGCCCCGCCGGGGCCGTCGGCGAGGTCGTCGCCCGCGTCGTCCTGGGAGGCGAGCCAGCTCAGGTCGGCGTCGGTCCAGCCCAGGTCGGCGGTGGGGTCGATGTCGGACGGCAGCTCGGTGAACGCCGGCTGCGGGCCGCGCTCGGCGGAGCCGGGGACGGGCAGCGAGCAGCCGGGCACGGCGGCGTGCACCGCCTTCGCCAGCTGGCGCGCCGTGGGCCGCTGTTCGCGCTGCTCGCGCACGGCCTGGGCCGCGATGGCCTCGAGCTCGCGCCGGGCCTGGCGCTGCCGGCTCCGGCGCCGGAAGCCGGCCGGCGGGTGGGCCCAGGGGAGGTCGCCGCCCGTCTTCAGCAGCCCGGCGAGCAGGCGACCCACCGCGGCGACGTCGTCGGCGGCGCCCTCGGGTGTGCGGTCGTGGGCCTGGCCGAAGCCGCACAGCCGGGGCCGGCCGCGCTCGTCGAGCAGGACGTGGCCGGGCTCCACGTCGCCGTGGACCACGCCGAGGCGGTGCAAGGCGTTCACCACGTCGGCCACCGCGCACACGATGCCGGCGGCCTGGTCGACGGGGAACGGTCCGAGGCGGGCGAGGGCAGTGCCCGCGTGGCGCAGCCGGATGGCCCGCTCGTCGACGCTGACCAGGTCGACCACGCCGGGGTGGCGGCCCCGGGCCAGCATGGTGGCCTCACGGCTCAGCCGCGCGACGTCGCCGTCGCTGCGAGCCTCCTTGACGACGACGAGGCCGCCGTCGGCCTCCTCGGTGCGCACGGCGATGACCATCGCCCGGCACGCTACCGGAAGTGCATGAGATGCATCAAGGTTCTGCTGCGGCCCGGCGGACCTCGCCCTCGGCCCGGGCCGAGACCTCCAGCTCGTCCCGGGCCGGGTCGCCGAAGACCTGCACGAAGAGGTGCTCGACGGTGACGGCGACGGTCACCTCGACGTCGCCGTCGTCGGGCCGCGCAGCGACGAGCTCGAGCCCGTCGATGCCGGCGGCGGCGACCGCCTCGGCCGCCAGGGCCTCGATCCGCTGCGGGTCCCAGACGATGTCGCCGGTGGTCCGGGCGGCCTCGAGGTCGAAGCCGGCGCCGGCGGCGTCGTTCGCCGCATCGAAGGCGACGTTGTACGCCTGCCGCTGCTTCAGGTACACGATCGCCGAGTCGACGGCCACGGCCCCGAGCAGGAGGACGATCAGCACGGCCGCCGGCATGAGCATGAGGACAGAGGCGCGCTCGCGCCTCAGCGGATGCACGTCGCCACCCCGTCGACGCCGGCCCGCGTCGGGTCCACGATCTCGCCGTGCGACGCCCGCACGGTGAACGGGCGACCGAAGCCGCCGAGGAACGGCAGGCGGATCGCCGGCACGGACGTC
>DASTYO010000020.1:0-6584 GCA_035764875.1 Acidimicrobiales bacterium | reverse complement strand
ATGGCCGAGCGTGTGGGCCCGGGCCAGCGACAGCACCCCGGACAGGACCGCCTCGGCCAGGGCCGGATGGCGGTGGCACAGCCCGGCCAGCCGCTCCAACCGGTGCGCCTCCTGCTCGGAGCAACGCGTGTAGGCCAGCAGCCACCGCTTGGCCGACGTGGCCCCCGCCGCCAGCCACGCCGAGGTCGGCCACAGATCGATCAGGGAACCGAGCAGCTGGCGTTGCGCATCCTCCACCTCACCCGCGAGCCCCGCAGCCCGATCGAGCCGCTCGCGAGCCCGCGCTGCGGTGTCGGCGCTGACGGCGTAGGTGGCGGAACCGGTCATGCCACCCATTCTCCTCAGACACTCTGACAAGAACTCCTTCTACGCGAATCACGGTGGTCGGGATCGGTGCGACCGGCCGTGGTGTCCCCGTGACGGCCCTGAAGTACTGCGCCGCCGACAGGAGTACCGTCCGCGGCGCAGCGATGTCGCGCTGGAGGCGGGGCGATGTGGACGGACCGGGACGTGACGCTGGCGGACGGGACGACGGTGACCTACGTCGACGCCGGCATCCCCGACGGCGAGGTGGTGCTGTACCTCCACGGCACGCCGAGCTCCCGCCTGCAGGTGAGCGGTCCGGTGGACGTGGCCGCGTCCGAGCTCGGCCTCCGGCTGGTCGCGCCGGACCGCCCCGGGCTCGGCGGCTCCTCCTTCTTCCCCTACCGGGTGGCCGACTACCCGGGCGTCATCGAACGGCTCGCCGACGCGCTCGGCATCGACCGCTTCGGCGTGGTCGGGACCTCGGGCGGCGGCCGGTACACGGCCGCGTGCGGCGCCCTGCTGGGTGACCGCATCCGGCGGGTCGGGCTCGTGGCCAGCACGGTGTCGATGGACGTGCCTGGAGCCCGGGCCGCGGCGAACCGGGACGACCGGGTGGCGTACGTCCTCGCGACCCGGGTCCCGTGGCTCCTGCGCGCGTGGATGGCCAAGCTCGCCAGGGACCTGCGACGAGATCCCGACGCGTTCCGCCGGATGATGCCGACGCTCTCGGAGGCGGACGAGCGCGCGTTCCACCGCGCCGATGTCCGGTCCCTGATCGGGCCCGTGCTCGCAGAGACCTTCCGGCAGGGGACGCGCGGCCTCACGCACGACTACCGGTTGGAGGCCCTGCCCTGGGAGGTGCGGCTGGCCGCCATCACCGCCCCGGTGGACATCTGGCACGGCACCGATGACACCCTCGTGCGGCCGGACGCCTCCGAGCTGCTGGCGGCCGCCATCCCGGGCGCCCGCCGGCACCTGGTCGACGGCGAGGGCCACTTCTCGCTGATCCTCGCCCGTGCGAAGGATTACCTCGCCCCGTTCGCTCCGTCGTAGTCCCGGCGCGGCCCAGTGCGGTGACGTCTTCTCGCACTAGCATCCCGGGCGACTTCCCCCGTCGACCGCCGTGCCCTCCGTGGCCGGCTGGCGCGCGGAGGAAGCCATGTTCGGCGACGTGGACGAGCCGATCGAGGCGTTGGAGCCTGACGGGCCGGGGCTGCGGCTGCGGCTGTGGTGGGACGAGCTGCTGGACACGACGGGCACCGGGGCCCGGGCTGCGGTGGCGGGCATCGCCCTGGTCGGACTGGTGCTGGGCGCCCTGTGGTGGCTCACCCGGCAGGCGCCCCCGCCGGTGGAGGCCACGCTGCCCCTCGTCGACGTCTCCGCCGTCACCACCACCACGACGGCCACGACGGCGCCTTCGGAGGTGGTGGTGCACGTGGCCGGCGCCGTGCTGTCACCGGGTGTGCACCGCCTGCCGGCGGGGGCACGGGTCATCGACGCGGTGGAGGCATCCGGCGGGCTCGCACCCGACGCCGACCCGAGTGCGGTCAACCTGGCCGCGCTCGTCGAGGACGGCGCCCAGGTGTACGTGCCCCGGGTCGGGGAGGCGCCGCCGCCGTCGGCAACCAGCGGCTCGACCGGCGAGGACGCGGCGGGCCCGGTCGACCTGAACACCGCCGACGCCGCGCTCCTCGAGACGCTGCCGGGCATCGGGCCCGCCACGGCGGCGGCCATCATCGACCACCGCGACCGGCACGGCCCCTTCGCCAGCGTCGAGGGGTTGCTGGAGGTGCGGGGCATCGGCGAGGCGAAGCTCGCCGCGCTGCGGGACCTCGTGCGTGTCTGAGGGGATCCTCGCCCGCGCCGCGGTCGACTGGCGGGCCGACCTCCCGGCCGTGGCGCTGGCGCTCGCCGCCTGGGTCGGCGCCGAGCGGGCCGTGGCGGTGCCGGCGCCTCTCGTGGGTGCCGTCGTGCTGGCCGGCCTCGCGGCGCTGCGACGGTCGTCGGCACCCAGCTGGCCGGCGCTCGCCGTGGCCGCCCTGGCGCTCGGCCTCCTCACGTCCGGGCTGACCGTTCGCTCGCTGGCCGGCCTGCACCCCCGGGAGACCGGTCGGGTCGACGCCACCGTGACGCTCGTGACCGACCCCGAGCCGACCGTCACGGGGCGGATGCGGGTGGACGTCCGGCTGGACGGTCGACGCCTGCTGGGCGAGGCACGAGCGCCTGCTGCGATCGATGCGCTCCGCGGACGTCTGGCCGGGGAGCGCGTGGTGGTCCGGGGCGAGGTCGAGCCGTTCGAGCGGCTGGACGACTGGATCGTCGCAAGGCACCTGGCCGGACGGCTCCGCATCGAGGCGGTGAGCGCCGTCGGCGGGGGAGCGCCGCACGCCGCGGCGGCCAACGGGCTCCGGCGCACGCTCGACCGAGGGGCGGTGTCCCTGCCCGAGCGGCACCGGGCGCTGCTCGCCGGGCTCACGCTCGGCGACGACCGGCGCCAACCGGCCGAGCTCACGGCCGACTTCCGGGCCTCGGGCCTCACGCACCTCTTGGCCGTGTCCGGCTCCAACGTGCTCTTCACCCTCACCGTCGCCGGCCCGCTGCTGCGCCGGCTCCGCCTCTGGCCGCGCTTCGTGCTGGCGACGGCCATCGTGGTGGGGTTCGCGTTCCTCACCCGGTTCGAGCCGTCCGTGGTGCGGGCGACCGTGGTGGCCGTCGTGGCGCTGTGGGCCACCACGACCGGCCGGCCCTCTGGCGGACTCCGCCACCTGGCGCTCGCCGTGTGCGGCTTGCTGCTCGTCGACCCCCTCCTCACCCGCTCGGTCGGCTTCCGTCTCAGCGTCGCGGCGTGCGTGGGCGTGCTGCTGCTGGCGCCGCCGATCGTCGCCCGGCTCCCTGGTCCGCGCTGGGCGCGAGAGGCCCTCGGCATGACGATCGGGGCGCAGCTGGCGGTGGCGCCGGTGCTGGTCCCGACCTTCGGCGCCATGCCCCTCGCCGCGCTGCCTGCCAACGTGGCGGCCGCGCCCCTGGCCGGTGCGCTGATGGTCTGGGGCGTCACCGCCGGCCTCGTCGCCGGTGTCGTCCAGGGGCCGGTGGCCGCGTTGCTCCACGCGCCGTCGGCCGTCGCGCTCTCCGTCCTGGAGCGAACCGCGGCCGTCAGCGCATCGTTGCCCCTCGGCCACGTCGACCTCCGCCACGTCGCGGTCGCGGCCGTGGCGGCGGTCGCCGCCATGGGAGGGCGCTCCGGTCTGCGGGCGGCTGGCGCCGTGCTGCTCGCCGCCATCCTCGTGACACCGTCGCTCGCCCGGGTGCCGCCGGGCTCGGCACCCGCCGGCTGGGCGGCCACGGTGTGGAGCGACGGGCCCGTCGCCGTCGTCGACCTCCACAGCGGAGCGTCGGCGGTCGAGGTGCTCGACGTGCTCCGGCGCCGACGCGTCCACGCGGTCGCGCTGCTGGTCGTGCGCAGCCCGCGGGCGGAGCTGGGCGGGGTGGTGCAGGCCGTGCGATCCCGCGTCCCGGTGCGGGCGGTGCTCGCCCCGGACGGCTCCCCGGTCACCGACCACGTCGTCCCACCGCCAGGGCTCGAGGCGAGGGTCGGCGGCTTCGTGGTGCGCATCGGCTCGACGTCGCCGGTGCTCGAGGTGCGCATCGGATGGGCGGGCTCCGGCCGGGCGACCGGGTCGGCGGTAGGTTCGGCTGGTGCACCTGCTGCTCGGCTCCACGCAGCTCGACCTCACCCCCCGCGCCGCCGTGGTGGGCCTCGCGCAGCCCAGCGCCGACCTCGACGACGTCGTCCGGCAGGCGGTCGAGCTGCGCGACGCCGGTGCCGACGTGGTGTGGATCCGCCGCTCGGCCGGTGCGCCCGTCGACGAGGTCGTCGCCCGGGTCGCGGCCGCCGTGCGCCACCCGGTGGGCGTCGACGTCGTCGACCACGTCGACGTGGAGGCCGTCGCCCGCGCCGGAGCGGTGCTGGTGGGCCTCGACGGCCACCGCCCGGACGACCTCGCCGCCGCGGCCGAGCACGGCCTGTCCGTCTACCTCGACGCCGCCCCCGGCACCGGCCTCGGGCTCGACCGGTCGCGCCTGGTCGTGGAGGGGCACCTCGACGATGCCACGGCCCTGCACGGCTGCACGGTCAGCGGCACCGGTCCCCGCGCCTGGGCGCGGGTCGTGCTGGGGCTCCAAGCCGGGGTGCAGGTCGTGCGCACGGTCGACGTCCACGCCGTCCGCCGGGTCGCCACCGTCTCCTCCCAGCTCCTCGTCGCTCGCGAGGCGGCCGCCCTCGGGGGCGGGTCGTGAGCCGACCACCGGTGATCCTGGTCAAGGGGGGCGACGACATCCTGCGGTCGGCGCGCCGCACCGCCGTCGTGAACCAGCAGGTGGGCACCGCCGACGCCACGCTCGTGGTCGACGAGCCGACGCTGGACGAGGACGAGCGGCTGCGACCGCTGATCGACGCCGCCCAGACCGCGCCGTTCTTCACCGACCACCGGGTCGTGGTCGGGCGCAACGTCGAGCGCTTCAAGGCCAAGGAGGACCTGGCCCTGCTCGTCGACTACCTGGCCGACCCGCTCCCGAGCACCGTGCTGGTGCTCGAGTGGGCCGGGAGCGGGCGGGTGCCGAAGGCGCTCACCGACGCGGTCACGGCCGCCGGCGGGGAGACCATCACCACCGACCCCGGCCGCAACCTCGCCGACTTCGTGGCCGACGAGCTCAAGCAGGCGAACGTCGCGCTCGACCGTGAGGCGCAGCGGCACCTCGTCGACTGGCTCGGCGACGACCCGGGCCGCCTCCCCGGCGTGCTCGCCGTGCTCGCCTCCACCTACGGGGAGGGCGCCCGGCTGACGGTCGCGGACGTCGACCCGTTCCTCGGCGACGCCGGCGGCGTCCCGCCCTGGGACCTGACCGACGCCATCGATCGCGGCGACATCGCCGCCGCCATCACCACGCTCACCCGCATGCTGCGGGCCGGTCGCCACCCCATGCAGGTGATGGCCACCCTGCACACCCACTTCCAGCGGATCCTGCGGCTCGACGGCGCCGCCGTGCGCGGGGAGAAGGAGGCGGCCACGGTGCTCGGGCTCAAGGGATCGACCTTCCCGGCCAAGAAGGCCCTGGCCCAGTCCCGCAAGCTCGGACCGGCCGGCGTGCGGGAGTCGATCCGGTTGCTCGCCCGCACCGACCTCGAGCTGCGGGGCACGGTCGAGTGGCCCGACGAGCTGAGCATGGAGATCCTCGTCGCCCGCCTGGCCCGCATCGCCAAGACGACCCGCTGACGCGCGCTTCGCTGGTCGGGGATCGACCAGATGCGGTCGGACCCTGACCGGCGAACCGGGGGTGGGCGCGGAACGACCCCGCCAGCGGCGGGGTCGTGGTCGCTCGGTCCGGGTGGGGACGGCGGCGCTACTCGGAGGCGGCGGCCTCGAGCTGGCGCACCCGCTTCACCAGGCGGGACTTCTTGCGGGCGGCGGTGTTCTTGTGAAGGACGCCCTTCGACACGGCGCTGTCGATGCGCTTGATGGCGGCCTTGAGCGACTCGGCCGTCTCCTCGCCGCCCTGGGCGTCGGCGAGCGCCTTCTTGGTGCGGGTGTGGATCTCGCTCTTCACCTGCTTGTTCCGCAGGCGCGCCCGTTCGTTCTGGCGGTTGCGCTTGATCTGGCTCTTGATGTTGGCCACGTCGGGGGACCTCTGGGTTCGCGAAGCTGCTGGTGCCCGCGCGCGTCGGGGGCACGGAAGCGGACAGCGTAGCGGCGTCGGTGGGGCGCGGGACAACCCGGCCGGCTCCGAGCAGACTGCCCCACATGGCCACCGACCTGCGCTGGGGCAGGCGCGAGCTCGTCGACGTCGAGGGCGTGCGCATCCACGTCGAGACCGCCGGTCCCGAGGCCGGGCCGACCCTGGTGTGCCTGCACGGCTTCGCGTCCGGCACGTTCACCTGGGCGGGGGTGGCCGAGGCGCTCGCCGGGGAGCTGCGGGTCGTGGCCTGGGACCGGCCGCCGTTCGGGCGCAGCGAGCGGCCCCGGCCCCGCACCGGTGCGGACGACCCGTACGGGCTGCCGGCCGAGCTGGCCCGCACCGCCACGCTGGTCGAGCGCCTCGCCGGGGGCGGGCCGATCGTGGTGGTCGGTCACTCGGCGGGGGCGCTCCTCGCGGTGCAGGCCGCGCTCGCGGGATCGGTGCGTGCCGACGGCCTCGTCCTCATCGCCCCTGCGGTGGACGGCGGCCCGCCCGATCTGGTCCGGCGGCTCGCCGGCCTGCCCGGGAGCGGCCTGGTGGCGGCG
>DASTYO010000019.1:0-17744 GCA_035764875.1 Acidimicrobiales bacterium | reverse complement strand
GCCCCGCGGGCGGGGGCGGTCCTCCGGCCAGCGCCGAGACCGTGCGCTTCTACAGCCGGGGCGCCGACCTGCTCGAGGTCGCCGAGGTGTTCACCGACGGCGGCGCGTCCCTCGCCTCCGAGGCCGCTGTGCGGGTGGACGTCGAGGGCTGGGGCGAGGTGTGGTTCGAGCCCGGGTTCCGCATGTCGATGCTGCGGGCCCGGCTCGACGACACCACCTACGTCGAGGTGCGCCACCACGACGTGCCGTTCTTGTGCGAGGTGCTGTCGTCGCTGCGGCGCGTCGACCGGTGAGGCGCCCGCGCCGCCTCGCCGTGGGCGTCGCCCTCGTGGCGACCGCGGCGGCGTGCTCGACGGGCGACGACCTCGAGCCGATGCAGGCCAGCCTGCGCACCCCTGACCAGCGGGCGACGCTCGAGGTGGACGGCTGCGCACGCGACGGCGATGTCGTCGCGCTGGGGGCCTCGTCGGAGTCGGTGCTCGTGCAGCTGCTGCTCACCATCGACGGCGACGAGGTCGATTTGGACGCCTCCGGCCTCACCGTGGAGCTCGCCGACCGGGGCGTGCTCGGCGCCGGCGACCCCCAGCTCATCCAGGCCCAGACCGGTGACGCCGGCGAGCTCCGCTCCGCGTCCGTGCGGGGCGACCGCATCGAGGTGGTCGCCGACGCGGTGCGGATCACGCCGGAGGGCACGGTCACCGAGGGAGAGGTCGAGCTCACCGCCCGCTGCACCGCCGACGACGACCTCGCCTGACCCCCCTTTGGAAGCTGGACGCGGATGCTGCGCACCCGCGTGCGCAGGATCCGCGTCCAGTTCCGGGTCAGTCGTCCGTGAGGTCGGCGGTGGCGTCCTCGACCGCCTCCCGCGCCGCGAGGATCCGGGCCCGGCACCACTCGATGAGGTGGGCAGCGCGGCGCACCCGGTCGGCCAGCACGTCGACGTCGACCCCGGCGTCCTCGATCTCGCGGAGGATCGACTCCAGCTCGGTGACGGCCTCGCTGTAGCCCGCGGGCTCCGGGCCGGTGTCGGGCGCGGTCTCGCTCATGGCGACCCATCGTGGTCGACGCGGTCGACCGTGGCGTGCAACGTGCCGTCGGCCAGCCGCACGGACAGGGCGGCGCCGGGGTCGACTCCGTCGACCGAGCGGACGACCCGGCCGTCGCCGTCGCGGACGATGGCCCAGCCCCGCTCCATCGCCCGGACCGGGTCGAGGAGGTGCGCCCGGGTGGCGAGCACGTCGAGCCGGCCGGCGGCGTCGTCGAGGCGCCGGCGGGACGACGTGGCGAGGCGGCGGGCGTCGTCGGCCAGCCTTCGCTCGGCGGCCTCGACCACCGACGTGGCGCAGCGGGCCAGCCGCTCGCCGGCGTGGTCGATGCGGTCGAGCTCGCGGTGCGTGGCCGAGCGAGCCGCCACGCCGGCGCGGGCGCGGGCGCGGTCGAGGTGGGCGTCGGCCCGGTCGAGGGCGTGCACGGCGCGCACGGCGATGCCGTGCCACGCCTGCTCGGCCCGGTCGAGCGCCTCGGCCACGAGCGCCACCACCTGCTGCGCGGCGGCGGTGGGCGTCTTCGCCGCGGTGTGGGCCACCTCGTCGGCGACCGAGCGGTCGACCTCGTGACCGATGCCGGTGATGACCGGAACCTGCGCGCCGGCGATGGCGCGCGCCACCAGCTCGCTGTCGAAGGCGGCGAGGTCGGTGGCCGCCCCGCCGCCCCGGGCCACGACCAGGAGGTCGACCCGGGTGCGGGACAGCCCCGTGATGGCGCCGGCGATGGCGCCGGGCGCCTCGGGGCCCTGGACCCGGACGTCGGCCATGGAGATCTCGAACGCGAAGCCGGACTGGGTGAGGGTGTGGAGCACGTCGGCCTCGGCGGCGCTGCCCGCCGACGTCACCAACCCGATGCGCAGCGGCGCCAGCGGCAGCGGCAGGAGGGCGTTGGCGCCCACCAGACCCTCGGCGCGCAGCCGGTCGAGCAGCTCGGCCCGCGCCGCGGCCAGCTGCCCGAGGGTGAACGCCGGGTCGATCGAGGTCATCTGCAGCTGCAGCTGCCCCCGAGGCTCGTACCAGTCGACCCGCCCCCGGATGCGCACCTCGGTGCCGTCGGTCATCCGCACCCGCCCGCCGCCGCGCAGCAGGAGCCGGTTGACCCGCACCTTGTGGGTGGACGACAGCATCACCGAGAGCTGCGCCGCGGCGACCCCCCGGCCCGCCGGGTCGTCGGGGTCTCGCAGGGTGAAGTACACGTGCCCGGACCGGGCCCGGTTCAGGTCGTGGATCTCGCCCCGAACCCACACCTCGCCCGGGAACGCCTCGCGCAGCCGCTCGCCGATGGACCGCGAGAGCTCGCCCACCGACCACGTCGGCGACGCGCTGCCGACCCCGGCGATGTCCTCGGATGGCTCCACCACGGCCCGACGGTACTGTCGGGCGCTCAACGAGACGCCCGGACAAGGAGGGCCCCATGCCCGAAGCAGTGATCGTCGCCACCTCCCGCACCCCGATCGGGCGGGCCAACAAGGGCTCGCTGGTCGACGCCCGCCCCGACGACATGACCGCGTTCGTCCTGAAGGACGTGCTCTCCAAGGTCCCGGCCCTCGACCCCACGCTGGTCGAGGACGTCATCCTCGGCTGCGGCCAGCCCGCTGGCGAGGCCGGCTACAACCTCGCCCGCGTCGCCGCCGTCCTCGCCGGCCTCGACGACGTGCCCGGCGTGACCGTGAACCGCTACTGCTCGTCCTCGCTGCAGACGATCCGCATGGCGGCCCACGCCATCAGGGCCGGCGAGGGCGACGTGTTCATCTCCGCCGGCGTCGAGGCCGTGTCCCGCTACCAGTACGGCGCCGCCGACGTGGGCCCCCACAACGAGGCCTTCGCCGAGGCCGAGGCCCGCACCGCCGACCGGTCCCAGGGCGGTGCCGACAGCTGGACGCCGCCGTCGCACCTCCCTGACATCTACATCGCGATGGGTCAGACGGCCGAGAACGTGGTGCAGGCCGAGGGCGTGTCCCGCCAGGAGATGGACGAGTGGGGCGCCCGGTCCCAGCAGCGGGCCGTCGAGAGCCAGGAGAACGGCTTCTTCGAGCGCGAGATCACGCCCTACACGCTCCCCGACGGCACCGTGGTGTCGAAGGACGACGGGCCCCGCCCGGGCACCACGGTCGAGAAGCTGGCCGAGCTGAAGCCGGTGTTCCGCCCCGACGGCTCGATCACGGCCGGCAACGCCTGCCCGCTCAACGACGGTGCCGCCGCGGTCATCGTGATGAGCGACACCAAGGCGAAGGAGCTCGGCATCACCCCGCTCGCTCGGGTCGTGTCCTCCGGCGTCACCGGCCTCAACCCCGAGATCATGGGCATGGGCCCGGTCGAGGCGTCGCGCCAGGCGCTGAAGCGGGCGGGCATGACCATCGACGACATCGACCTGTACGAGATCAACGAGGCCTTCGCCGCCCAGGTGCTCCCGTCGGCCCGGCACCTCGGCATGGACCTCGACAAGCTGAACGTCAAGGGCGGCTCCATCGCCCTCGGCCACCCCTTCGGGATGACCGGCGCCCGCATCATGACCACGCTCCTCAACGCCCTCCAGGACGAGGACAAGGAGTTCGGCCTCGAGACCATGTGCGTGGGCGGCGGCCAGGGCATGGCCATGATCGTCCAGCGCCTCTCGTAGCGCGTCGTTCCGTTCCGGGCCGCGCCAGACGCCGCACCGGCGGTTCTGGGCGGCCCGGAACGGGGGATGGACGGGCACGCACGGTGGTCCTTCGCGCGCTCGCGATTTGACCGTCACACGTCCGTAATGGAAGCGTCGTGCGATGCGCCTGCAGCCCCCCGCCCCCGCGCGGGCCGTCCGCCGACGCCCCCTCGCCCCGTTGGCCGCCGCCGTCGCCGCGCTCGCCGCCGGTGTCGTCGGCCTGGTCACCTTCGCCGGTCCGCCGGCGCAGGCCGACGTGGAGCGCTCGTCCATCGGGACGTTGCAGCCCCTGCTCGACCCGGTGGGGCGCTTCGCCGACGACGAGGCCGACGTGATCGCCGCCGCCACGGCGCACATGATCGCCGCGGCCACGCCGCCGCCCCCGCCGCCCGTGTCCTGCCCGGTCCCGGGTGCCGAGTTCGTCGACTCGTGGGGAGCCCCCCGCTCCGGCGGTCGCAGCCACAAGGGCGTCGACATGATGGCGCCGACCGGCACGCCGGTGCTGGCCCCGGTGGCGGGGACGGTCCGCGCGAGCAACTCCGCCCTCGGGGGCATCGGGTTCTACCTGGTCGACGACTACGGCACCACGTACTTCGGCAGCCACCTCGCCCAGCGGTTCGTCGAGAGCGGCCGGGTCGAGGCCGGCACGCAGCTCGGGACGGTGGGCTCCACCGGCAACGCCGGCACCCCGCACCTGCACTTCGAGGTCATGCTGGTCGACCACGGCTCGGTGAACCCGTACCCCTTCGCCGCCAACTGGTGCGGCCTCACCGACGCCGACCCGTTCGCGGCGTACTGATCCGCCGGCCGCCCCTCCAGTTCCGGGCGCCGCCGCCCGATACGCGAGGATGGTCCGAGTGAGCGTCGCCGAGCTGTTCCGGATCGAGCCCCGCTACGACACCCCGTCGTACCTGTGGCCCCGTCCGAAGTACCGGGGCGTCCTCCACGCCGTCGGGGCCCTCGCCGTTGTCCCGGTGGGGCTGCTGCTCGTGGACGCCGCCGGCACCGACCGGGCCCGCATCGCCGCTGCGGTGTACGTGTTCGCCCAGCTCGTCGTGTTCGCCACCTCGGCCAGCTACCACCGCATCGCCAAGTCGCCGACGGCCCGGCGCCGCATGCAGCTCGCCGACCACTCGATGATCTACCTGCTCATCGCCGGCACCTGGGTGCCCATCTGCGTGCTGGTGCTGCCCGAGGCGATGGGCCGGGTCTTCCTCGTCGGCGTGCTCGTCGCGGCCGCGGTGGGCATCGTGCTGAAGTCGTTCGGCATCCACCGCTTCCCCCGCACCAGCAACAGCATCTACGGCGTGATGGGCGGCGCCGGCCTGCTCGCGCTACCCGGCATCGTCGCCAACCTCGAGGTCAGCGCCGTGCTGCTGCTCACCCTCGGGGGCATCGCCTACGCCGTCGGGGCCCTCGTGCTGCTGTTCAAGCGGCCTGACCCGCTGCCGTCGGTGTTCGGCTACCACGAGATCTGGCACGCGTGCACGGTCGGCGCCGCGGCCTGCCACCTCGGGATGGTCTGGCTGATCGTCAGCTAGCAGCCGGCGGACGTCGGCTCAGCGCTCGGCGGCTCGCAGCGCGAGCACGGCGATGTCGTCCCGGGCCACGCCGCCCTGGAACTCGAGCACGGCGGCCTGGATGGCACCGGCCACTGATTCGGCCGGTCGCCCCTGCTTGCTGGCCAGCAGCTCGCGCAGGCGGTCCTCACCGAACTCCTCACGGCCGCGCCGGGCCTCGGTGACGCCGTCGGTGTGCAGCACGAGCACCTCGCCGGGCTCGAGCCGCGTGGCGTGGGTGGTGAAGGTGCCGGTGTCGAAGACGCCGAGCAGCGGTCCGCGGCAGGGCAGCTCCTCGACCGTGCCGTCGCGCCGGAGCACCAGCGGCGCGGGGTGGCCGCCGGAGCCGGCCCGGACCAGCACGCCGCCCTCCGGTGCGCAGCGGAACCGCACGACGGCGGCCGTGGCGAAGCGGTGCTGCTTGCGGTTCCGGTCCTGCTCGTACTGGTGCGCGAGGACGGCGTTCAGGTCGGCGAGGTTGCGCTCGAGGTTGCGGATCCGCATCCCCGTCGCCCGCAGCGTGTAGCGGGTGAGGGCGGTGAGCCGGGCGGCGCCGGCCCCCTTGCCGCACACGTCGCCCACCACGGCGAACCACTCGTCGTCGCGCACCTCGAACAGGTCGTAGAAGTCGCCGCCGATCTCCGAGCCGTCGCCGGCGGGGTGGAAGCGGGCGGCCAGCTCGATGCCCTCGATCGCCGGCAGGTCGGGCGGCAGCAGGCTCTCCTGGAGGGTCCAGGCGAGCTCGGCGTAGCGCTCGGCGTCGGCTTCCGCGGTGCGGCGGGCCTGTTCCATGGCCTCGATGGCCCGGATGCGGGCCGTCTCGTCGCGGAGCAGCACGAACACGCCCAGGTCCCAGTGGTCGGGATCGACCGGCGCCACCGTGACGTCGAGGTGCTGGAGCTCACCGTCGGAGGACGTGCGGGTGAGGGTGACCCGTCCCGGCTCGCCCAACCGGACGCACGCCCGGATGAGGTCGGCGGCGATGTCGGCCTCCTGGCCGTGGAACAGCGACGGCAGCGCCGTGCCGACCGCCCGCAGCGGCTCCCACTCGAGCACCTCGCCGCTCTGGGGGTTCGCCGAGCGCACCACGCCCGCCGGGTCGCAGAGCAAGATGCCGACGGGGGCGTGCTCGAACAGCTGGCCGAGGTACACCGAGAGCGTCTCGGGCGGCGTGCCCTCGAAGCTGCCGACGGCGCCCCGCACCTGGGTGAGCGTGTGCTGGTGCTCCTGGCGGAGCCGGGCCCGGTCGAGCTCGTCGGCCAGGTCGTCCTGCCAGCCGTGGGCACCCGTGCTCACGCACGTCGTGTGCCTGCCGATGCCGGGCGTGACGGCCAGCACCGAGCGCAGCTGCTCGCACTCGGACGGGTCGTCGGCGACGAGCACCACCACCACGTGCGGTCCGGCGCGGTGCACCGCCTGGGCCAGGGCCACGCCGGCCGACGCGTCGGCCAGCACGGCGAGCGTGCGGCCGGGGTCGACGGCGTCGGCCACCGCCTCGGGGCTCACCCGTCGCAGCTGCACCCCGGTGCGCTCGACCACGTGCTCGATGGCGACGTCCGGGACGCCGACGACCAAGACCTCGCCCACGGTCAGTCGGCGAGCAGGTGCTCGTCCAGGACCGCCCGGCCCGTCCAGAGCCGGAGCAGGTCGGTGGTCGGGGACATCACGTGCGCGGCGCGGGCGTCGCGGAGGCGGCGGGCGAGGGTGCCGTTCTCCCGGTAGCCGATGCCGCCCACCAGGGTCATGGCGCCGTTCACCACGTCGGTGGCGCAGTCCGCGACCTCGGCCTTCGCCGCGGTGAGGGCCGGGAGGGCCCAGGGCTCGCCCCGGTCGCCGGCCTCGGCCGCGTGGCGGACGAGCTGGCGGGTGCGCTCGACCGCCGCCCACAGCTCGCCGACGCGGTGCTGGATCACCGGCTGCTCGGCGAGCCGGCTGCCGTCGTGGGCGTAGCGGCGCTCGACGACGTGGGAGCGCATGTCGTCGAAGGCCCCGGCGGCCACGCCGAGGTACGCGCCGGCCATCGCCATCAGGAAGTACGGGGCGATGACGTTGAAGACGTACCAGATCTGGTCGCCGGGCTCGCCGAGGAGCGCGCCCTCGGGCACCTGGACGTCGGCGAGCTGCAGCGAGCGGCTGCTGTTGCCCCGCATGCCGAGCCCTTCCCAGGGCTCGCCCCACACCAGGCCGGGGCGGTCGTGGTCGACGACCACGCAGGAGAACTCGCCGACGGGGGCATCGGTGTCGGCAGCCACCGCGGACACGACGTAGGAGTCGACCTCGCCGCCGCTGGTGACGAAGGTCTTCGCGCCGGACAGGCGGAAGCCGGCCTCGTCGTGGTGCATCTCGGTGCGGGGCAGCCAGAAGTGGGCGCCCGTGCCCGGCTCGCTCAGCGTGAGCGTGGTGAGGTGCTCGCCGGCGGCGATGGGCTCGAGGTAGCGGCGGCGCTGCTCGTCGCTGGCCTTGGCGGCGATGACGGCGGAGCCCACGGCGTGCATGCCGAAGCACATGGCGGTGGAGGCGCAGGACCGCCCGAGGACCTCGCACACCTGGGCGAGCGCGGCGAGCCCGTACCCGAGGCCGCCGGCCCGCTCGGGCACGACGAGCCCGCCCAGCCCGGCCGCCTGCAGGGCGCGCAGGGGCTCGGCTGGCCATCGGGCGAGCCGATCGGTCTCCTCGGCCTGGGGGGCGGCGACGTCGTGCGCCACCGTCGCGACCAGATCGAGCACCTTCTCGATGGGGAACCTCGCCAACTACCTCTCCGCCTGGCCGGCCCGCCCGGGCTGCCCTGTGCAGTCCGGGAGAATCTACGGGATCGGCAGGCCGATCGGACACCTTGAGCCGATGGCGGGTGGCCGATCCGTCAGGTCGTGTAGTCGGCGTTGATGCGGACGTAGCCGTCGGTGAGGTCGCAGCCGTAGACGGTGGCCCGGCCGCCGGCCTCGGCGTCGACGCCCAGCGACACGTGGATCAGCACCTCGGCGCCGCGCAGGTACTCGGTGAGCCGGTCGAGCTCGTCGGGCCCGGCCGGCTTGGGGTACAGCTCCTGGTCGCCGATGCGGATCACCACGGCCCGCTGGTCGATGTCGGCGTCGTCGCTGCACTTGCCGACCGCCATGGCGATGCGCCCCCAGTTCGGGTCGGCCCCGTGCACGGCGGTCTTGACGAGCGGCGAGTTGACGATGGCCTTGGCCACCCGCTTCGCCTGCGCGTGGTCGCGCGCCTCGTCCACGGTGACGACGATGAGGGTCTCGGCGCCCTCGCCGTCGGCGGCGAGCTGGCGGGTGAGGTCGAGGCACACCGCGTCGAGCGCCGCTTCGAGGTCGGCCTCGTCGACCGGCCCGGCCGCGCCGCTGGCCAGGACGGCGGCGGTGTCGGAGGTGGAGGTGTCGGTGTCGACCGACAGGGAGTTGAACGTGCGCTCCACCACGGCCCGGAACACCTGGTCGAGGGTGCCGGCGTCGACCTCGGCGTCGGTGAGCACGAAGGCCAGCATCGTGGCCATGTCGGGCTCGATCATGCCCACGCCCTTGGCGATGCCCACCACGCTCGCCTCCCCGCCGCCGGCGGCCAGCGTCGCCCGGGCCAGCTTCGGGTGGGTGTCGGTGGTCATGATCGCCTCGGCCACCGCATCGGCATCGGTGCCGGCGGGCGACGGCATCGACGCCAGGTGCTGGCGGACCTTGTCGATCGGGTAGCGCCGGCCGATGACGCCCGTGGATGCCACGAGCACGTCGGCGGCATCGCAGCCGAGCGCCCGGGCCACGCCCTCGACCAGCTCGAGGGCGTCGGCGTCTCCGTCGGGCCCGGTGGCCACGTTGGCGTTCTTGGACACCACCACGATCGCCTGGAGGCGGCCGTCGGCGGCGTTCGCCCGGGACAGCGTGACGCTCGGTCCCGCGAAGCGGGAGCGGGTGAACACGGCCGATGCGGCGCAGGGCCGGTCGGCCGCGATCACCGCGAAGTCGGTGGTGGCGTCCTTGATGCCGATGTTGGCGGTGTGGGCCCGGAAGCCGGCGGGGAGCTGCACGGCGCCGAGTCTGGCACCGGGGCTGTCGCCCTACTTCCCCGACGTTCCGGGCGTGGCCTCGGCCTCGAGCGGGACAGAGGGATCGGACTCGTCCGAGGGCTCCAGCTCGACCTCGGTGCCGTCGAGCGGTTCGAGCTCGAGCGGCTCGCCGATGGTGTCGAACTCCTCGACGAGGCCGTCGCCGGTCATGCCGGGCGGGACGAAGCCGCCGCCGACCATCCCGCCGCCGAAGAAGCCCGCGCCGAAGAAGGACTCGACGGCGTCGACCGCAGCCTCGAGGTCGTCGCGGTCGATGACCTCGAGGACGGCGAGCCCGGTGTCGGCGAACGTGCCGATGGGCGCCACGAACCACTTGCCGTCGACCTTCTCGGTGGTGATGCCGATGGTGGGGACCTCGGCGTCGGGATCGAGGGCGAAGGAGCCGGGGTCGAGGACGCCCATGCCGAGCCCGCCCATCTCCTCCATGGCCTCGGTGGCGAGGTCCTGCAGGTCGTCCTGGCACAGCGGCGCGGACGGGTCGTCGACGCCCAGCTCGACCAGGGCCTCCTGGGCGATCCCGCGCAGGGTGATGCAGCCGTCGGCGATGGTGCCGCCGCCGGTCTCGCCGTCGGCGGTGACGTCGAGGCCGATGCTGTCGATGAACACCTGGGCCCGGTCGCCGTCGGCGTCGGAGCGGAGCTGCAGGTCGACGAGCTCGAGCTCGACGTCGAGCTCGTCGGTGAAGCCGTCGAGGCTCCCCTGGGGCACGAGGACCGGCCAGTAGTCGTGCAGCGCCCGCAGCTCGTTCGGCGAGAGGCGGGCCACCATGCCGTCGACGTCGAGCGCCGTGGCCGCCTGCAAGAAGCCCTCGACCGCGGCTTCGGGGGAGTCGGCGCCGATGGCGGCCAGCCCGGCGCCGGCGGCCGGGACGGGGGTGCCCATCTGGGCACGAGCGGCTTCGACCGCCGTGTAGCCGATGCTGACGCGCCAGCCGTCGCTGCCCTTGTGCGCCACCAGGAAGGTGTCGTCGGCCTGCTCCGGGGTCATGGTGTCGGAGTCGGTGTCCTGGTGGCCGCGGTAGTCGACGCCGAAGCGATCGAGGGTGTCGGCGAGGAAGTCTCCCACCGGCAGCTCGTCGGTGTTCACGGCGTACGACGCCGTGCCGCCGGTGAGGTAGACCCGCACGAGGTCGTCGCGCACCTGCTCGGTTCGGAAGGTGAGGCCGGAGAACTCCAGGTCGACGCCGCGGACGCCGGTGAGCTCGAAGGAGTCGTCGAGCACCTCGAGCCGCTCGAGCTCGCCGAAGAAGCGCTCGACCCGGCTGGTGAGCAGGTCGCGCTCGCCCGGGTCGAGGGTGGCGAGCACGCCGAGGACGTCCTCGTCGCCGATGGCGTCGAACAGCTCCTCGACCGCCTGCTCGGGGGTGCGGTCGCTGCCGCCGCCGAGCTGCGCTGCGGCGAACCCGACGCCGCCGACCAGCACCAGCCCGCCGACGACGCCGGCCACGAGCCGCCCGCCGATGCCGCCGCGCCGAACCGGCGCCTCGGACTCGATGGTGAGGGTGGGCACCACGCCGACCGGCGGGGGCGGCGGGGCCGGGGGCTCGGGCGCGCCGCCGGCGCCGGGCAGGTCGTCCTCTGGTCGTTCGCTCACTCCGCCGTCTCCTTCCGCGCCGTGCCGAGCACGGCCACACCACTCAGGACCGTGCACGCGCCCAGCAGACCCGCCGCCACGACCGCCGGCTCGGCGACCAGTGGCGACCGGGCCACGAGGATCGCACCCGTGCCCACCAGCGCACCGAGCGTAGTCGCCAGCGCCCCCGCCACCGCGTGTCGGCGGGCGGCGACCGCGACCACGACGAGGCCGCATGCGGCGGGCACGAGGAACCACAGCGGGGCGAGGCCGGCGAGCGAGCCGGGGAGCACGCCGGCCCGTTCGGCCACGTCCACCAGCTCGTAGCTGTTGCGGGATCGCTCGCCGGACCGGCCCCACGCCAGGAACGTGGTGGCCGTGGTGGCCAGCACGAAGGCGGCGGGCAGGGCGCGCACGGTCGGCGCGACGGGGCGAGGACCCATGGCGCCAGCATGCCCGTGCTCGTCACCTCCGGCCAGGGCCGGACGGTTCATCCTCGGCGGTAGCCGACCACGCTCCGTGGCAGAGCCAGGTCTTCGGGCACCAGGTCGTCGGGGGCAGGCGTCCCGAAGGCGACGGCCGCCGGCAGCACGCCGGCCCACACGTCGGTGGCGCCGAGGTCGGCGTCGTCGTCGATGGGCCCGCCGGCGCGGACCTTGGTCGAGGCCTCGTCGAGGGCCACGCGGAGCACGAGCGTGCCCTTCACCTCGTCGTCCCGCATCGGGCGCACCTCGGCGGTGCGCCCGGGGACGACGTGCTCGACGATCGCGTCGAGCGCGGCCGCCTTCTCGTCGTGGTCGGTGATCGCCTCGGCGGTCCCGAACACGACGACCGACCGGTAGTTCATCGAGTGGTGGAAGGTGCTGCGCGCCAGGACGAGGCCGTCGAGCAGCGTCACGGTCACGCAGACCGGCGTGCCCCCCTTCGCCCGGCGCAGCCAGGTGGCGGCGGGCGAGCCGTGGATGAGCAGCTCGCCGCCGCGGCGGGCGTAGGTGGTGGGGATGACGACCGGGCCCTCGGGGCCGGCGAGCCCGACGTGGCAGAGCAGCCCCTCGTCGAGGATGGCGTGGGCCGCCGCCCGGTCGCGCGTGCCGCGCTCGGGGGCACGGCCGATGGTGGTGCGGTCGGTGAGGGGGAACTGCTCGTCGGGCTGCTCGGGCACCGGTGGAGCATCGGAGATCGAGCCCTCGGGGCGCACGCCGGTTTTCACCGGTCAACCCCCGAGCGCCCGCGCGACGCCCGTGACCGCGACCGCCACCGCCACGACGACCACGAACGGCGCCCGCAGCCGCAGGGCCACGCCTGCGGCCGCCACCCCGGCGAGGCGGGCGTCGACGACCAGCGCTCGATCGGCGGCGACCGTGCTGACGACCACCAGGGACGCGAGCAGCGCGGCGGGGAGCTGCTGGGCGACCCGTTCGAGGCGCGGCGGCAGGGCGCGGCCGCCGAGGAGCAGCGGGCCGGCCGCCTTCAGGGCGTACGTGCCGAGGCCGAGCCCGGCGATGACCACGAACGCGGCGCTCATGCCACGTCGCCCCCACGCGGGACCGGTCCGCGACCGGCGGCGAGCACGCCGAGGCCGGCGAGCAGGATGGGGATGCCCGGTGGCGCCAACGGCACGGCGGCCGCAGCGACGACGGCGCCGGCGAAGGCGATGCGGCGGCCCTGGGCGCCGCCGGGGCCCACCAGGCGCGGCCACAGCAGCGCGAGGAACGCGGCGGGTGCGGCGGCGTCGAGCCCCAGGTCCTCGATGAAGGCGTCGTCGGTGGCGAGCAGGACGCCCACGACGGTGGACAGGTTCCAGACGGTGAAGACGCCGAGGCCTCCGGCGAGGAAGCCGTAGCGCTGCCACCGCCGCTCGGTCTGCGACGTGGCGACGGCGGTCGACTCGTCGATGACGAGCTGGGCGAACAGGGCGCGCAGCCACCGGGGGCCGGTGAGCGCAGGGGCGAGCAGGACGCCGAAGGCCAGCGAGCGGATGTTCAGCAGGAGCCCGGCGCTGATGGCCGCCGCGACCCCGCCGCCGTCGCCGAGGACGCCGACCGCGGCGAACTGGGCGGACCCGGTGAACACCAGCGCCGAGAAGCCGATCGCCTCGGCGAGCCCGAGCCCCGCCTGGACGCACGCCACGCCGAACACCAGGCCGAACGGGGCGAGGGCGACGCTGATCGACAGGGCTTGGCGCTCGATCTGGCGTCGGCGCAGCCGGTCGCCGGGGCCGGCGTCGGGGGCGGATCGGTCGTCGGCCACGGCACCGCATCCTGCCCGTCGAACCGCTCTCGGGCCCAAGGCGCGGAGCCGGTACCGTCGCTGGCATGACCGCCGATCTCCCGCTGCTCGGAAGCCACGTCCCGCCCGACGACCCGCTCGGCGCGGCGGCTGCGGAGGGGGCCGAGTGCGTGCAGATCTTCCTCGGCGATCCGCAGTCGTGGAAGAAGCCGAAGCCCCGTGAGGACGCCGAGCAGCTCAAGGCCGCCGACATCCCGATCTACGTGCACGCCCCGTACCTCATCAACGTGGCGTCGGCGAACAACAAGGTGCGCATCCCGAGCCGCAAGATCCTCCAGCAGACCTGCGACGCCGCCACGGAGATCGGCGCGGCGGCGGTCATCGTGCACGGCGGCCACGTCACCGCTGACGACGACGAGGCCGAGGGGTTCGTCCGCTGGCGCAAGGCGCTCGACGCGCTCGAGACCGACATGCCCGTGTACCTGGAGAACACCGCCGGCGGCGACCACGCGATGGCCCGCCACTTCGACACGATCGCCCGGCTCTGGGACCACATCGCCGACACCGGCATCGGGTTCTGCCTCGACACCTGCCACGCGTGGGCGGCCGGTGAGGAGCTCGTCGACGCGGTGGAGCGCATCATCGGCATCACCGGCCGGGTCGACCTCGTGCACTGCAACGACTCCAAGGACGAGTGCGGCTCGGGCCGCGACCGCCACGAGAACCTCACCAAGGGCCAGATCGACCCCGACGCGATCCTGCACGTGGTGCGCACCGCCGGCGCGCCGGTGATCTGCGAGACGGCCGACGTGGGGCGCAAGGACGACCTGGCCTGGCTCCGCGCCAGCCTGTAGGGCGCGGCCGCGGCTCCGCACGTACGCCGGGATCAGGAGGCGGCGGGTTCGGCCCGCACGAGGGTGCGGTACAGGTCGGCGTACAGGCCGCCGCGGTCGAGGAGCACGTCGTGCGGACCCGACTCGACGATCTGGCCGGCGTCGAGCACGAGGATCTGGTCGGCGCTCGTGATGGTGGACAGGCGGTGCGCGATGACCAGCGAGGTGCGGCTCACCAGCGCCTCGGCGAGCGCAGCCTGGACCGCAGCCTCGTTCTCGGAGTCGAGGTGGCTGGTGGCCTCGTCGAGGATGACGATGGCCGGGTCCTTGAGCAGCATGCGGGCGATCGACAGGCGCTGCTTCTCGCCGCCGGAGAGTCGGTAGCCGCGGTCGCCCACGACGGTGTCGTAGCCCTCCGGCAGCGCCGCGATCACGTGGTGGATGCGGGCCGCCTCGCACGCCCGGCGCAGCTCGTCGTCGGTGGCGTCGGGCCTGGCGTAGCGCAGGTTGCCGGCGATGGTGTCGTGGAACAGGTGCGGGTCCTGGCTCACCACGCCGATCGCCTTGCGCAGCGTGGCCTGGGTGAGGTCGCGCACGTCGTGGCCGTCGATGCGCACCGCGCCCGAGTCGACGTCGTACAGGCGGGGGAGCAGCGAGGTGAGCGTGGTCTTGCCGGCACCGGACGGGCCGACCACGGCGACGAGCTCGCCGGGACGGACGTGGGCGCTGACGCCGCGCAGCACGGGGCCGGCCGAGCGGTCGTGGTCCGGCACGGCGCCGGCCAGCGACGGGAGCGAGACGTCGTCGGCGGTGGGGTACGTGAACCACACGTCGTCGAAGTCGATCTCGCCGCGCACGTCCACCAGGTCGATGGCGCCGGGCCGGTCGGTGATCGGGTTGCGGATGTCGAGCACCTCGAAGACCCGCTCGAACGACACGAACGCCGTCATCACGTCGACCCGGGCGTTCGTGAGCGCGGTGAGCGGCTGGTAGATGCGCTGCACGAGCACGCCGAGGGCGACGAGCGTGCCCAGCTCGATGTCACCGTCGATGACGAGCAGGCCACCCCACCAGTACACGAACGCGATGCCGAGCGCGCCCACCAGGCCCACGGCCGAGAAGAAGATCCGGCTGAGCACCGCGCTGCGCACGCCGGTGTCGCGCACCCCGGCCGCGTCGTCGCTGAAGCGGTCGGCCTCGTCGTCGTGGCGGCCGAACAGCTTGACGAGCATGGCGCCGGCGACGCCGAACCGCTCGGTCATCGTCGAGTTCATGCGGGCGTTGCGCTCCATCTGCTCGCGGCTGATGGCCTGCAGGCGCGTGCCGACCCGCCGGGCGGGGATGAGGAACGCGGGCAGGAGCGCGATGGCGAAGATCGTGAGGCGCCACTCGAGGGCGGCCATCGCCACCACCGTGGTGACGAGCACCACCAGGTTGGACACCACGGAGCCGAGCGTGCCGGTGAGGGCCCGCTGGGCACCGATGACGTCGTTGTTGAGCCGCGACACGAGCGCCCCGGTCTGGGCGCGGGTGAAGAACGCCACCGGGAGGCGCTGCACGTGGTCGAACACCCGGACGCGCAGGTCGTAGATGAGCCCCTCGCCGATGCGGGCCGACAGCCACCGCTCGACCAGCGACAGGGCGGCGTCGGCGACCGCCGCGGCGACGGCGAAGCCGGCGAGCAGCGACAGCTGGCCGCGGTCGCTCTGGGGGATCGCCTCGTCGATGATCCACTTCGTGACGAGCGGCGGCACGAGCCCGAGCAGCGCGGCGGCGACGATGGCGGCGAGGAAGCCGACGATCTGCAGGCGGTAGGGACGGGCGAACTCGCCGACGCGCCGGACGATGCTCCGGTCGAGCGACGCGCCCTCGATCTCGGAGGCGTCCCTCGGCATCATGGCGTGGGGGCCCATTCGCACGAGGCGAGGCTATTGGGGCGCGGGCGCGTCTCCTCGGTGCGGCCGTTCAGCCCGAGCGCTCGCGCTCGGCGGTGGCGCTGCTGGACACCGAGTCGAGGTCGTCCCAGCACCAGCCGTCGTGGAGCACGTAGCCGTGCAGGCGGGCCCGGCGCGTGGTCAACCTCCCGCACAGGTCCTGCACCCGCTCGGGCAGGTCGGCGCCGGCGACCCCGCCGGCGACCACGCGGTCGACCGACGGCGGGCGCGGGGCGTCGCAGTCGGAGATGAACACCACGTCGAGGGTGTCGAGGTAGTCGCTCACGGCCTGGCGCAGGGGGCGCGTGGTGGAGCCGTCGAGGCCGGTGCCCCGCTCGACGTCGTCGAGGCCGGCCGCCTCGATGATGGTGAGGGCCTCGTCGAGCGCGGCGATGCGGGCTCCGATCGCCGTGCGGCCGTCGGAGCTGTGGAAGTAGTGGATCACCGGGTACGCCAGGTGCCGCTGCGCGAGGAGGGCCAGGTCGTCGATCAGCGGCAGGAGGTGCAGGTTGAGATCGCCGAGGTCTCGGCCGTTCCAGCTGCGCAGGACGATGTCCTGCGGGGTGGCGCCCATCGCCGACAGCTTGGCTGCCACCTTGCGCTGGTCGACGACCGCCGCCACCACGGGGATGATCCACGCGAGCGAGAGGGTGAGGAGCCCGACGCCGGTCACCGCCATCGCCGACTCCAGCGACGACCACACGACCTCGTCGGGAGAGAGCTCCGACGAGCCCCGTCCGATCAGGTTGCCGAACACGAAGAAGACCGAGTCCACCCAGCGGATCGACGATCCCTGCTGCTCGGGCTCCGCGGACTGGGCGAGGGCGCCCTCCATGCTGAACACGAGGCTCCAGCCCAGGGTGAGCGACAGCAGCCAGCCGACCGTGATGAGCAACAGCAGCAGGGGACCGGAGGCCCGCTGCAGCGTCGACAGCCGCGTGCCGCCGGTGCGCTGGCTCAGCCACCAGACCACCTCGGACACCCGGGTCGACAGCGGCCCGCGCACCGTGCTGACGGAGATGGTGGTCGCCGCGAGGTCGTAGAGGGTCACCGCGACGATGGAGAGGCCGAGGACGAGGAGGAGCATGTCGAGGAGCACGGCGGGTCTCCGGTGGGGCGGCGAACGTGGTGTGCGGAGGAGTGCGTGATCGCCGGTCCCCAGCCGGCGCCTCGCCGTCGATACCCGCGCCGGCGGTCCCTTGGAACGCAGGAGCCCCGCGCCTCGTGGCTGCGGGGGCTCGGTGGTGCGATCGTGGTGGGAGACGAGCGTCACACGCCCGCCGGTGACGTCGGGGCCTCGTGCCGTGCGGCGTCCGCTTCGAACCCGTACCAGGATGGAGCTGCGCGCTAGTCGTGCCCGACGATGACCTCGCCGGCCAAGAAGAGCATCGAGGCAAGTACGACGACAGCGCTCAGGATGAACACGATCAGGACCGACGCCGCCCTGTCGTGCCTGACGAAGCGGGCGACGGCTGTGGATGCGAGTGCCACGATCTGCACGGCCCAACCGAAGAAGGCGACCTGGACCACGTTGACCAGTGCGATGGGCAGGAAGCCGAGCGCGAACGCAGCGACGCCGACCTTGCCTTCGATGGTCGTCGGCCAGAGCGCCGGGCGGGCGACGGTGGCCGCAGCTGGGTGGGAGATCCCACTCGACGCCAGCGGGGTGCCCCGGTGCAGGGCTCGGAAGGCGACGTACGCCGCCGCTGCGATGACGACTACCGGAAGGAGGAACATCACGGATCTCCTCGGACGACGAGCGCTGCGGTCGAATCGAAGTGTCCGCCATGCGTCGCGGCGCTTGAAGAGGCAAACGTCCTGCCACGACCGACGTTCGTCATCCGTGTCGCGAGGTTTCGAGCCG
>DASTYO010000018.1:0-17437 GCA_035764875.1 Acidimicrobiales bacterium | reverse complement strand
ATCCAGTGGCGGAGGTGGAACGAGCGCAGGGTGCCGGTGACGTTCAGCCGCTCGCCGACGCCGACCGGACGGGGGCCGTCGATGCCGACGAACGCGCAGGTCCGGTCCCACACGTCGTCGGGCGCGGCGGCGAGGTCGTCCTGCAGGAGCAGCAGCAGCCGGTCGGGCGCCACGTGCCGGTCGACCCGGTGGAGCAGGGCGCGGTAGTCGCCGGCGGCCACCCGGGTGGCGTGCCCGGGCGGGGCGGCCATGCCGTCGTCGACCACCTGCTCGAGCGTCCGCCGCTCGAGGCCCATGGAGCGCAGGTACCAGTACGCCGACCACAGGCGCTCGACGGGGTGGCGCAGCAGGAGCACGACCCGGGCGGAGGGCACGGCGCGCAGGGCTGCAGCCAGCCACTCGTCGCGCAGGGCGTAGGTCGGGGTGGCGTCGACCGCCAGCGCTCCCGGCCCGGCGAACTGGGACCGGTACCAGTCGAGCCCGGCGTCGGCGTGCTCGTCGAAGAAGTGCACCTCCTTCTGCGGCGGCAGGTGCACCTCCGGGTGGGCGCCCAGCCAGCGGGCGAGGGTGCTCGTCCCGGCCTTCGGCACCCCGGCGAGCAGGACGTCGGGCAACCGGCCGTCGCGCTCGCTCACCGGACCAGCGACCCGTAGAGGTCGTGCACGCGGGCGGCGACGGCGTGGACGTCCTGGCCGGCCACGTGCGCCGGCCCGGCCCCACCGAGGCGCTGGGCGAGGCCGTGGTCGTCGAGCAGGCGGATGAGCGCGTGGGCGAGCGCCCCCGGGTCGGCTTCGGGGACCACGAGGGCGGTCACGCCGTCCGCCACGTACTCCGGGATGCCGCCGTGGTCGGTGGTGACCACGGGGCGACCCGAGGCCTGCGCCTCCAGGTTCACCATGAGGAGCGTGTCGGCGACGTCGTCGGTGGCCGTGCGGCTCGGGCTGACGACGACCCGGGCCTCGCGGATGGCGTCGCGCACGCGCGCCCGGTCGGGGCTGCGCTCGACGATCGCCCCTGCCCGTCGGGCGACGTGCTCGAGGGGCCCGAACCCGAGGACCCGCAGCCGCGCGCCCGGCGCCACCGGGGCGACCTTCGCCCACGCCTCGGCCAGGACGTCGAGGCCCTTCTTCTCGACGAACCGGCCGACGAACACCACGTCGCGGCTGCACGGCACCGGCGTCGGTGCGAAGAACGCGGTGTCGACGCCGCTGCCGATGACGTGCACGCGCTCGGGTCGCGCCCCGAGCTCCACGGCGCGGGGCACGAGGAACTGCGACGGCACGACCACCGCCGCCGCCCGGTCGAGGATGCCGTCGTACGCCCCGGGGTGGTCGTCGACCCAGCCCCACGCGTCGTGGCCGTGCAGCGACACCACCAGCGGGAGGCCGAGCCGCCTGCTCACCCCGGCCACGCGCACCGCCTCGTAGCCGTGGTGGGCGTGCACCACCTGCACGCGGTGCCGGACGCAGAGGGCGGCCAGCAGGGCGGTGGCGGCCTGCTGCCGGCGGCGCTGGGGCACGAGCCGCAGGCGGGGCTGCAGCGCCACGAGGCGGTCGACCGGGAACCGCTCGACGTTGCCGGTCGGCGAGTCCGAGACGACCAGCGACGGGCCGGGGAGGTGGCGCACGAGGTCCCAGACGAAGGGCTCCGACGCCGGGAGCCAGCGGTGGTGGAAGTGCAGGGCGCGGATCATCGGGCGGCGTGGTCGGCGGCGAGCAGGGGCCGCTCGGGCGGGATCCCGTGCGCGAACCCGTCCGCCGCGGCTGCGTGCCACGCCTCGAACGTGTCGGCGAGGCGCTCGGTGGTGAGCTCGGCGGCCACGGCGCGCCCGCCCTGCCGGAGGCGGGCGCGGAGCGTGGGATCGCCGGCGAGGCGGCGGACGGCGGCGGCGAGCGCGACGGCGTCGCCCGGCGGGTACCGCAGGCAGGTGCGGCCGTCGAGGAGGAAGCCGGCGCTGCCGCCGGTGCCCGTGCCGACCACCGGCGTGCCGCAGGCCATCGCCTCGATGGGGGTGAGCCCGAACGGCTCGGCCCACTCGCTGGTGAACAGGAGCACGTCGGCATCCCGGTAGGCGGTCGCGAGCGCGGCCCGCTCGGCAGACCGGACGGTGACCCGGTCGGCCACGCCGTGCTGGCGAGCGCGGGCCGCCACGGCCTCGGCGGCGTCGCCCCGGCCCACCAGCGTCAGGGTCGCCTCGTCGGGGAGCTGGGCGAGCGCGTCGACGGCGGTGAGCACGCCCTTGCGGACGTCGAGCCGCCCGACGTAGAGCAGGCGCCACGCGAACGGGCGCTCGTGGTCGGGCTCGGTGAGGGGGAAGTCGTCCGCCTCGATGCCGCTGTGCACGACGGTGGCGCGGGGGAACGTGTACGGCGAGCCGGCGATGCAGGCGTCTCGGGTGTGCGACGACACGAAGCACCACGCCCCGGTGGGCCCCAGGTCGGTGGGCCGGCACGGCACCCGCAGCGCCGCCTCGGCCACCCGGGCCAGCGCGGGGCGGTGCCGGAAGATGCGACCCCAGGCATCGAGGTGCGGCCCGTACACGGGCCACTCGTCGCACACGGCGTAGACCATCGGGACGCCGCGGTCGGCCACGGCGCGCAGCAGGCCGTGCGACAGCGCACCCATGTTCCACACCGAGACCACGTCCGGGCGGTGGCGGTCGAGCGCGGCCCGCAGCGCCCGGAGGTTGCGCCGCTCGAGCGCCAACCGCCGCACCGGGTGGGGGCTGGTCAGCTCGTGGTCGTCCCAGTACCACCCGAGGATCCGGTGCACCGGGAACGGGGCGACCTCACCGTCGGCGACCTCGGGCAGGCGGGTCTCGGTGGTGAGCACCTCGACGTCGTGTCCCCGCTCGTGGAGGCGCCGGAGCACGTCGTGGGCGCTCCACTCGTAGCCGCCCAGCGCGTGCGGCGGGTACAGGTTCGACAGGGCGAGCACGCGCATCAGCGAGCACCCCCGTCCCGGTCGGCGACGCGGGGCAGCACGTACCAGGTGAGCTCGCTCACCCGGTCGCCGAAGCAGGTCACCACCGCCACGCGGTCGTGGTGCGCCCCGCCGTGTTCCCACGTGCCCACCACCGTGAACCCCGGGACGCCGGGGTGGACGTCGCCGCGCACCTGCCGGCCCACGACGACGGGGTCGCTCGCCAGCTCGCCGGCGAGCCGCTGCACGGCGCCCGGCCCCCGCCCGTCCCAGCTGCACGGGCCCCGGACGACGCGCACCCGCGCGCGTGGCCCGAAGTGGCGCTCGAGGTCGCCGAGCTGCCCGGACGCCAGGTCCTCGAAGAGGGCCTCGACCCGTCCCATGGAGGTGTCGAGCCGGTCGAGCAGGGCCCGCTCGACGGGCGCGTCGGGCCGGAGGCGCCCGAGCGCGTCGCGCGCCACCTGGCGGGCACGGGCCCGGGCGCCCCGGGGCCCGGCAGGCGCCTCGTGGCGGGCGGGCGCCGAGGTGTCGAAGCCGAGGTCGGCCAGCAGCGGGCCGGCCACGTCGAGCACCTCCCGCAGGTCGGCCGGCGCCAGCCCGCCGCGCCACTTCGCCGCCGACACGCCCGCGGAGGCGGGGTCGACGTTGTAGGGCACCTCGGCCTCGGCGAGGGCGCGGCGCACCAGCTCGTCGCCGGCGTCGAGGCCGAGGAACCGGTACAGCTCGGGGACGCGCCCGACCGGATCGGCCAGCAGGTCCTCGTAGCGCACCTCGAGGTAGCGCTCGAGGCGGGGCGCGTGGCGGCGCGCCGCCTCGATGCCCGAGACCCACTCCTCGGCGGCCTCGCGGTACGACGTGGGCCCCCACGTCTGGCTGACCAGTGAGCGGGCGACGTCCCTGCCGTCGCGGACGATGTGGACCACGGCGGCGTCCGGGTACACGTCGGCGACCAGGTCGAGGCAGCGCACGTGGTCGGGGGTGCGCTCGCCCAGCACGCGGACCGGGTGGTCGACGGTGTCGAGGTGACCGGTGAGGAGCCGGTCGCAGAGGTCGCGGACGGCGTCGAGGAACTCGTCGCGGTCGACGTGGAGGCTGCCGGTGCGGGCCGAGCCGGCCAGCCCGTGCCGGACCCGCTCGCGCAGGGGGGCGATGCCGTGGGACAGCAGGTACGTCTCGGCCGGGATCACCGATGCGTCGGGGTGCGCGTCGACGATGCGCCGCAGCCAGTTGGTGCCGCTCCGCCGGACCCCCACGAGGAAGGCGACCCGGCCGCGCAGTGGTGATGCGTCCCTGCTCATGGCCTCTCCTGGCGGGAACGGGCGGCGAGGCGCCTCCTTGCTGTCGGCTCCGGCCCGGGGTCGGGCACGGGGTGCGGCGAACCCGGCGGCGGTACGGTCACCGCGTGCGGCCCAACGTGTTGCTGGTGGTGATGGACACGGCCCGGGCCGACGCCGTGGAGCCCTACGGCGCGCCGGCCGGGTCGTCGCCGGCCGTGGCTGCGCTGGCCGCCGCGGGCGCAGCCGTGCCCACGGTGCACGCCACGGCCAACTGGACGCTGCCCAGCCACGCCTCGCTGCTGTCGGGCCGGCTCCCGCGCGCCCTCGGCATCGGATCGGGGGCCACCCTCGACCGCGTGCTGGCCGCGAACGAGCACCGCCTGCTCGCTCCCGTGCTCCACGACGAGGGCTGGCACACCATCGGCATCAGCGCGAACCCGTTCGTGTCGCCCGCCCACGGGTTCGGCCTCGGCTTCGACCGCTTCTTCGAGGTGCGCTCGGCCCGGCGCGCGCCCGGTGCGGGGCTGGCGGGCCGGGTGCGGGATGTCGCCTCCGGGTTGCTCGCCGACGTCGACGACGGGCTCGGCCAGGTCGAGGCCACCCTCGGCCGGGCCGTGGCGGAGGCGCCGGCGGACCGCCCGTGGTTCGCGTTCGTGAACCTCATGGAGTGCCACTCGCCGTACCTGCCGCCGCGCCCCTGGAACGACCTCGGATCGCTCGAGCGGGCCCTCGCGTCGCGCGACGTGCGCCGCTACCAGTCCCACCGCGCCGTGGTGGACGCCTGCCGGGGCCGGCTCGACGTCCCCGAGAGGAGCATGCGGCGCATGCGGCACCTGTACCAGCGCGCCGTGTCGATGATGGACGGCTGGCTCGGCCGGGTGGGCGACCACCTCGCGTCCCATGGGCTCTGGGACGACACGCTCGTGGTGGTGACCTCCGACCACGGCGAGAACCTCGGCGAGTGCGGCCGCCTCGGCCACGCCCTGTCGGTCGACGAGCGGCTGCTGCGGGTGCCGCTCGTGGCAGCCGGGGCCGGCCTCGACGCCGTGCCCGACGACGTGCGCAGCATCGCCGACGTCCCCCGGCTCGTCGCCGGCGCGGCCGGGCTGGCCCGGCACCCGTGGTCGGAGCCGGCGTGCCCCGACGGCGTGGCCGTGGCCCAGAACGACGGGTACCGGGCGGTGAACCCGGCCTTCGCCGACGTGTTCGCCCGCGAGTGGCAGCTCGACGCCGAGGCGGTGGCGCAGCTGGACCGCCCCCGGCTCGCAGCGGTGGACGGTCGGTTCAAGCTGGTGCGCGAAGAGGTGGCGGGTCGGTCCGTCGACCGGCTCCACGACCTGGACGCCGATCCGCTCGAGGCGCTCGACGTGCGCCTGCGGCACCCGGAGGAGGCCACCCGGCTCGCCGCCGCGCTCGATCGCGCCGACGCCGACCGTCCCGCCGCGATCCCGGCCGTCGCAGCCCCAGCCGGCGGCGCGCGCGACGACCCCGCCATGGTCGAGCGGCTCCGGCTCCTGGGCTACCTCTGAGCGCGCCACGGCCGTCTCACGGCACCGGACCCTCGACGAAGGGCACCTCGTGCACCTTCGGGTGGTCGATGGGACCGTGGCCGAAGTAGTCGTCCTCCCCGAACAGCTCGCCGTGGTCGGCGGTGACCACCACCCAGGTGCCATCGGGGAGCCGGTCGAAGAGGCGGCCGAGCTCGCGGTCGCAGAACTCGAGGGCCGTCACCTGCCGCTCCCGCAGCTGCGACATCTCGGCGGGCGTGAACCAGTCGATCGACGGCTCCGGCTCGCCGTCCAGGCGCTTCACGACGCCGTGCACGCCCGAGATGCGGGGCCAGGCGCTCGGGTCGTCGCCGGCGTACGAGTACGGGTAGTGGGTCTCCCCGACGTTGAGCAGCCAGAACGACGGCTCGTCCGCCCGCACGTCCACGCCGTCGACCATCCCGGGCAGGTCGAAGTGCGAGTCCATGAGGGCGTAGCTGTCGAAGGCCCGGTTGATCCCGGTGGTGGGGTTGAGCACCGGCATCGACACGCGGGCATGGGTGCCGTAGCCCAGCCGGTCGTGGAGGTAGCCCGGCAGCCACAGCCCGGGGAGCAGGGCCTCGAGGTCGACCGACCCGAGCCCGAGCCGCTCGGCCCAGCGGCGGTACTCGTCCCGGTACAGGTCCGAGGCGTACACCCGGGCCGGGCTGGTGTGGGGCATCAGCCCGGTGAGCAGGTTGTAGTGGCTGGGGGCGGTCCACGACGCGTAGGCGTGGCGGCGCTCGACGGCGCCCAGCGCGTCGAGCGTGGGGGTGTGGGCGTCGAGCGTGGCGTCCCAGCGGAGGCTGTCGAGGACGACGACCACGACGCTGCGGGCGCCGTCCGGCGGCCGGGGGCGGGGCGGGCGCACCTCCAGCGGCCGGTGCTCGACCACCGCGGCCTGGGGCCGCGGTCGAGCGCGCCGGACGGCGCGGGCGAGCGGGCCGGCGCTCCCCCGACGGGTCATCGCGCGGAGGGCTGGGGGCGGTCGGCGTCGACCAGCCAGTCCCACCCGCCGTCGTCGCGGCGCATCCGCTGGACGTAGCCGGGGTTGCCCACGACCAGCGCGCCGGCCGGGACGTCGCGGGTGACGACGGAGCAGGGGGCGATGATGGCGTCCTCGCCGATCTCGACCCCGCCGGTGACGACGCAGTTGGTGCCGATCCACGCGCCCCGCCGGACCACCAGCGGCTCGCCGAGGCGCAGCCCCGCCGTCCAGTTCGGCGCCCCCTCCTCCACCGAGCGGTAGTCGTGGATGGTGTCGGCCAGGAACACGTTCTCGGCCACGGCCACGCCGTCCTCGAGCACCACGCCGTTCACGGCGACGATCCGGATGTTGGCGGACAGGTGGCAGTCGGCGCCGATGTCGATGATCACCGTGCCGGGGGGCGCCAGGGCCTCGAACGCCACGCCCTGCTTCACGAGCGTGCGGGGGCCGATGGCGATCGACGCGGTGTTGCCCAGCTGGCGCCACGGGTGCCGGATGGTGGCCCCCTCGCCGAAGGCGGCGAAGCCGGCGGCCAGCGGGTCGCCCGCCTGCACCGAAAGGATGTCGCGGCGCGTGCGTTCCCCGACTGCGAGGAGCCGCTGGAGGTTTCGCCGCAGTCGTGGGCCCATCGACCCGTCACTTCGCTGCCGGGCAGGAGAATCCCTGGTCCCGCCCGAAGAACCGACCTGGCTGGTGCGCCGCCCGCCGTCCACCGCCGGACCACCCCGAGGGAGCCCCGGAACGTGTCGCTCACCGCCCCACGCGCAGCCGGACCGACGGCCGGCTTCGAGCTGCACGGCGCTCGGACGACGGTCCCGCTGCTGCTGCGCGACGTGTGGCGGTCCCGCGACCTGCTGGCCACCCTCGCCCGCAAGGACTTCTTCGTGCGGTTCCGTCGCACGTCGTTCGGCCTGCTCTGGGCGGTGGGCCTGCCGCTCGTGCAGGCCACCGTGCTGGCCATCGTGTTCACGAAGATCGTGCGCATCGACACCGGCGGGAACTACGGCATCTACGTGTTCTCGGGGATGCTGCCCTGGACGTTCCTGTCGGGCACGGTCACCACCGGGTCGACGTCCATCGTCGACGGTGCCCAGCTGGCCACGAAGATCTACTTCCCCCGGGCCGTGCTGCCGCTCGTGACCCTCGGCGCCAACCTGTACGGCTTCCTGCCCGGGGTGGCCGTGCTGCTGCTCGGCACGGCGGCCATCGGGGAGGGGCTCGGCGCCGACGTGGTCCTCCTGGTGCCCGCCACGCTGCTGATGGTGGCGTTCGTGGCCTCGCTCACGCTGCTGCTCGCCGGCCTGCACGTGTACTTCCGCGACCTGCGGTTCATCGTGCAGGCGACGACGCTGGCGTGGTTCTACGGCACGCCGGTCATCTACCCGCTGGACGAAGCCACCGGCCTGCTGCGCACCGTGCTGCTGGCCAACCCGGCCACCGGGATGGTCACGCTGTTCCGCGCCGCGGTGAGCGACACCGGCACCAGCGGGCTCGGCACCGCCCTCCTCGCCACCGTGGGCTGGACGGCGGTGCTCGGCACCGTCGCCCTGCTCCTGCACGCCCGCCGCGACCGGGTCTTCGTCGACCTGCTGTGAGCCCCGCACCCGACCACGCCGTCGTCCGCCTCGAGGGCGCCGGCAAGCGGTACGTGAAGTACGACGACACCCCGACGCTGCTCGGGCGAGCGGTCGCGCTGCGCAACCGCACCACCCGGCAGCCCTTCTGGGCGCTCCGCGGGGTCGACGTGGCGGTGGCCCCGGGCGAGACGCTGGGGGTCATCGGCCGCAACGGCTCGGGGAAGTCCACCATGCTCCGGATGCTCGCCGGGGTGACCGCCCCCACCGAGGGGCACGTCGCGGTCCGCGGCCGGGTGGCGCCGCTCATCTCGGTGGGCGTCGGCTTCCACCCAGAGCTCACCGGGCGGGAGAACGTCTACGTGAACGGCACGGTCCTCGGCCTGAGCACCGGCCAGATCGACGACCTGTTCGACTCCATCGTCGACTTCGCCGAGCTGCCGGACTTCATCGACACGCCGGTCAAGTTCTACTCGTCGGGCATGTTCGTGCGGCTCGGGTTCGCCGTCGCCGTCGCCGCCCAGCCCGACCTCCTGCTCATCGACGAGGTCCTCGCCGTGGGCGACCTCCGGTTCCAGGCCAAGTGCTACGACCGCATGCGCGAGCTCCAGGACGACGGCGCCACCATCGTGCTCGTCACGCACAACCTGCAGGCCACCCGGAACATGTGCGACCGCACGCTGGTGCTGCACGACGGCGAGCAGCGCTTCCTGGGCCCGACGCCCGACGCCATCTCCGTGTACCACGAGCTGCTGTCGACGCAGCCGAGGGGCGGGGGCGGCGCGGCTCCCAGCGGCGATGCCTCCGGCGCCACGCCGGTCGAGTCGATCACCACGCAGCTGCTCGGGCCCGACGGCACGCCGAGCGCGTTCGTGCACCACGACGACGAGGTCACCGTGCGCTCCACGGTGCGGTTCCGGCACCCGGTCGAGCGCCCGGTCTACGGCCTGGTCGTCACCTCCGCGGCGGGGGTCAGCGTCTACAGCGACTCGACCGAGCGGGCCGAGCGCCACAGCGCGGTGCGGGCTGGCGAGGAGGTCGTCGTCGACATCCGCCTGCGCCCCGAGCTCGTCACCGGCAGCTACGAGGTCCGGGGCGTCGTCGCCTGGGGCGGCACGATGCAGGAGCGCACGGGCAGCCGGAACGTGTCGTTCTACGTGTCGGGCCGGCCGATGGTGCAGGGCGTCGCCGACCTCGCCGGCCGCTTCGAGGTCCACCAGGGGGACTGAGGCCCTCAGCGGGCGATCCGCCGGTACAGCTCCTCGTGGCGGGGCCCGATCGACTCCTCCCAGCCCCACGCCGTGGCGTGCGCGGCGCACGTCGCCGGCGTGCCGGGACGGGCGGCCAGCGCGATGCCGTCGAGCAGCGCCGCGGCGAGCCCGGCGACGTCGCCGGCCGCGAAGGTGCGGCCCACGGCATCGTCGGTGACGATGTCGGTCATGCCGCCGTCCGCCGTGGCCACCACCGGGGTGCCGCTGGCGAGGGACTCCACCAGGGCCAGCCCGAACGCCTCGTGCACGGCCGGCAGGACGGTGACGGTGGCGGCCCGGTAGCGGGCCGGGATGTCGTCGGCGCCGCCGGGCCCGAGCAGGTCGACCGCGGCGCGGACCCGGTCTCGCTCGCCGTGCGGCACGGCGGCGAACGCCCAGGCGGGGTCGCCCTGGCCGGACACCTGGAGACGGGCGTCCGGCCACACGTCGAGCACGGCGGGCAGGGCGCGCAGCAGGAGGTCGAGCCCCTTGCGGCGGTCGGCGGGGGCCGCCGAGAACAGCAGGCGGGGTGGTCCCGGGCGGGGCCCGAGCTCCGGCGGGAACCGGTCGAGGCGCACCCCCGGCGGCAGCACCTCGGGGCGGCGGCCGAGCAGCCCGCGCACCGAGCCGGCGGACGCGTCGCTCAGCGCCGTGGTCGCCGTGGCCGTCCGGCTGGCGAGCCGGAACAGGGCCCGGTCGCTGCGGGACAGGGCGCGGTACTGGTCGGCGGTGGGGTGCCCGATGAACGTGAACGCCGTGGGCCGCCGGGCGACGCGCCCCGCCACCGCGGCCGCCGGCACCATGGCGTGCACGACGTCGTGGCGGCTGCCGGCGAGCGCGGGCAGGGCGGTGAGCAGGAAGGCCTGCACGCGGTCGACGCCGACCCGTGCGAGCTTCAGCATGCCGACGTGGTGCCGGTGGTGCACCACGACGCCGTCGGCTCGACTCTCGGTGCGCGTGGGCCCCTCCGTCCCGGTGACGATCTCGACGTCGTGCCCGCGGCCCACGAGGTACCGGGCGAGGTCGTCGACGTACCGCTCGGCCCCGCGCCGCACGTCGGGCCACACGTAGGGGTGGGCGAGCGCGATGCGCATCAGGCGACGGGGCGAGACGTGTCGGTGACCGGCACGGGCGCGAGGTGCACCCGGCGGATGGCACGCCACCAGTCGGCCGCCGCCTCGTCGCCCCGGCGCCGGGCGGCGAGCTGGTGGCGGGCGGCGCCGGCCGCGCCCAGGGCCCGGTACAGCGCCGACCGGGCGGGGCCGTGGACCTCGCGGTACCACCGGTGGGTGCTCTCGAGGTACGTGCGGGTGCGGCGTTCCCCGTAGCCCGCGCGGCCCGAGGCGTTGCCGACGTGGACCACCACGGCGGCCGGCTCGAAGCGGATGCGCCACCCGTGCCGGCGGGCCCGGTGGCACCACGCCAGGTCCTCGACGTACATGAAGAACCGCTCGTCGAACCCGCCCACCTGCTCGACGGCCCCTCGCCGCATGAGCAGTGCCGCCCCCACCGCCCAGTCGACGTCACGCGCGCGGCGGTGGTCCCACGCCGGCTCGAGGAGCAGCCGGTCGGCGAGCGGCCGTGGGAGCCAGCGCTCGGCGCCGGCCGCCGTCGCGGCCGCCACCACCAGCGACGGGAACGGATGGGTGGAGTGCTCGAGCGAGCCGTCGGGCCGCTCCAGCCGGGGAGCCACCGCCGCCGCGCCCGGGTCGGCGACCGCCGCCTGGACGAGGCGGCCGACGGCGCCCGGCGCAGGCCACGCGTCCGAGTTCAGGGCGAGGAACCACGGGGCGGTCGACCGGGCCAGCAGGGTGTTCATCCCGGCCGCGAAGCCCAGGTTCTCCTCGCCGGCGTCGACGTCCGCCTCCGGTACGGACGCCGCCAACCGCTCGACCGTGCCGTCGGTGGAGCCGTTGTCGCGCACGAGCACGCGCAGGTCGGCCCCCTGCTCGGTGTCGAGGAGTCGCCGGAGGGCGGTGGCCGTGAGGTCGGCCGTGTTCCAGGTGACGACCCCGACGTCGACGAGCGGGCGGGCGGCGGTCACAGCAGCACCGTGCGGTGGCGGACGCTGCCCCGGACCATGGTGGCGACCTCGGTGGCGTCGATGGCGAACGTCCCGGGGAGGGCCAGCACCCGCCGCCGCGGCCCGGGGCACGCGGGCTCGGTGGCGAGGCGGTGCCACAGCCACCACGTGGCGGCGACGAGCGGCACGGGGGACCGGCGGCCGGCGGCCGCAGCCATACCGGCGAGCGCCAGCACGGTGGGCGGGTGCGCCCGCTTCCAGAACCAGCGGCGGTGGACCAGCTCGCCGCGCCGGCCGGGGTGGCGCCCCACCACGCGGGGCAGGTCGACCCACCGGCGGGCCTCGCGGAGGTTGGCGCGGAACGACGGCGGGCGGACCTGGTGCCGCACCACGGCCTCGGGCACCCAGACGGCCTGCCCGCCGGCGTCGAGGAGGCGCAGCGCCAGGTCGGTGTCCTCGCCGCCGATGCCGAACCCCTCGTCGAAGCCGCCGAGCGCCTCGAGGTCGTCGCGGCGGTAGAAGACGTTGCACGTCTCGTAGAACCGGGGCTCCTCCACCGACATCGACCGGCTGAACGGGCGCCGCAGCCACGCCTCCTCGTCCGGGTCGGGGCGGGTGCGGCCGACGGCGAAGGTCCGGGGGCCGACGCCCTCGAGCGCGGCCAGGCCGCGCTCGAGCCACTCCCGCTCGGGCGCGCAGTCGTCGTCGGTGAACGCCACGACCGGTGCGGCGGCGGCCCGCCACCCCGTGTTCCGGCCACCCGCCGCCCCGCGGTTGCGGGCGTGGCGCAGGGTCCGCAGCCGGAAGGGGACCTCGTGGGCGAGCCGCTCCAGCACCGTGGCGGTGTCGTCGGTGGAGCCGTTGTCGACCACGACCACCTCGAGCTCGTCCGCCGGCAGCGTCTGGTCGGCGAGCGTGCGCAGCAGGCGGGCCACCAGGGGCGCGCGGTCGTAGGTCGAGCAGACCACCGACACCCGGGGCGCCGCGGTCACCGCGCCCCCCGTGGCCCGACCGACGGCCCCCACGGCACCGGCCGGCCGAGCAGGTCCTCGAGGTCGGCCGTGTCGGCCGCGTACCAGCGGCGCAGCTCGGCCGCGAGCGCGTCGGGGATGCGGGGCACGGACAGGGGCCGGCGGTTCCACTCGTCGAGCCGGTGGCCGAGCTGCCACGGCAGTCGCCGCCACAGCTGGAACCGGAGCATCTGGCGGCGCACCCACGGCGAGCGCACCGCGTACGCCTGGTTCCGCGCCGTGCCCACGCCGACGGGGACGAGCTCGGGCACGCCGAGGTGGCGGCACACGTCCCGGAACGAGCCGGCGGGGTCGGCGGCCAGGTCGTCGATGGTGAGCACGTGCAGCTTCTCGGCGGCGAACAGCCCGAGCGCCCGGCGCAGGTGGGCGCCGTAGCGGCCCGGTTCCAGGTAGTCCGCCGGCTTGCCGACGATGGCCTCCTCCGGCGGACGGTCCTCGACCAGCCGGGCGGCGCGGTTGTACCAGTAGTGCGACCAGGCACGGGCCACGGGATCGCGCAGCACCGCGACGAGCCGCACGTCGGGCACCAGCTCGGCGATGCGCTCGAGGGCGCCGGGCGCGTGCAGGTAGGTGGGCGTGGCCTCGCCGGCGAGCGTGCCCGGCGGGGCGGCGGCCAGGTCGGCGCGGTACGCGTCGAGCGGCTCGCGGGCCCAGCGCACGTCGAACCAGCCGAGCTCCTTGCGGGCCGGCAGCCACAGCGCCGGATGGGCGGCCAGGTCGGCGGCGAGGGTGGTGGTGCCCGCCTTCGGGGCGCCGATCAGCAGGAAGTGCGGCAGCCCGCGGCCAATCGCTGGGGTGGCGTTGCGGGCTCCGGTTCGCCCGGGGGTGCACGCCACGGCTCAGCCGACCTCCCCGGGGACCACGTCCCCACCGCACGACACCGGCCCGACCCACGTTCCCCACGCATGCGCGCTCCACACGACACCGAGCAGGGAGCTGAGGTGCGCGCACCCTCGGCGACCCCGCCCGACGGCCGCGACCCGGCGCCGGCGCACCGCGGCCGGTGGGTCCAGGCGGGTCGCGTCCTGCTCGGCGTGCTGCTGGCCGTGCTGGTCGCCGAGGGCGCCGTGCGCGCGGCCGCCGACCGCCTCCCGGACCCGCAGCGGTGGTCGACGCCCGAGACGCAGTACAAGGTCGACCAGATCGCCGGCCGGGCCGGCGTGCGGACCGTCGCCGTGGGCTCCAGCGTGGTCGACGTCGCCCTCGACCCCGAGGCGCTCGGCCCCGACGCCTACAACGCCGCGCTCGGCGCCGCCTCGATCGGCATGGTCGACACGTTCACGCGCCAGGTGGTGGTCCCCCGCCTCGATCCGGAGGTGGTCGTCGTTGGGGTGTCGTCGCGGGAGCTCAACCGGAACGCGCCCGAGCAGCGACGCATCGAGGCCGACTTCCTCGACGCACCGGCGGTGCGGGAGCTGCTCGCCACCGAGTCCACCCTCGACACCGCCGAGCGGGTGGCCGGGGAGGTCTCGGCGCTCGTCCGCTACCGGTCGGTGCTCCGCGACCCGGAGAGCTGGCTGGACCCGCAGCCGGCCTGGGACGACACGGTGACGAGCGCCGACGGGCTCTACCTGGGGTTCCTCGAGGAGTCCTACGAAGCCGGCCCGGCCGTGCTGCGCCGCCTGCGCCGGGGCCCCTTGCACGCGTTCGAGGTCGGCGACCGCCAGGTCGCCACCCTGCGGGCGCTGCTCAGCGACCTGCGATCGCAGGGCAGACGGGTGCTGCTCGTGGCCACGCCGGTCACCCGCGACTACGTCGACCTGCTGCCAGGCGGGCAGGCGGATCACGAGCGCTTCACCGCCCTCGCCGAGCGGGTGGCGCGCCGCGCCGGCGCCGAGTTCGTCGACGCGGGGGTCTGGCCGGAGCGGCTCATGGCCGATCCGCTGCACGTCAACCGCGCCGGGGTCCAACGGTTCAGCGACCTCATCGCCACCGCCCTCGCCTGAGGGCCTACGACGCCAGGATCGGGGCGTCGACCGTCCAGGGCCCCCGCCCGTGCTCGAACATCGCGCTCAGCTCGCGGCTGTCCTTGTGCGTGTCCATGGACTTCCAGAAGCCCGGGTGGCGGTAGGCGAACAGCTCGCCGGCGGCGCCCAGCGCGGGCAGCACGTCGCGCTCGAGGTCGTCGCCCGTCCACCACTCGAACGCCCGGCGGTCGAACACGAAGAAGCCGGCGTTGATGGGGTGGTCGGGCAGGCGGGGCTTCTCCCGGAACTCCTCGATGCGCCCGTCGGCCCCGACGTGGAGCGTGCCGTACTGGCTGGGCAGCGGCACCGTGGTGAGCGTGGCCGCCCCGGGGTGGCTGCGGTGGAACTCGAGCAACGCCCGCAGGTCGACGTCGCCGAGGCCGTCGGCGTAGGTGACGAAGAAGGTGTCGCCCAGCCGGTCGGCCACCCTCGCCACCCGGGCGCCGGTGTTGGTGTCCTCGCCGGTGTCGACGACCTCCACGGTCCAGGAGGCGTCGGCCGACACCGCCCAGTTCTCGATGAGCTCGCGCTTGTAGCCGGCGGCGAGCACGAACTCGCGGAAGCCCTGGTTGGCGTAGATCTCCATCACGTGGGACAGCACGGGGCGCCCGCCCACGTACAGCAGCGGCTTCGGGACGTCCACGGTGTGCGGGTAGGCCCGGGTGCCCTTGCCCCCGCACAGGATGACCGTCTTCATCGGTGGCCTCGCTCTTCGGTGCTCGGAGTGGTCGACGACCCCGTCCCCACCCTTCGTCACCGACCGGCCGATCTCCTGTCTCGCCCGCCGGCCGCCCGGGGGCGTCGGCCCCCGGACCGCCCCGTCAGCCGGCGAACCGCGCCGCCCACGCGGCCGTCGCCGTCAGCGCCGCATCGCCGTGCTCGACCGAGGGCGCGATGCCCGTGCCCTCGAACCACTCGTTCCACGACGTGACGACGACCCAGTCGGCCTCACCGGCGAGCGCAGCCCGCCACGTGCGGTCGTACGTGCTCGTGCCGTCCCACGGGACGACCAGCCGGTCGGCCCCGCGCAGCGGGCGGTCGTCCCAGCCCGGCTGCACCGTGGCCACGACCAGGCCGGGCCGGCCGGCGCCGAGGGTGGCGCGGGCCCGCAGGCCCCGGGAGACGGCCTGGTTCCAGCCGGTGAGCTCGGCCTCGGTCATCTCGTCGGTCGGCGACTGGAGCAGGGCGTTGTACCGGTACTGGCCGTCGACGGCGCCGTCCTGGCCGTGCCAGGTGTCGGCGACGATGCGCACCGGCGTGCCGGCTGCCTCCAGCCGATCGGAGATGCCCTGCCAGTCCGCCGGGGTCACCGAGCCGGAGGCGAAGGCGAACACCACCGGCACGCCGTCGAGCCGCTGGAAGGCGGGGCTGCCCGCCTGCTTGAGGGCTTCGGCGATCCACTGCTCGACCACCTCGACCGAGCCGGCCTCGGCGGTCTCGATGAGCACCGACGCCGTCCCGCCGGTCTGCTCGGCGGCTCGGAGGGTGTGGTACAGCGGCAGGCCGTGGCGGGCGCCGCCGGAGAACGACATCACGAAGCCGTCGATGCCGTGGGCCCGGGCGTCCTGGGTGATCCGGAGCGCCTCGGCGCCCTGGTCGCTGTTCCAGGGGTCGACGGGGTGCACCGAGAGCTGCGCGTCGGTGGTGGCGCCGTCGCCGAACCACGGGTACGTGAAGGCGAGCACGCGGCGCTCGTCGTCCGCCCGGACCCACTCGAGCTGCTCCTGGCCCATCAGGTCGTCGGCCGTGACGGCCAGCGACCGGGTCGTCGTGGCCCAGTCGGTGCCGAGCACGGCGACCGTCCGGGGCTCGCCGGTGATCTCGCCGACGGTGGTGGTGGTCGTGCCGGCGCCGCCCTGGCTGACCTTGATCGCGGTCTGGTCGAGCGTGCGAGCCACCTCCGTGACGACGTCGACCGTCACGGTGCCGTACGTGCGCACGGCTCCCCGGACGACCACGCCGCGGGAGGTCGGCTGGACCTGACGCCCCTGGGGGTTCGCGACGACCACGTGGCCGGCGCTGACGCCGGGCAGGTCGACCTGGACCCAGTCGGAGGTCGTGGCCACCGTGAGGCGCAGGGCGGCCCGCCGGAGGGTGCCGTCGGTGGCCGCGACCTGTGCCGTCTCCGCCTGCACGACGATGTCCCTCGTGGCGCGCACATCCACGGCGTTCTCTGCGGCACGGGCCTCGGCGGATGCCGCGCTCGACACCGCCAGGGTCGCCGCCAGCATGCCCGCTGTGACGGCCCACGGGCGCAGGCGCCCGCCGCCCTGCCGTTGCGGTCTGTGCATCCTGCGCGTCAACGTTCTCCTCCGTAGCGCTCGTGCCACTGTCAGTGTGGTTCGTCCGACTTCGCTCCCGACAGGTGCTTCGTCCGGTTCGGGCCAGACCTGAAGCGCGTCTCGCTCGTGCTCCCACCACCGAGGCTGACGTCGGTCACACCAGAGCGTCCGTGCGCCGCCCGGGTGGCGCGCCGGCGCATGCGTCCGGGGAAGGCCTCGCCGCCCCGGAGGGCGAAAGAGATGTTGATGGGAACCAGCGGAGGCGGCGGAGGGCGCACCAGGGTCGTGGTCGTCGCCCACGACCACGCCGACACGATCACCGACTGCCTCGACGGCATCGCCGCGCAGGGGCCTGGCCGGTCGGACGTGGTCGTGGTCGACCTGGGGTCGCTCGACGGGACGACCGACGTGGCGATCCGCCACGCGCTGCCCGATCGCGTCGCGGTGACGCCGCCGGGGGACCTCGACCGCATCCTCGAGGTCGGTTCGGTCGACGCGCCGAGCGATCGCATCGTGGTGGTCGGCGCCGACCTGCGGCCCGAGCCGGGTTGGCTCGACGCCGCGCACCGCGCGCTCGACCAGCACCCGCTCGTCCTC
>DASTYO010000017.1:0-23802 GCA_035764875.1 Acidimicrobiales bacterium | reverse complement strand
GCCCGGGCACACCCGGGCGCTCGTCTCCTCGGTTCGTCAGCGGGAGGCGGGACTACTTGCCGCCGGCTTCGGCGTCGCAGACCGTCTCGGTGATGAGCTTGGCCACGACGTAGGGATCCATGTTGGCGTTCGGCCGGCGATCCTCGATGTAGCCCTTCTTCTCGACCTCCACCTGCCACGGGATGCGCACCGACGCACCACGGTTCGACACGCCGTAGGAGTACTCGGTCCACGGGGCGGTCTCGTGCATGCCGGTGAGGCGGCGCTCGACGCCGTCGCCGTAGTGGAGGATGTGCTCCTCGTGCTTCTTGCCCAGCGCCTCGGCCGCAGCGATGCAGGCTTCGTAGCTCTCGCGCATCTGGGTGGTCGAGAAGTTGGTGTGGCAGCCGGCGCCGTTCCAGTCGCCGGGCATCGGCTTCGGGTCGATCGTGGCGGCCACGTTGAAGTCCTCGGCGATGCGGTAGAGCAGCCACCGGGCGATCCACATGTGGTCGCCGACCTCGACGACGCCGGCGGGACCGATCTGGAACTCCCACTGGCCCATCATCACCTCGGCGTTGACGCCGGAGATCTTCAGGCCGGCCTCGAGGCAGGCGTCGAGGTGTGCCTCGACGATGTCGCGGCCGTAGACCTCGTCGGCACCCACGCCGCAGTAGTACGGGCCCTGCGGGCCGGGGAAGCCGCCCCGGGGCCAGCCGAGCGGGTGGCCGTCCTCGAGGAACGTGTACTCCTGCTCCATGCCGAACCACATGTCGTGCTCGGCGTACTGCTCGGCGGCGGCAGCGGTGGCGGCCCGGGTGTTGGTGGGGTGCGGCGACATGTCGATGTCGAGCACCTCGTTGAGCACGAGGATGCTGTCGCCGCCGCGGATCGGGTCGGGGCACACGAACACCGGCTTCAGGACGCAGTCCGACGTGTGGCCCTCGGCCTGGTTCGTCGACGAGCCGTCGAAGCCCCACACGGGCGGCTCCTGGCCGTCGGCGAGGATCTTGGTCTTCGACCGCAGCAGCGGCGTCGGCTTGGTGCCGTCGATCCAGATGTATTCAGCCTTGATGCTCACGGGTGGTGCTGCCTTCCGGAAGAGTCGGGTGCGGGGGTACGGGGGCCAGTCAAGGCGCACCGCGTGTTCCGCTGTTTTCCCGAGTGTGAACGCAATGTGAACCAGCGGCCAGTGGGCGGTTCCGCCCGTCTCGGCTGGTGGGGTCCTGCGTACCATCCCAGCCATGGAGCGGCAACGAGACTACGTGCAGCGCACCGTCGAGGAGCGCGGGGTCCGCCTGATCCGGCTGTGGTTCACCGACGTGCTCGGCCAGCTCAAGTCCTTCGCCATCTCGCCGGCCGAGCTCGACGCCGCCTTCACGGAGGGCATGCACTTCGACGGCTCCGCCATCGACGGCTTCAGCCGCGTGCAGGAGTCCGACGTGCTGGCCCTGCCCGACCCCACGACGTTCGAGATCCTGCCCTGGGGGCACCCCGGCGAGGACGGGCACAGCACGGCCGCCATGTTCTGCGACATCTCCAACCTGGACGGCACGCCGTTCGCCGGCGATCCCCGCCACGTGCTGAAGCGGAACCTGGCCGCAGCCCGGGACAAGGGCTTCACGTTCTACGTCGCTCCCGAGATGGAGTACTTCTACTTCGAGGCCGACAGCGTGGGCGGCGGCGCCCCGCCCCGACCGCTCGACCAGGGGTCGTACTTCGACCTCACCACCGCCGACGTCGCCAACGACCTGCGCCGCAAGACGATCCACATGCTCGAGGCGCTCGGCATCCCGGTGGAGTACTCCTTCCACGAGGACAGCCCGAGCCAGCACGAGATCGACCTGCGCTACACCGATGCCCTCTCGATGGCCGACAACGTGATGGCGTGCCGGCTGGTCGTGCGCGAGATCGCCATGCAGGCCGGCGTGCACGCCACGTTCATGCCCAAGCCCCTCGAGGGGGTCCAGGGCTCGGGCATGCACACGCACATCTCGCTGTTCGAAGGCGACGTCAACGCCTTCCACGACCCGGGCGACCCGTACCAGCTCTCCAAGGTCGGCAAGGCGTTCATGGCCGGCATCCTGCACCACGCCCGCGAGCTCACCGCCGTCACCAACCAGCTGGTCAACAGCTACAAGCGGCTCATCCAGGGCAGCGGCCACGGCAGCCAGACCCAGTTCGAGGCGCCGGTCCACGTGTCGTGGGGCCGGAACAACCGCTCGGCGCTCGTGCGGGTGCCGGTCACCAAGCCGGGAAAGAGCAGCTCGACCCGCCTCGAGTACCGGGCCCCCGACCCGGCGTGCAACCCGTACCTCGCCTTCTCGGTGCTGCTCGCCGCGGGCCTGAAGGGCATCGACGAGGGCTACGAGCTGCCCCCTGAGGCCGAGGCCAACGTGTGGACGATGACCGACGCCGAGCGGGCGGCGGTGGGCATCGAGCCCCTGCCGGCGTCGCTCGCCGAGGCCATCGACGAGATGGAGCGCTCCGAGCTGGTGGCCGAGGCGCTCGGCGAGCACATCTTCGAGTGGTTCCTGCGCAACAAGCGGGCCGAGTGGGACCTGTACCGGGCGCAGGTCACGCCCTACGAGCTCAGCCGGTACCTCGGGAGCTGGTAGGCCCGGATGGAGCCGCTGCTGGTCTACCCCGACCCGCCCCCGCCCGTCCTGGCGCAGGGGCTCGACCTCGCCGGCTACCCCTGGACCGCGGTCGGGACCGAGCCCGACATCGAGCGGCTCGAGCCGGTCGACGGTTGGCCGGGCGCGGTGGTCGTCGGCGTCATGGACCCCGACGGCGCGCTCGCCATGTGCCGGGCGCTGCGCAAGGGCGACATCCCGCTCGAGCCGGTGCTGCTCGTGGTGGCGGCCGAGCAGCTGCCCGACCTCGACATGCGCGAGGACCTCTTCGACGACTTCTGCGTGCTGCCGCTGCAGCCCACCGAGCTCGACGCCCGGCTCCGCCACCTGTTCCACAAGACCGGTCGCGGCGCCCGCCCCGAGCTCGTCGAGTACGGCGACCTGGCGCTGAACCTCGAGACGTACCAGGCGGCCATCTCCGGGCGGCCGCTCGACCTGACCTACATGGAGTACGAGCTGCTGAAGTTCCTGGCCTCGCACCCCGGCAAGGTGTTCACCCGCGAGACGCTGCTGTCGCGGGTGTGGGGCTACGAGTACTACGGCGGCGCCCGCACGGTCGACGTCCACATCCGCCGCCTGCGGGCCAAGCTCGGCGAGGAGCACGCCGGCCTCATCCAGACCGTGCGCTCGGTGGGCTACCGGTTCGGTCAGTCCCGGTGGACGCCGTGACATCTCGGGTGCACGCGCGCTGACGCTCCGGTACCGTTCCCTGCAGACCGCTTGTCACCGGAGGGGGTACCCGGGATGGACGGAGCAGCACACGTGGTGGGCCGGATCGTCGAGGGCTTCCTCGGCGCGTCGCCCCCGCTCGGCCTGCACTGCTGGGACGGCTCGCGCTGGGGCGACGACAGCGCGGCGCTGCAGGTGCACGTCAGCTCGCCCGATGCGATCCGGCGCCTGCTCTGGGACCCGGACGAGCTCGGCCTCGCCCGCGCCCACGTCGCCGGCGAGCTGGCCTTCGACGGCTCGATCTTCGACCTGCTCGACCTGCGCGACCACATCGCCGGCCGCGACCGAGACGTGGCCCTGCACCTGCGGCCGAGCGAGTGGGTCCGCCTCGCGAACGACGCCCGGCGGCTGGGCGTGCTCGGCCGCCGGCCGGCGCCGCCACCCGAGGAGGCCCGACTGCGCGGGCGCCTCCACTCGAGGCGCCGCGACCAGCGAGCGATCTCCCACCACTACGACGTGGGCAACGACTTCTACCGCCTCGTCCTCGGCCCGTCCATGACGTACTCGTGCGCCTTCTTCCCCGCGGCCGACACGACGCTCGAGGACGCGCAGGCCCTGAAGCACGAGCACATCTGCCGCAAGCTCGGGCTCCACCCCGGCATGCGCCTGCTCGACATCGGGTGCGGCTGGGGTGGCATGGTGCTGCACGCCGCGCAGCACCACGGCGTGCGGGCGGTCGGCATCACGATCTCGAAGGAGCAGGCCGCGCTGGCCCAGCAGCGGGTGCGCGACGCCGGCCTGGACGGGCGGGTGGAGATCCGCCTGCAGGACTACCGCGACGTCACCGACGGGCCCTTCGACGCCGTGTCGAGCATCGGCATGTTCGAGCACGTCGGCATGGAGCGGGTGCAGGCGTACTTCGAGCGCATCCGCGAGCTCCTGCGACCCGAGGGTCGGCTGCTCAACCACGCCATCTCCCGCTGCTCGGGCGAGGGGCCGCTCGACCGCGACTCGTTCCCGGCCCGGTACGTGTTCCCCGACGGCCAGCTCCACGAGGTGGGCCGCACGGTGTCCGCCATGCAGGACCTCGGCTTCGAGTGCCGCGACGTCGAGTCGCTGCGCGAGCACTACGCCCGCACGCTGCGCTGCTGGGTGGCGAACCTCGAGGCGCACTGGGACGAGGCCGTCGCCCTCGTCGGCCCGGCCCGGGCACGGGTGTGGCGCCTGTACATGGCGGGCTCGGCGCTCGGCTTCGAGGCCCACCGGCTGAACATCCACCAGGTGCTGGCCGTGTCCCCGACGCCCGACGGCAGCAGCGGCATGCCGCGCACCCGGCCTGACACGCGCGTGCGGCTGCGGTCCCCGATGATCGACGTGGGCCGGTCGCGGGCGCCGCGACAGGTCGGCGCCGAGCGCTGACGGCTACCCGTTCAGGTCGATGAGCTCGCTGCCCTCGTGGGTGGCGTCGGCCTCGCTGCGCAGGAACCAGCCGATGATCAGCGCGCCGATGCTGCCCGACATGAGCACGGCCACCGGGATGGCGATCACGAGCACGAGGACGATGATGGCGGCACCGAGCATGGCGCCATCGTGCCAGACCACCCGAACCCCCGGGAACTTCGTGCCTGCGTGACACCTGTGGTCACGCAGGCACGAGATTCGCGGGTCTAGGGGGTCACCACGACCTTGCCGGTGGCGCGCCGCTCGGCCAGGTCGGCGAGCGCCTCGGCGGCGCGCTCGAGCGGGTAGGTGGCCGACACGTGGGGCTGGAGCTTCCCCTCGGCCAGCCACCCGAGCAGCTGGGAGATGTTCGACGCGTTGCGCTCGGGCTCCCGGCCGGTGAACGCGCCCCAGAAGACGCCCACCACCGAGCAGCCCTTGAGCAGCGGCAGGTTGAGCGGCACCTTCGGGATGTCGCCGGCGGCGAAGCCGATGACGAGGAACCGGCCGTCCCACGCCATCGAGCGCAGGGCCGGCTCGCTCAGGTCGCCGCCCACCGGGTCGTAGCAGACGTCGACCCCGCGCCCGTCGGTGAGCTCCTTGAGCCGGGCCCGCAGGTCCTCCGTGGTGTAGTTGATCGTCTCCGCTGCGCCCTTCGACCGGCACAGCTCGAGCTTCTCGTCGCTCGACGCGGCAGCGATGACGTGGGCGCCGAGCAGCGCGCCGATCTCGACGGCGGCGAGGCCCACGCCGCCGGCGGCACCGAGGACCAGGAGCGTCTCGCCCGCCTGCAGGTTCGCCCGGTCGACGAGGGCGTGGTGCGAGGTGCCGTGGGCGATGAGGAAGCCGGCCGCCGTGGGCAGGTCGACGCCGTCCGGCACCGGGATGGTCGCCTTCGCCGGCACCACGACCTGCTCGGCCATGCCGCCCCACCCGAGCGTGGCGAGCACCCGGTCGCCGACCGCCGGCGCGTCGACACCCTCGCCGACCGCCACGACGGTGCCGGCGACCTCGCCGCCGGGGGAGAAGGGCAGCTCGGGCTTGAACTGGTACTTGTCCTGGATGATGAGGACGTCGGGGAAGTTCACGCCGCAGCCGGCGACCTCGACGACCACCTCGCCGGGCCCGGGCGTCGGGTCGGGAACCTCCTCCACCACCAGCGACTCCGGAGGACCGAACTGCTTGCAGAGGACGGCGCGCATGTCGGCGAACCTAACGCCCCCCCGAGATGTGCGGCGGCGTCAGTCGTCCTGGCTGCTCGGCCGCGTGCGCTCGAGCGCGTCGGCGTACGCCTCGCTCTCGCAGTCGCGGGCAGCGGCCACCAGATCGTCGATGACCTCGCTCTGGATCTCCGGCGACCGACCGCCGCTGGACTCGTAGCCGACCTGCTCGTAGCGCCAGAACGCGTTCTGCACGTCGCTCAGGCACGCCTGCTGGTCGGCGCGACGTGCTTCGTCGGCGTAGGAACGCCCGATCCAGAGCAGCGACAGTGCGGCGACCACGGCGGCGCCGGTGCGGATCACGGCGTGCCAGTCGACAGAGCGGCCGTCCGTGAGGGACACCTCCGAGCGGTCGTCGGCGTCGACGATCTCGACCGGCTCGGAACCCTCGCCGCCCTCACCTGCGACCTTCCGCCAGCCCGCCACGTCAGCGTCTCAGGTGGCGGGGACCCGGGCCCAGGCCTCGATCTCGACCTGCGCGCCGATCGGCAGCGCCGCCACGGCGACGGCCGAGCGGGCCGGTCGGTGGCCCGGCGCCTCCGCCTCGAAGGCCTCGACGTAGACGTCGTTCATCACGCCGTAGTCGTCCATGTCGACGAGGAACACCGTGGTCTTCACCACGTCGGCGAGGCCGGCGCCCTGCGACGCCAGCAGCGAGGATAGGTTGGCCATGGCCTGCTGGAGCTGGCCGCGGACGCCACCGTCGACGAGCTTGCCGTCGGCGATGCCGACCTGGCCGGAGCAGATGATCCAGTCGCCGCTGCGGACCACGGGCGTGTACGGGCCGACGGGGGTCGTCATGTGCGCAACGGTAACCCGGTGGGCCACGCCGGTGGGCGGCCCTGGCGCAGCCACACCGCAGCAGCCACCGCAGCGAAGACGGCGTCGGACACCGGGACCGCGGGACCGCCGCCTCCCTCGACCACCACCTCGATCGCGGGCGTGTCCACGGCGCGCAGGACGCCGAAGGAGCGGATGGTGAGGTCGTGCACCTGCCCGTCGGCGTCGACGGTGATCGACTCCGACGTGACCCACGACGCGCCCTGGTGGGCGGCGCCGACGCAGTACGAGCGCAGGGCCACCTCGTCGAGCGGGTCGCCGGCATCGACCCGCACCTGGATGGTGCCGTCGTCGGCGATGCGGGCGCGGGCCGTGCCGCCGTCCCGCTGGACCACCGGCCCGACCCAGCCGTCGTCGTCGGCGCCGGCGAGGGCGGCGACCAGCACGGCGGCCTCCGCCCACCCCGCGGCTCGCACCGACGCAGCGGTGGGCGGTCCCGGCACGTCGACCTCGACGACCTCGAGCCCGGGCGCCGCGGCGACGATGGCGTCGGCGATGCCGGCGGTGCGCGCCACGTGCACGACGCCGGTGCCGTCGGCCCGGATGCCTGCGGCGAGGGGCGGGCGCTTGGCGCCGAGGCGCACGGTGTCCTCGCGGCTGTAGAGCGCCCGCACGGTGGTGCCCTGCTCGTCGGCGAGCCGGCGGGCGACCCCGGGCACGGGGGAGGTGGCCTTGGCGCCGAACGCGCCGCCGTTGCCCGCGGCGCTGGCCGGCTCGCGACCCGGCTCGCACCACGAGGCGTCGGTCTCCAGGTAGGCGGGCTCGACCCAGGACGTCTGCAGCGTCAGGGTCCAGTCGCCGTCGGGAACCGGGATCGGCGGTGCGCCCTCGGCGGTGGTGTGCCGGCCCTGCACCTTGCCGGCCGCAGCCCGCGCCGCCGCCACGGATTCGCCGAGCGTCCACCGGCCCTCCGGGTCGAGGACCGCCACGAGGGCGCCGGGCGGTGCGGTGTCGTCGGCGAAGCCGCCCCGACCGATCGCGACCTCGGGCTCGAGCCGCTGGGGCACCCCGCCTTCGAGCGTGGCGCGGGCGGCCGCGGCCTCCAGGTCCCGGTCCGGGTGCTGGCGGCCGTAGGCGTCCCAGGCGTCGAGGATGGTGCGCCAGCCCGTGCACCGGCAGAGGTGGGCGAGCAGCGCCTGCTCGACCTTGGCGTGCTCGGCGTCGGGGTCCTTCGCCCGGAGCGCCGAGAGGCGGGCGACGATGCCCGGCGTGCAGAACCCGCACTGCGAGCCGCCGGTCGCGCAGAACGCCTCGGCCCACGTGGCGGCGTCGTCGAGGGCGTCGGGCGTGGTGATCTCGCGGCCCCGCACCCGCCGCACGGGCGTGACGCAGGCGACGCGGGGTGCGCCGTCGACCAGCACGGTGCAGCACCCGCACTGGCCCTGCGGTGAGCACCCGTCCTTCGGCGCCCGCTCACCGAGCTCGTCGCGGAGGACGCCGAGCAGCGACGCACCCACGTCGTGGACCTCGACGTCGCGGCCGTTGACCCGCAGCGTGATCGGATCAGCCACGGGTTGGGCGCTGATCGTGGACGGCCATGGGGTCACACTACGGTCGGGTCCCATGCGCGACCGCCTCCTCGTCCCCCGGTCCGGCCTCGCGGTGCCACGCGGCCTCACCCGCCGTGGCTTCCTCGCCGGCGTGGCTGCGGCCGGCCTGCTCGCAGCCTGCGGCGACGACGACGAGACCGGCACCGCGACGGCCGACACCGGCGGCGACGCGGGCGGCAGCGACGGCGCGGCCGCCGCCGGCGGGCTCTCGATCGTCCGCTTCTACGGGCCCTACTACGCCGCCGGGAAGCCGGCCCGGGTGCCGTTCGGGCTGTCTGACGACGAGGGCCTGCTCTCGGCCGACCTGGCGCCGGCGGAGGTGACGGTCGCCGTGCGCAGCCCCGAGGCCGAGGAGGTCGCCGCCGGGATCACGGCCACCCTGTTCACCGAGGGGCTGCCCCGCCCGTACTACGCCTTCGAGTTCACGCCGGAGGCCGCCGGCTTCTACGACTTCGTGGTCGACACCGACGACGGCGAGGTCATCAGCCAGGTCCAGATCGTCGAGGCCGACGACGAGACCGTCAGCGGCATCGTCGGACCGGGCGACCAGCTGCCGCCGCTGCAGACCCCCACCGTCGACGACGCTCGTGGCGTCACGCCCATCTGCACCCGTGAGCCGGCCTGCGAGCTCCACACCCGCACGGCCGCCGAGGTCGTCGGTGCCGGCGAGCCCCTCGCGCTGCTGGTCGCCACGCCCGCCTTCTGCCAGACCACCATCTGCGGGCCGGTCCTCGACGTGCTCCTCGAGGTGCTGCCCGACGTCCCGGGCGTCACGGCGATCCACGCCGAGGTGTACGCCGACCCCGAGGGCGGCCAGCAGCCCCTCGACCCCGCCCCCGTGGTGGGCGAGCTCGGCCTGCCGTTCGAGCCGGTGCTGTACACGGTGGGCGCAGACGGGGTCGTGCGCGCCCGCCTCGACTACATCTTCGGCACCGAGGAGGTCCGGCAGGTGCTCGAGGACCTCGTCGCCTGAGCGAGCGGCGGGGGCGGGGGTGCTGAGCGGTCACGACGAGGCGCTGGTGGCCGGCCTGCGGGCCGGCGCCGTCTCCACCCGTGTGGCCGCCGACGACCCCGACGCGGTGGCGCGCGAGCTCGTGGGCGCCGGGGGCGCCGAGCTCGTCGGCGCCGCCGACCTGGTGGCCGCCCTCCAGACCGGTTCGCTGGTCGCAGATCGACCACGGGTGGTCGATCCCCGACCAGTGGACGTGGAGGGGGAGCGGTTGGCGGTGCTCGCCCGGCGAGTGCTCGACGGCGAGGAGGTGGTGTCGCTCGCCCGGGCGCACGAGCGCACCCGCGCCCGCCGCCTGCTGGCGGACCGGTCGGCAGCGCCCCCTGGCGCACCGGACGCCGGCGAGGCACCAGCGCAGGACGGTGCGCACGCCGACCACCAGGCCGTGCGCTTCGCGCTCGTCGTCCTCGTGCTGGCCCAGCTCGGTGGCATCGCCGTGTTCGTGGCGGCCGGCGACCTGCTCGCCGTCGTGGCGCCGGCGACGGCGCTCGTCGGCCTCGCCCTGGTGGTCGCCCACCACCAGCGCCCGCCCCGCAGTCGCCCGGCACCCGCCCCCGCCACCGCCGCTGCGGCGCCCTCCCCTGCGTTCGACGACCTCCGGTCGCTGGCCGGGGTCGTGGCGGCGTCGCCGACGGTGCGGGCCGCCGAGGCGCACCTGCGCCGCCAGCAGGCGGCGTGGAAGGTCGCGTGGTGGGAGCGCGAGCAGCCGGTGCCCGACCCGGTGACCTGGCTGCGGGGCGGCCCCGCCACCGTCGTGTGCGTGGATCGCGGTGGCGAGGTCGACGAGGCGGTGTACGCGACGATGACGGCGGAGCTTCCCGCCGTCATCCGGGTCGTCGTGCTGGAGCCGAGGCGGACCTGACGCCCGCCGGGGGCGCTACGAGAAGCTCGAGCCGCAGCCGCAGGTGCGCTGCGCGTTCGGGTTGTTGATGGAGAACCCGGACTCGAGCCCGTCCTTGAAGTCGAGGGTGGCGCCCTCGAGCATCACGGCGCTCGACGGGTCGACCACGACGCGCACGTCGCCGTAGGTCTGGACCTTGTCGTCGTCGGCGACGTCGGTGTCGAAGAACATCTCGTAGCTGAAGCCCGAGCAGCCACCGGGACGGACGGCCACTCGGAGCGCGAGGGCGGCCTCGCCCTCTTCCTCGATGAGGCTCTTGACCTTGGCGGCAGCGGAGTCCGTGAGCGTGATCATGGTCACCAGCGTATCGAAGGGGCCGCGCCGTGCATCACCCGGCCTGGCGGACCAGGTCCACCTGGCAGGGGGTGCGGTCGACGAGGGGGTGGAACCGCTGGACCGCGGCGTCGCCGCCGCAGGACACGAAGCCCTCCACCATCCCCTGGTGCATGCTGCACACGAGGTCGGGGTGGTCCTCGGCGAGCTGGCGGAACGGGCAGTGGGTGAACGCGATGGTGACCGCCACGCCGTCGTCGGCCCGCGCCGGGTCGAACCCGAACGCAGCCAGCTCGCGCTCGAGGGCGTCGATCACGTCGTCCGGTTCGGCTGCCCCTTCGGCCAGCGATCGGGCGTGGTCGGCGCGACCCTGCTCGCGGCCCGCCTCGACCAGCTCGTCGGGATCGATGCCGGCGGCGGCCGCTGCGCGGAGGAGCATGCGGGTGACGGTGGGGAACGCCGGCGGCTCCAGGCCGAGCGACGGGGCGTCGGACGCCAGCGCGTAGCGGTGTTGGGGCCGGCCGACCGAGCCGGTGGCGGCGGCCGTGACCTCCACCAGGCCGAGGTCGCGCATGCGCTCGAGGTGGGGGCGCACCGTGTTGGGGTGCAGGTCGAGGGTCTCGGCGATCTCGGCGGTGGCCAGGGGGCGCGACGAACGCGCCAGCTCGAGGTAGATCGCGTACCGGGTGTTGTCGCCCAGCGTCTTGAGGATCTCGAGGCGTTCGGCCACGACGCGAGGGTACCGGCGGACCGGCCCCGGTTTCCACGGGGGGCGCCGGGAGAATTGGGGGAGACCGCCGGTAGGCTCGGGGACATGAGCGATCCAGCCGTCGCCGTGACCCCGGAGAACGTCACCGCCATGCTGCGCGGGGTCATCGACCCCGAGCTCGGCAGCGACATCGTCGAGCTGGGCATGGTGCGCGGGGTGGCGGTCGCCGACGCGCCCGAGGGCGCCACCGTGACGGTCACCATCGCGCTCACGACGTCGGGTTGCCCGCTGCGGGCCCAGATCCAGAAGGACGTCCGGGTCCGGGTGGGGTCCATGCAGGGCGTCGCCGAGGTGAAGCTCGGCTGGGACGAGATGGACCAGGAGGAGAAGGCCCGGGCCATGGAGCGCGCCCGGTTCAACATCTCCCAGCGCGAGGAGGACTCCTCGGTGGCGCCCGCCACCAAGGTCATCCTCGTGTCGTCCGGCAAGGGCGGCGTGGGCAAGTCGTCGGTCACCGTCAACCTGGCGGCGGCCATGGCGGCCCGGGGCCTGAAGGTGGGCGTGCTCGACGCCGACATCTGGGGCTTCTCGGTGCCGCGCCTGCTCGGCGTCTCCGGCCGGCTGGCCAGTCGCGAGCGGGGCGGCCGGAAGTACATGGTCCCCAACGAGCGGGCCGTCGGCGACGGGCTCCTGCGGGTCGTCTCCATGGGGTTCCTCGTCGAGGACGAGCAGTCGGCGCTCATGTGGCGCGGCCTCATGCTCAACCGGGGCGTCCAGCACTTCCTGCAGGACGTCGACTGGGGCGACGACCTCGACTACCTCCTCGTCGACATGCCGCCCGGTACGGGCGACGTGCAGATGGGCGTCGCCAAGCTCATCCCGCGCGCCGAGGTGCTGGTGGTCACGACCCCCGCCGTCAACGCCCAGAAGGTGGCGGCGCGGGCCGTGTCGATGTCCCGGAAGAACTACCTGCGCGTCGCCGGCATCGTCGAGAACATGAGCGCGTTCGTGTGCGAGCACGGCCAGCGCTACGAGCTGTTCGGCAGCGGCGGCGGCGCGGCGCTGGCCGAGGAGAGCGGCGCGCCGCTGCTCGGGCAGATCCCCCTCGAGCCCAGCGTGTCCGTGGAGGGCGACGCCGGCGACCCGGTGGCCCTCGGCGAGGGGCCGGCGGCCGAGGCGTTCCGCGCGCTGGCCGAGGTCGTCGTGGACCAGGCCGTCCCCCAGGCCGACATGGCCGGGTGCTCGGCGCGCATGCTCGACGCCGCGCTCGCCAACCTCGACGCGCTCGAGCTCTGAACGTCGGCGGGGCGCGCGGCTGACCCCGTCAATCCGGTGCCCCCCAGCACCACGTCGACGGGGTCAGCGGCGTTTCGTCCACCCATCGTGGACGGGCGGGGCCCCGGCGGGAATGGCCCGGCCGGGTCATTTCTGTCAACGCCGGTGACGCAGGTCCATCAGGTGGGCAGCTCGACGACGAAGCAGGTCCGCCCGTCCCGCCGGCGGTGCGAGATGCGCCCGCCCATGGCCTCCACGAGGCTGCGGGCGAGGGGCAGGCCGAGCCCGGACGGGCGGTCGCGCAGCCGGTCGTCCGCCGCCGAGGGGGCCAGCGACCCGAACAGGTCGCCGACGAGGTGGAGGGGGACGCCGTCGCCCTCGTCGCTCACCTCGATGGCCGCCCATGCACCGGTGCGGCGGGCCCGCACCCGCACGGGGGCACGCCCGTGGCGCAGCGCGTTCTCGACGAGATGGGCGAGCACCTGCTCGAGCCGCCGCCCGTCGGCGCTGACGGACAGCTCGGCCGGCACGTCGACGTCGACGTCGGGGGAGGCACCGACCATCTGCAGGGCCGCCGAGCACGCACGCTCCACCGCCACCCGCCGCAGCGTCACCGTGAGCGCGTCGGCCCGGATGCGGCTCACGTCGTGCAGGTCGTCGGCGAGGCGGGCGATGCGCTCCGACTGGACGTGGATGCTGCGCCCCATGTTGGCGATGCGGTCGCGCGGCAGCTCGTCGGCGTGCGCGGCGAGGGTGGCGCCGAGGCCCAGGGTGACCGTGAGCGGCTGGCGGAGCTCGGTGGTGACGGTGGCCAGGAAGTCGTTCTTCTGGCGCTCGAGGTCGCGCTCGGCCGTGACGTCGCGCACGATGCCGTCGTAGCCGACGGGTCGCCCCTCGTGGAAGCGCTCGGTGACCTGCAGGAGCAGCTCGCGCTCCACGCCGTCCGCCCGGCGCACCCGCACCGGCCGCCAGCCGCTCACCGTGGGCGCCCGGTACACGTCGATGCCGCGCCGGGGGTCGACCGGGGGCAGCGTCACCAGCAGGTCGCTGCCGACGACCTCCTCGAGGGGGCGGCCGCAGATCCGGGCCAGCATCGAGTTGGCGTAGGTCACCGTGCCGTCGAGCTGGATCTCGTACACGCCGTGGCCCGAGTGCTCGACCATGTGCTCGTAGCGGGCGAAGGCCTCCTGCTCGCGGGTGACCACGGCCGACCAGTAGCCGCGGGCCACCGTGTCGGTGAGCCGGTCGAGCACCGGCAGCACGCGGGTGAGCGCGACCGCGAGGGCGATGCTGCGGTGCTGGCCGAGCTCATCGGCTGCGGTGACGGCCGTCTGGACGAGCAGGTCGCGGCTGATGCGGAGCGTGAGCAGCACCTGGGGGAGCGATGCGCCGGCGAACGCCGCCGCACCGCCGGCCTCGGCGAGGTCCTCCAGCAGGTCGTCGTCGGTGGCGGCGCGGCGCGTGAGGGCCACGATGGCCTCGAAGCGGTTGCGGGCCTGCTGCTCGAAGCGGGCGCGCTGGGCGGCGGGCCAGCGGGCGGCCTCCGGGAACAGCCCGACGATGATGTCGCCGGCCCGCCGGGCCATGTCGTCGATCGACCGCTCGAGGGCATCGAGGATCGCCTCGGTCTCCTCGTGGGCGGCGTCGACGCCGGCCAGGAGGTCAGCCGCCGTGTCGCCGCCGCCCGGCGCGTTGCGGGCCTGGAACGACTTGACGTCCGACAGCGAGATGCGCTGGCCGCGCTGCAGCCGGAGGTAGCCCGCGTCGGCGAGCGCCTCCACGCCGGAGACGGGCAGCCCCAGGGCAGCGGCAGCCTCCTCCACGGAGACGAGGCGCGGTGGCATCCGGCCCTTCCTTCGACGGCCGGCGGAGCGATCCCTCCGTGCCGGGGCCTAGGCCAGCGACCAGTCGCCCTCGGGGTCGTCGCCCAGCACGTGGCCCTCGGCCGCCAGCTTCAGCAGGTGGGCGTGGACCGACTGGCGCGCCCGCGGCACCAGCTCGTCGACGAGGCCGACGTAGAGCTGCTCGACGATGGCCGGGATGGTGGTGGTGCGGGCGGCCCGGACCGCGCCGAGCACCTGGGCCTCGCGCTCGAGGCGGTGGGCGACGTACTCGTCGATGCGCTCGACGGGATCGGTGATGAGGTGGCCGTGGCCGGGGGCGATGGCCCGCAGGCGCTTGATGGCGCGCACCTTCGCGAGCGAGTCGAGGTAGGCGGCCATGTCGCCGTCGGGCGGGGCGATCACGACGGTGGAGCCGTCCATGATGTGGTCGCCCGAGAACAGCGTGCGCTCCTCCTCGAGCAGGTAGCACAGGTGGTTCGACGCGTGGCCGGGCGTGTGGAGGGCCCGGATGCGGAACTCGGTGGTCTCGATGGTGTCGTCGTCGGCGAGGACGCGGTCGACCGGGACGTCGTCGCGGTCGTCGAACGCGCACACCTCGGCACCGGTGCGCTCCTTCAACCGGGCGGTGGCCGGGGCGTGGTCGGGGTGGGTGTGGGTGAGCAGGATCCAGCGGATGCGGTCGCCGCCGCACCCGGCCACCGCGTCGATGTGGGCGTCGGTGTCGGGGCCGGGGTCGATGACCGCGATCTCGTCGACGCCGGCCAGGTACGTGTTGGTGCCCGGCCCGGTCATGGCGCCCGGGTTGTCGGCCACGATGCGACGGATGTAGGGGCTGACCGCCGACGGCACCTCGTGGACGATGGGTCGGGGTTCGTCGGTCTCGACGTCGCGGTCGCTGGCGCTCATGCGTGCTCACCTCCGGCGGTGGCGCCGGCCCCGGCGTGGAGGGACTCCATGGCCGCGGCGGCGGTGTCGAACTGCTCGAGCAGCTGCAGGCTGGCGACGGTGGGTTCGATCAGCTCGATGCGCCCAGCCTGCCAGTCGGACAGCGCGTCCGTCGGCCTCCACCAGCCGGCGGCCACCGCCTCCCACCCGTCCGCGCCGGCGTCCTGTCCCTCGGGCATGGCCGCGGCGAAGAAGCGGGTGTCGTAGCGGCGGGGTGACAGCTCCGGCGTGATCCAGCGGGACACGTAGGCCAGCTGGTCGAGGGGCGCGCGCAGGCCGTGCTGGCGATAGAGGTCGGTGAGCGACCGGGTGCCCGCCTCGAGCGCCAGGCGGGCGTGGTCGAGCTCGGCGAACACCGGGTGGTCGTCCTGCACCAGCTCGCCGTCGGCGCCGCGCGCGAGCACGACGCCGGCCTCCTCGATGCACTCCCGCACGGCCGTGAGGAAGAAGGCGCGCCCGCCGCCCTCGACGCCGAGCAGGCGGTCGGCCTCGCGGGCGTCGAGGCCGTCGACGACGTCGTCGTGGTCGGCGTCTGCCTCGTCGACCGCGCCGCCGGGGAACACGTGGGCGCCCGGCACGAACGGCGTGCTGGCGTTGCGCTGCAGCAGCAGCACCTCCAAGCCGCGGCTGCCGTCGCGCAGCAGCATGAGGGTGGCCGCCGGTCGGGGCACGACCGGTGTGGGCTCGGCGGCCGTCACCGCAGCTCGGGGCGGTCGCTGCCGGGGGGCTCCTCCCAGGACTGGGCGTCCCAGACCTCGCCGCCGCCCCGCCGCGGCGCGCCGAAGCCGCCGGCCACGCGGGTGCGGGTGACGACGATGGGCCCGGAGGCGAACCGGCGCTTCACGGTGCCGCGCAGGAGCGCGCGGGTGGGCGGCAGCACGAGGAGGAGGCCGAAGACGTCGGTGAGGAACCCCGGCGTCAGCATCAGCGCACCGCCGAAGAGGATGAGGACGCCGTTCGCCAGCTCGTCGGTGGGCAGCTCGCCCCGCGACACCTTCTCGTTGGCGCGGCGCAGGGCGGTGAGGCCCTCCCGCTTCACGAGCCAGGCGCCGGCGGCGCTCACCGCCACGATCCAGAGCAGGGCGGGCAGGAACCCGATGGCCTGCGCGACCTGCACGAAGACGAACAGCTCGAGGATGGGCACGAGCAGGAAGGCGAGGAACAGGAGTCCGAGCATCGGACGCACCAGCGTACTGAGGGTTTGCCGGGATCGTTCCGCGCCTGGGCTAGCGTCGCCCGGATGGCTGGGGAACGGACTGGAGGCGACGGCGCCGGGTCGTTCTGGGACCGCGTGCTGCCCCGGACCGTGCTGGGGCTGGCCAGCCTGCTGTTCTTCATGGCGGTGGCGGCGGCGTTCTCCGGTGCCGCCCTGTTCGCCTACTACCGCTTCGAGCTCGATGACACCCGTGAGCGCGTCGCCGACCTCGAGGGCGAGATCGCCGACGACCTCGACTTCGCCGAGCAGGCCATCGACGAGCGCACCGACGGCGCCACCGCCGAGATCGAGGCGCTGCTCGGCGAGCTCGAGGAGTTCGGCGCCTCCGGGCAGACGGTCGAGGAGCTGCTCGCCGACATCGGCCCGTCGGTCTTCTTCGTCTCGACCTTCGACGAGGCCGGCCAGCCATCGGTGGGCAGCGCCTTCGTGCTGTTCTCCGACAGCGAGCGGTCGTTCCTGCTGACGTCGCTGCACACCGTGCGGGCGGCCACCGCGTCGCCCGGGCCCGCCATCGAGGTCCGCCAGGGCGGTTCCGTCCTCGACGTGGAGCTGAGCGCCTGGGACGAGGGCCGCGACCTCGCGCTGCTCATCGCCGAGGACAACCCCAACCTCCCGGCCGTCACCGTGGCCGACCCCTCGTCGGTGTCGCCCGGCGACCGGGTCTTCGCCGTGTCCGGCCTCGGGTCGTCCGGCGGTGCGGTGGTGCAGGGCGTGGTGGCCGACGTCGCCGCCAACGGCATCCAGCACGATGCGCCGGTGGGCCCGCAGTTCCAAGGCGGCCCGCTCCTGAACGCCGACGGCGAGCTCGTCGCCATCGCCTCCCGCCGCTACGCGCCGCTCGGCTTCCTGCCTGACTCGGTGTTCTTCGGCATCCCGGTGCGCGAGGCCTGCGCGCAGCTCGTGCAGTGCCCCTCCGAGCTCGGCTGAGCTAGTCCCCGCGGTCGTCGTCGTCGTCGAAGATGCCGCCGGGGGTGGTGGTGGTCGTCGTGGTGCTGGTGGTGCTCGTCGTCGTGGTGGTCGTCGTGGGCATCGGGGCGGTGGGCGGCTCGGGCTCGACGACGTAGGGACCGCCGGGACCGGTGGGCTGCGCGGCCATCGCGCCGCCCGGTGCGAACCCCCGGCGCTCGCGCTGGATCTCCTCGCTCTGCACGTCGCGGATGGGTGCGGGCTCGCTGAAGTCGGTGACCGGCACGCCCTCGAGCGCGCTGCGCATGAACCGCTGCCACGCGCTGGCGGGGAACGAGCCGCCGGTGAGGTTGCGACCCTTCACCGAGAACCGCTGCCCGGGCGGCGGGGGCGGGTCGTAGCCCATGAACACCGCGGTGGACAGCGTCGGCGTGTAGCCGACGAACCACCCGTCCTTGTAGTCCTGGGCGGTGCCGGTCTTGCCGGCCGCGGGACGGCCGATGCCCTTGCCCGCCGCCGTGCCGTCGGTGAGCACGCCCTCGAGCACGTCGGTGACGTTGTCGGCGGTGGCCTGCTCGATCACCTGCTGGCCCTGGGGCTGCGAGCGGTCGAGCAGCAGCGTGCCGTCGGGGCCGAACACGCGCACCACAGGCGTCGGCGCCACCCGCACCCCTCGGTTCGCGAACACCCCGTAGCCGGCGGCCATCTCGAGCGTCGGCACCTCACGGCTGCCGAGCGCGATCGACAGCCCGCTGCCGTCGAACTGGGGGTCGATGGGTGGGATGTGCACGCCCATCCGGTTGGCGACGTCGACGACGTTGTCCGGCCCCACGTCCTCCATGAGCCGCACGTACGCGGTGTTCACCGACTTCACGGTGGCGGTGCGCAGGCTGATGGAGCCGTAGCCGGCGCCCTCGTAGTTCTCCGGTGAGTAGTCGCCGATCGTGAGCGGACCCCCGCTGTAGACGGCGGTGGGCTGGATGCCCTGCTCGAAGGCCGTGGCCAGCACGAACGGCTTGAACGACGAACCGGTCTGGCGGCCACGACCCTTGTACGTCCCGGCACCGGAGGCGAGGTTCGCCTGGTTGAACGCGAAGTCGCGGCCGCCCACCATGGCCCGGACGAAGCCGGTGGGCGGCTCGACCGCGGTGACCGACATCTGCAGGGTGTGCTGCACCTCGGCGCCCGTCTCCGGGTTCGTGGAGGTGTGGATGTCGGCGCCGTCGACCGTCTCCGCCACCGTGGCCTCGGCCTCGGCCTGCACGCGGGGGTCGAGGGTGGTGTGGATCTGGAGACCGCCCCGGTAGAGGATGTCCTCCGACCCCAGCTCCTTGGTGAGGTACTTGGTCAGGTACTGGATGAACCACGGGTACCGGGTCGCCTCGGTGGTGCGGGCCGCGACGACCGTGCGGGGCCCGGGTGGGGGACCGTCGGTGGCCAGCCACAGCGGCTTGCTCGTGGCTCCCCGCCATTGCGCCTCGGTGATCATGTCCTCGTCGAGCATGGCGTCGAGCACCGACTTCCGCCGGATCTCGGCGGTGGCGAGGTCGGCCCGCGGGTTGTAGCTCGACGGCGCGGGGATCAGGCCGGCGAGGGTGGCGGACTCGGACAGGGTGAGGTTGTTCACCGGCTTGTCGAAGTACACGTCGGCGGCCGCCCCGATGCCGTAGGCGCCCTCGCCGAAGTACACGATCGACAGGTACTCGAAGAGGATCTGCTCCTTGGAGAGCGAGCGGTCGAGCTGCGCGGCGAGCACGGCCTCGCGGACCTTGCGGTTGATGCTCCGGTCCCGGCCGACGCCGTACGCGTTCTTGGCCAGCTGCTGGGTGATGGTGGAGCCGCCCTGGGCGAGCTCGCCCTGGCGCAGGTCGGTGAAGAGCGCCCGCAGCGTGCCCTGGATGTCGACGCCGGAGTGGCTGTAGAAGTTCCGGTCCTCGGCGGCGATGACGGCGTTCTTCATCCGCTCCGGGATGTCGCCGGGCTTGATCGGGATGTTCTGGTCGAACTGCTGGTACGTGTGGATCAGCTGCCCGTTGGCGTCGTACACCTGGCTGAACTGGATCGCCTCGATCTGCTCGGGCTCGGGGATCATCGCCGGGAGCGGCACGAACAGCTGGGTGGCCAGGACGACGCCGGCGGCGATCAGGGGGGTCGCGAGCACGACGACGAGCGCGACGGCGAGCTGGCCGAGGGTGGCGCGTCGACGGAGCAGCTGCATGGCCCGCCCATTGTCGTCCGTTTCGCGGTCGATGTCGCAACGACCCTCAGCCCGGGCGGCGCTGGCGGGCGCGCTCGCCCAGCCGCTCGAGGCGGTCGTCCCACGCCGCGCCCACGTCACGCAGCCAGCGCTCGGTGTCGCGGAGCCCGGCCGGGGTGGCCGACCAGCGGGTCTCCCGGCCGACCCGTTCACCCCGGACCAGGCCGGCATCGGCCAGCCGCTCGAGGTGCTTGGCCACGGCCTGTCGGGTGACGGGCAGCTCGGTCGCCAGCGTCGTGGCGGTCAGCGGCCCGCGCCGCGACACCGCCTCGAACACGGCGCGGCGGGTCGGGTCGGCCAGCGCGCCGAGGACGGCGCCGACCGGATCGCCGGGGGCGGGCACCAGTGCGCCGTCAGCGCGAGACGAGGGCGGCAGCGCGCAGGAGGCAGCGCAGCTCGAGCTCGAGCACCGGGACCCCCGTCCGCAGAGCTGCCCGGGCCGACATGACGGCGACCGGGGCCGCCGGTGCCTCGGTGACGACGACGGTGGTGCCGCCCGGCGTGGGCACCAGGTCGATCTGCACGCGGCTGGCGCCGCCGGCGTCACCCTCCGGCCACCACGTCCAACCCAGCCGTCGCCCCTCGACGACCTCGTCCACGGTGGCGTGCCGGCGGGTGCCGTCGGGGTCGGTGAAGGAGCCGGTGCCGCCGGGGGCGGCGTCCAGCGTCGAGGGGCCCCCGAACCAGCCCGAGCGCTCCTCGTCGTCGACGACGAGCTCCCACACCTCGTCCGGGGGCAGCTCCACCTCGACCGACCGGCGGACCTCGGGAGCGGGTGGCGTCTGCATACCCGCAACGTACCGGTTGCGCGTCCGTCTCGCACCCCCTAACGTCAACGCGCAACCAACCAGTTGCGCGAAGGAGCTCGACCCATGCTCGTCCCCACCGTCGTCCAGCCCACCCAGCGCGGCGAGCGCGCCTTCGACATCTTCAGCCGCCTCCTCGAGGAGCGCATCGTGTTCCTCGGAAGCGCGATCGACGACGACGTGGCCAACCTCGTCATCGCCCAGCTGCTGCACCTCGACGCCGCCGACCCGAAGGCCGACATCCGCCTGTACATCAACTCCCCGGGCGGGGACATGAACGGGCTGTTCGCCATCCACGACACGATGGCGTTCCTGCGCGCCGACGTCTCCACCACCTGCATCGGCCAGGCGGCGTCGGCCGCCGCCGTGCTGCTCGCGGCCGGTGCGCCCGGCAAGCGGTTCACCCTGCCCAACGCCCGCATCCTCATCCACCAGCCCCACGGCGGGCTCCAGGGCCAGTCGGCCGACATCGAGATCTGGACGCGGGAGTGGGTGGAGATGCGCGAGCGGATGGTCGACATCCTCGAGCGGAGCACCGGCCAGCCGCGCGAGCGGCTCGTGGCCGACATCGACCGCGACTACATCCTGCGGGGCGAGGCCGCCGTCGCCTACGGGCTCGTCGACCACGTGATCGCCCGCCACGAGCTGCCCGTGGCGGGGGTCGCGGCGGCGTCCTGACCGGCCGGAGGCGCGGCGCGGACTCGTAGAGTCCACGCCGGTGCCGACCACGCCCGACCCCGCCGCCGCCTCGAACCGCCCGCCGTCGGTCGACCAGCTGGCGCGCTCGCTGGGGGACACCGGCCTGCCGCACCCGCTGCTCGTCGACGCGGCGCGTGCGGCCCTGGCCGCCGGCGACCCGGGTCGCGCCCGCGACGAGGCCCGCCGGCGGGCGCGTGCGCTGCTCCAGCCCGTGGTGAACGCCACCGGCACGCTGCTGCACACCAACCTCGGGCGGGCACCGCTCGCCACCACCACGAGCGGTCGGGCCTCCAACGTCGAGCTCGACCTCGAGACCGGCCGCCGGGGCAGCCGCACGGCCCACGCCGGCAGCCTCCTGGCCCGCGCCGTCGACGCCGAGGCGGCGGTCGTGGTGAACAACGGCGCCGCGGCGGTGCTGCTGGCGCTCGCCGCCCTCGCCGGCGGCGGTCGCGGCGTGGCGGTCAGCCGGGGCGAGCTCGTGGAGATCGGCGGCGGGTTCCGGGTTCCCGACGTCATGGCCCAGTCGGGCGCCCGCCTCGTCGAGGTGGGCACCACCAACCGGACCCGGGTCGACGACTACCGGCGAGCGCTCGCCGACGACCCCGATCTCGCCGTGCTCCTCAAGGTGCACCGGTCGAACTACACGATCTCGGGCTTCACCGAGGACACCAGCGTCGCCGCCCTCGCCCAGCTCGGCCCGCCCGTGGTCGTCGACCTGGGCAGCGGGCTGCTCGATGCCGCCTGCCCGTGGCTGCCGGGCGGCCCGCCCGCCTGGCTGCGGGACGAGCCGGCGGCCAAGCAGACCCTCGCGGCCGGCGCCGACCTCGTCCTGTTCTCCGGCGACAAGCTGCTGGGTGGTCCCCAAGCGGGGGTCGTCGCCGGGCGCCGCGACCTCGTGCTGGCATGCGCCCGCCACCCGCTCTACCGGGCGTTCCGGCCCGGTGGCCTCGTGCTCGCCGCCCTGCAGGACGTGGCCCTCTCCTACCTCGACCGCTCCGCCGGCGAGCTGCCGTTCTGGCGGATGGCCACCACCCCCGTCGAGGCGCTCGAGCGGCGCGCTCGGCGCATCGCCGCCGACCACCCGGGCGTCGAGGTCATCGCCTGCGACGCGGTGCCGGGCGGCGGCACGCTGCCCGGCATCACCATCCCGTCGGCCGGCCTCGTCGTCGAGGGCGACGTCACCGACCAGCTCCGGGCCGGCACCCCGCCGGTGGTCGCCCGGGTGGAGGAGGGCCGCACGGTGCTCGACCTGCGCACGGTCGAGCCCGAGGACGACCACGTCGTGGCCGCCGCGCTGTCGCGCCTGGAGGGCGTCGGCTGATGCACGTCGTGGCCACGGCCGGGCACGTCGACCACGGCAAGTCCACGCTCGTCCTCCACCTCACCGGCACCGACCCCGACCGGCTCGCCGAGGAGAAGGCGCGGGGCCTCACCATCGACCTCGGCTTCGCCGGCGCCACGCTCCCGTCCGGCCGCCGGATGGCGATGATCGACGTGCCCGGCCACGTGCGCTTCCTGAAGAACATGCTCGCCGGCCTGGGCGCGGTCGACGCCAGCCTGTTCGTGGTGGCCGCCACCGAGGGGTGGAAGCCCCAGAGCGAGGAGCACCTGCGCATCCTCGACGTGCTCGGCGTCCGCCACGGGCTGGTCGCGCTCACCAAGGTCGGGCTCGTCGACGACGACCTCCGCGAGCTCGCCCGCCTCGAGGTCGAGGAGGCCGTGGCCGGCACGTTCCTCGAGGGGGCGCCGATCGTCGCGGTCGACGCACCCAGCGGCGCCGGCCTCGACGAGCTGCGGGCGGCGCTCGACGACCTGCTCGCCCGCACGCCGACGGCCGCCGACCTCGGCCGGCCCCGGCTCTGGATCGACCGCTCGTTCGCGCCGGCCGGCGCCGGGACGGTGGTCACCGGCACGCTGGCCGGCGGCAGCATCGCGGTCGACGACGAGCTGCTGCTCGCGCCAGTCGGCTCGACGGTGCGCGTGCGGGGCATCCAGCGGCTCCACGAGCAGGTCGAGCGCCTCGAGCCCGGGAACCGCACCGCCCTCAACCTCGTGGGGGTGTCCCACGCCGAGGTGGCCCGCGGCGACGTGCTCGTGCGGCGCGGGCAGTGGCACCACACCGAGCAGGTCGACGCGTCCCTCAGCGTGCTCGCCCGGCTGGGGCACGCGGTCTCGCGCCGGGGCGCCTACCTGGCCTACATCGGCTCCGGCGAGCACCCGGTGCAGCTCCGCGTGCTCGGCACGCACCCGATCGAGCCGGGGGAGACGGGTGCCGTGCGGCTGCACCTGGCTCGCCGGCTGCCGCTGCTGCCCGGCGACCGCTACGTGCTGCGCGACGCCGGCCGGGGCGAGACCGTGGGGGGCGGCGAGATCCTCGACGTCGAGCCGGTGCTGCGGGCGTCGCGCGCCGCCCCCGACCGGCGCGTCGAGCGGGTGGTCGCCGAGCGCGGCTGGGTGGAGGCCGAGCGGCTCGCGCTGCTGACCGGCGACCCGGCCGTGCCCACGCTCGGGCGCTGGGTGGTGTCGCCGGCGGCCCTGGACGAGGCCACCGCCCGGGTGCGGGCCCGGCTCGAGGAGGCCGGCCCCCTCGGCCTCGAGCTGGCGACGCTCGACGAGCGCGACCGGGCC
>DASTYO010000016.1:0-2348 GCA_035764875.1 Acidimicrobiales bacterium | reverse complement strand
GATCTGGACGGTGCCGCTCAGCGCGGAGAACGGGCTGAACGAGGTTCCGGTGACGCCCCTCACCGCCACCTGGTACACGTAGCTGCCGATCGCCGGGAAGCTCGCGCCGGTGAGGTCGACCTGGCCGGTCGACCCCGACGTGTACGCCCACGAGGTGACGAGATCGGTCGGCGTGGTCCCGACGACGCCGTTCACCACCGGGAACCGGCGCACGGTCACGGCGCTGGTGGTCTGGAGACCGGTGCGGGGCGCCGTGAAGGTGAGGCGCACCGTGTCGACCGACCCGTTGCCGTCAGCGTCGCGTGTCGCGGCGCTCAGGTTGGTCGGAGCGGCGACGACGTCGTCGGTGATGTTGAAGACGTTTGGCACGAACGGCGTGGTGCCGAGCCGCTGGTTGTACTGGACCGCCACCGCGTCGCCCTGGCTCAGCGCCGTGAGGAAGGCGGTGCGGTTCGCGGGCGCAGTGCCGCCCACGCCGCCGATGCGGTAGTCGTCACCCGTGCGCAGGTGGAAGAGCCGGCCGGCGGTGGCGCTCGTCGCGCCGACGAACCGGTCGACGCCCACCGACCAGACGGTGACGCTGGTGCTCGACGGCGCCGTCTGCTCGGCCGGGATGGCCTCGACCTCGCCGCCGACCGCGAAGGCCGTCGTCGGCGTGCCATCGGTGCCGACGGGAAGGTTGCCGCTCTTGGCCTCGAAGACGACCGGGACCGCTTCGCCGATGCCCGTGACGGCGCTGACCGCGACCCGGAAGCCCACCGAACGGTCGGAGCCGACGGAGATGTTCGCGACCGACGTCGCCGCGCCGCCGGTGGGCGTGCTGCCGTCCACGGCCCGGATCTTGAGGTCGCCCACCCGGGTGTTGGTGAGGTCGGCGCGCACCGGGGTGCCGGCCGCCTTGGTGAAGGTCACCGTGCCGTTGGCAGCGATCGCGACCTTCGCCGGATCGGCGAGTGCGATCGACACGTGCGACACGCCGGCCGGGATGTCGCGTGCCACGTACTGCACGTAGGTGCTCGGCGTGCTCGGGCTGTACGGGACCGAGGCGAGCACCTGGGCCGACGAGGGCGTGACGACGAAGCTCTGGTTGCTGGGCAGGGTCGCGGCCTCGTCGAGGACCGCCACCTGGGACGCGGTGACCGCGTCCACGCCGCCCACGATGGTCAGCGCGGTGATCGTCGCCCGATGGTCCCGCAGGAACGACGCCGCGGCGTCGGTCGTGGGGGACGCGAACAGGATCGGCGCCTGCGCCCGGCCGGCAAGAGGTCCGGCCGCGAGGGCGTCCGGGAACGCGACGCCGCTCGTGATCACCGCCTGGGTGGTGCCGTAGCCGAAGCCGTCGGGCCGCGGCTCGACGAGGAGGTCGGCGAGCTCCCTCGCCGTCGCGCCGCGGTCGGCCCCGGCGATGCGAGTGGTCGTCACGACCACGCCGGTGCGCTCGACGCTGTTCTCCACGGCCGAGCTCACCGCCGCCGTGCCGCCCATGATGATGACCTGCTGGATGCCGAGGTCCCGGATGGCGGCAGCCGCCGCCGGCGAGAGGGAGCCGGTGGCGGTCAGCAGGATGGGGTGGACGCCCGAGTACGCCGGTGCGCTCGCCGCGAGCGCATCCGGGAACGTGAGGCCCGTGGCCAGGAAGACCGTGCGGAGCCCGTCGAGCTGACCGATGCCCGCAACGCCGATCCGCCTCGCCACCAGCGCCGCCGTGTCGAAGCGGTCTGCGCCACCGATGCGAGACACCGTCAGGCCCCGTGCCTCGAGCTCGGCCGCCACGGCGACGCTGACCGCCGCCTGGCCGCCGATGATGCGGACGCTCGTGGCACCGAGCCTGGTGAGCTCGGCCGTGATCGACGCCGGCAGCGGGCCGCCGCCCGGGACCAGCAGCACGGGCGCGTCGAGGTCACCTGCCAGCGCCGACGCGGCGAGGCCGTCCGCGAACGAGGAGCCCGAGGCGATCACCACCCGACTCGATCCGCTCGGGAACGCCACCTCGGAGACCTCGGCGCTCGTGGCGTACCGGTCTGCGCCGGCCACCCGGGGCGTCTCGACGGAGACGGCCGCCGACGCCGGCAGGCCAGCGAGCGCCAGCCCGGCGACCGCCAGCAGGGCGGCGATGATCGGAGCGAACCGGCGTCCCACCCGTGCACTGCTCTGCCTCGACGTCACGACGTCCCTCCCGAAGCTCATCTGCATGGAGGCGACGCCAACGCCCGCCGTCCCTGCTGGTCTGACGTACGACACGGTGCATCGGTTCCCGCCGAACCACGGTGAGGACGCAACGCTGGCGCCGGCCGCCGAACGGGCGACGCCGTCACCCACCACGAGATCAAGGCCCGGCGCCAACGCAC
>DASTYO010000015.1:0-14967 GCA_035764875.1 Acidimicrobiales bacterium | reverse complement strand
CCTCGGCGGGCCCGACCTGCCGCTCGAGGTCTCGGCCATCGACTCCTTCGGCGCGGTCACCGACGCGCCCGAGCGGTCCCTCACCATCGTCGCCCGCGTCGACGTGTCGCTCGCCCGGGTCTTCATGGGCCAGGAGCAGCTGTGCGACACCCTCGACCGCTGCCTGGCCGTCAGCCACTTCCTGCTCGAGCGCGCGCCGGTCTGGCTCGACGAGGTGTAGGACTGGGACGAGAGGAGGTTCTGCCGTGACCGAGACCGCCCAGTGCCCGTTCTGCGAGCTGCGCTTCGCCGCCCGCTGGGAGCTGAAGCTGCACCTCGACGCCGAGCACCCCGGCCGCATCCGCGACAAGGACACCGGCGAGGTCCTCATCGAGGACAACGACCCCGACGCGCCCAGGCCCCTCTAGCGAACGCCGTGCAGACGCCGGCCACCGCGGCGCTCGACGCCGCCGGCATCCCGTACCGCACCACCGAGTACGAGCCGCCGGCCGAGGGCGGCTACGGCGAGGCGCTCGTGCGCTCGCTCGGCCTCGACCCCGACACGGTGGGCAAGACGCTGGTGGTCGCCCTCGACGACGGTCGCCACGTCGCCGCCGTGGTGCCGGTGAGCGCCAGCCTCGACCTGAAGGCGCTGGCCCGGCTCGCCGGCGCGAAGAAGGCGGCGATGGCCGAGCACGCCGACGCCGAGCGGCTCACCGGCTCGGTGGTCGGGGGCATCTCCCCTCTGGGCATGCGGCGCCCGCTGCCCGTGTTCGTCGACGAGCTGCTCACCGTCGACGACGTCGTGCACGTCAGCGGCGGACGCCGGGGCCTCGAGCTCACGCTGGCACCCGACGACCTCGTCCGCGCCACCGGCGCCGCCGTCGGCCCCATCGCCACCTGAGCTTCACCCGCCCGCCCGACTGCCCGGTCCGGGTCCCGGAGTCGTGGTCCGGGTCTCGAAGGGAGCCCTGGGCCGCCTCCAGGACCCAGACCTCGACTCCCACACCCGGACCGGGCACTTGGGCGGCCGCCGGCGACGGGAACGTCGACAGCCGCGCCCGGGCGCCGCCGGGATGGCGAGCGGGCCGTGGGCCGAGCGGGCACGATGGGGCGCATGGCGACGCTCGACGGACCGGTGGACGTCAACGCCGAGGAGGCCGACTCCAGCCTGCTCGCCGACGAGTCCGTCGACCTCGTGCTCCGCTGGTTGACCGCCGCCCAGGCCGCCGAGACCGGCGAGGACCGCCGGAGCGCCCGGCGCCTGCACCGCCTCGTCGACGACCCCGGCGGCGTCGCGTTCACCATGCAGTTCGTCGACCGGGTGATCCGTCCCGACGACGTCCGGGTCGCGGCCGGGCAGCTGCACGAGCTGGCCGGCGGGCGGGCCCCGCTCCCCCGGTTCCTCTCGCCCGTCGACCGGGTCCTGCTGCGGGCCGGCGCCACGCTGGCGCCGCGCCTGCCCCACGTCGTCATGCCGCTGGCCCGGCGACGGATGCGCCAGATCGTGGGGCACCTGGTGGTGGACGCCCACGGCGCAGCGATGGACCGGCACCTCGGGCAGCGCCGCGCCCAGGGCTTCGACCTCAACGTCAACCTCCTCGGCGAGGCCGTGCTCGGCGAGCGCGAGGCCGCCCGCCGGCTCGAGAAGACCATCGCGCTCCTCGACGACCCGCACGTCGACTACGTGTCGGTGAAGATCTCCGGGATCGCGTCCCAGCTCCAGCACTGGGCATGGGAGGACAGCCTCGACCGGATCGCCGACCGCCTGCGCACCATCCTGCGGGCGGCCGCCGGCCGGGGCACGTTCGTGAACCTCGACATGGAGGAGTACCACGACCTCGAGCTCACGATGGCGGCCTTCCGCCGGGTGCTCGACGAGGACGAGTTCCTCCGCACCGAGGCGGGCATCGTGCTCCAGGCGTACCTGCCCGACGCGTTCGACGCCCTGCAGCGGCTCACCCGGTGGGCGAACGAGCGCCACGACCGTGGCGGCGCCGAGATCAAGATCCGCCTGGTGAAGGGCGCCAACCTGGCCATGGAGCGGGTGGACGCCGCCATGCACGGGTGGGAGCAGGCGCCGTACCCCACGAAGGCCGACACCGACGCCAGCTACAAGCGCTGCCTCGACTGGGTGCTGCGACCCGATCACGTGCGCGCCGTGCGCATCGGCGTCGGCAGCCACAACCTGTTCGACGTCGCATGGGCCACGCTGCTCGCCGACCGGCGCGGCGTGTCCGACCGGATCGGCGTCGAGATGCTCGAGGGCATGGCGCCGGCGCAGGCGCGTGTCATGCGCGACGAGCTGCGCTCGCTGCTGCTCTACACGCCGGTGGTCGACCCGGACGACTTCGACGTCGCCATCGCCTACCTGTTCCGCCGCCTCGAGGAGAACGCCGCCGTCGGCAACTTCCTCCGCGCGCTGGGCGACCTCGAACCGGGGTCGGCAGCGTTCGTCGACCAGGCCGCCGCGTTCCGCCGGGCCGTCGAGCACCGCTGGCAGGTCTCCACCGCGCCCCGGCGCGCGGTCGACCGGTCGCAGCCGCCGGAGCGGTTCGGGCTGGCGCCGTTCGCGAACGAGCCCGAGTCGGACCCGGCCGTCGCCGGCACCCGGCAGTGGGCGCTCGACTGCCTCTCCCGCCGACCTGAGCCCGTGCGCACCCCGATGACCACCGACACCGAGGTCGTCGACGAAGCGATCGCGCGCGCCGAGGTCGCCCAGCGGGCCTGGTGGGCGCGCTCGGCCGAGGAGCGGCGGACGGTGCTGCGGGCGGTGGGTGACGAGCTGGCCCGCCGCCGCGGCGACCTGCTGACGGCGATGGCGCACGAGGGCCGCAAGACCGTGGCCCAGGCCGATCCCGAGATCTGCGAAGCCGTCGACTTCTGCCGCTACTACGCCGACCGAGCCGACCTCGCCGACCCCACCGGCCTGCCCCGCGAGCACGCCCGGTTCGAGCCGCTCGGCGTGGTGGCGGTGGTGCCGCCGTGGAACTTCCCGGTGGCAATCCCCACGGGCGGGATGGTGGCGGCGCTCGCCGCCGGCAACGCGGTGCTGGCCAAGCCAGCCCCCGAGGTGCCCCGCTGCACCGAGCTCGTCGTCGAGGCCGCCCACGCCGCGGGCGTGCCCGAGGACCTGCTGCAGCTGCTCCGCGTGCCCGAGGACGAGGTGGGCCGGCACCTGCTCACCTCGGTCGACGCGGTCGTGCTCACCGGCGGCACCGACACCGCCCAGCTGTTCCGGTCGTGGAAGCCCGACCTGGTGCTCTTCGCCGAGACCTCGGGCAAGAACGCCATCGTCATCACGCCGAACGCCGACCTCGACCTGGCCGTGGCCGACCTCGTGTCCTCGGCCTTCGGCCACGCCGGCCAGAAGTGCTCGGCGGCGAGCCTGGCGATCTGCGTCGGCGACGTGTACGACAGCCCCCGGTTCCGCCGCCAGCTCGTCGATGCCGTCGAGAGCCTGGCGGTCGGTCCCGCGCACGACCCCACCACCACGGTCGGCCCCCTGATCGGGCGGCCGAACCCGCGGCTGGCGAAGGCGTTCGCCGAGCTCCAGTCCGGCGAGGAGTGGCTGGTCGAGCCCCGACCCCTCGACGATGCCGGTGAGCTGTGGTCGCCCGGCGTGCGGCTCGGTGTGCAGCCGGGCAGCTGGTTCCACCGCACCGAGTGCTTCGGCCCGGTGCTCGGCCTCATGCACGCCGACGACCTCGACGACGCCATCCGGATGCAGAACGCCAGCGAGTTCGGGCTCACCGGCGGCCTGCACTCGCTCGACCCCGCGGAGATCGAGCGGTGGGTCGACCAGGTCGAGGTGGGCAACGCCTACGTCAACCGCGGCATCACCGGCGCCATCGTCCAGCGCCAGCCGTTCGGGGGGTGGAAGCGCTCGAGCGTCGGGTCGGGCGCGAAGGCCGGCGGACCCGGGTACGTGGTGCAGCTCGGCACCTGGCACCCCACCGGGCCGCTCGAGCCGGCGGTGTGGGAGGCGAGCGACGCCCGCTGGTGGGCGGAGGTCTACGGCACCGAGCACGACCCCACCGCGCTGTTCTGCGAGTCGAACGTCCAGCGGTACCGGCCGCTGCCCCGCGTGGCGCTGCGCATCGGGCCGGACGCCACCGACGCCGAGGTCGCCCGGGTGCGCCACGCCGCCGCGACGTGCGGGGTGCCGCTCGTGGAGTCCCGCTCCGACCAGGAGCCGGACGAGGCGTTCGCCATCCGGCTCCCGCAGCTGGGCGTCGAGCGGGTCCGCGTGGTCGGCGGCGCGGGCGACGTCGTCAAGCGGGTGGCGGCCGAGCACTGGATCCACGTCGACGCCGATCCGGTCACCGCCGACGGGGGCGTGGAGCTGCACCGCTACCTGCGCGAGCAGTCGGTGACCCGGACGCTGCACCGCTTCGGGAACCTGGTGCAGGCCGACGCGAGCTCCTAGGCGACCAGGAGGCCGCCCACCACCAGGAGGAGCGCACCGCTCGCCCGGGTGAGCGCGGTGCGGGGGCCGTCGCCCATGCGGCGGGCGAGGGCGCCGGCGGCCACGGCCAACCCGCTGTGCCAGATGGCCGAGGCGAGCACGACCCCGAGCCCGAACGCCACCAGCGACGTCGGCTGGCGCAGCGATTCGGGCAGGGCGAGCGCCAGGCCGGCCCAGGCCACGAGCGAGAGCGGGTTCACCACGGTCATCAGGGCGAGCGTGCGGGTCGGGCGGCGGATGCCGGCGACCACGGCGCGGGCCCGGTCGGCGGCGAGGAGCGTCGAGGCGGCGAGGAGCACGAGGCTGACGCCCATCACGACCTCGAAACCCCGGACGACCGCGGCGTCGAGGCCGGCGACCACGCCCGCCCCGCCGAGGGCGATGGGCATGGTGACGAGGTCGGCGAGCACGACGCCCCCGGCGCCGGCGAGCGCAGCGCGGCGGCCCTGCTCGGTGCCCAGCCCGAACAGGGTGAGGGCGACAGGTCCGACCGGCGCGACGAGGGCCAGTCCGGTGAGGAATCCGAGGAGCACGATCACGCAGCCAGGATGACGGCGACGGCGGTGCAATGGCTGCGCGATCTGCGGCCCACGGCGGTCCCCAGGCGTAGCATCTGCGGTCATGGACGAGATCGACCGCAGGATCGTCAGACTGCTCGTGGAAGACGGCCGCCTGTCGGTCACCGAGCTCGCCGACGCGGTGCACCTGAGCCTCTCGGCGGCGTCCCAGCGGCTCCGCCGGCTGCGCGAGTCGGGCGCCATCGAGCGGTTCACGATCCGGCTCGACAGCGCCGCCGTGGGTCGGCCCATCGACGCGCTGGTCGACCTGCAGCTCACGCCGGGCGCGCCGTGGGCCGGCATCGACGACGCCCTCCGGGACAACCCCGACGTCGTCGACGCCCTCCACGTCACCGGCGGGTTCGACTACCAGATCCGGGTCCGCACCCGCACCATCGACGACCTCGACCGCCTGCTCCAGCGCCTCAAGGAGCGCCTCGGGGTGCGCGAGACCTCGACGCGGGTGGTGCTGCACACCGTGGACGGCTTCCCGCGCGAGCCGGCCATCTGAGGCTCCGGAGCCTGGCAACGGGTGTGACCAGCAGTAGCATCTTCGTGTGGCAGCCGATGCACCCACCCGCACGCCGTCCCGGTGGAACGGCCTCTCCCCGGAGGAGCGCCAGCGCGAGCGACGGCGGCTGCTCGTGGACGCGGCGTACGAGCTGCTCGCCACCGAGGGGTCGGCGGGAACGACGGTGCGGGCCGTGTGCGCCCACGCCCGCCTGAACCCCCGCTACTTCTACGAGAGCTTCACCGATCTCGACGAGCTCGTGGTCGCCGTCTACGACGACGTCTTCCGCCAGCTGCAGCGGCGCATCGCGGCCGCGGTCGCCGCGGCGCGGGACGACGACGAGGCCATGTACGCCTCGGTGGAGGCCACCGTCCGCTTCGTCGACGAAGACCGTCGCCGCGGCCGCATCCTCTACGTCGAGGCGCTGGGCAACGAGGCGCTCAACCGCCGGCGCGTCCAGAACGGCACCGGGCTGATCGACCTCGTGCAGCAGGACCACTCCCGCCGCGACGGCGACACGCACGACCCCCGCATCGGCCGCCTCGGCGCCGCTGTCCTGGTGGGCGGGTTCACCGAGCTGCTCGTGGCCTGGCTCGACGACCGCATCCAGCTGAGCGCCGACGAGCTCATCGCCGACGCCACCGAGGTGTTCCTCGCCACGCGCGACGCCACCCGCCGGCTGCACGCCCGCCAGGCGACACCCTCCTAGGCGAACCGCGGGCCGGCCACGCCGACGTGGCCGCCCACCCGGCTCGGAACTGGACGCGGATGCTGCCCACCCGGCTCGGAACTGGACGCGGATGCTGCGCACCGGCTCCCGACCGCGTGCGCAGGAAACGCGTCCAGTTTCCCTCTGGGTCCTCCGGGGGGAGCGGGCAGGTGGTCAGCGGGTGGCGGCGTCGGCGAGGTCGTGGGGGCCCGACGCCGGGTACCCGCGGGCGTCGCGGACTGCGGCGCCCCACCGGGCGAGGATGCCGACGAGCGCGTCGACGTCGTCGCCCAGGGCTTCGACGATGGGGCGGCACTGGCGGTCGGTCACCACCTCGAGCTCCTCCCGGAAGGCGAGCCCCTCGCCCGTGAGGCGGTGCTCCTCGAGCAGGCCGCGCGCCTCGAGGGCGGCCTCGGCGGCGTCGTACTGCTCGTCGCTCCACATGCGGGTGCGGGAGTACGAGCGGGCCGGGAGCCCCCAGTAGAGCTCGCTGAGCAGGCCGATCTGGCAGGCGTCGAGGCCAGCCGAGGTCCAGGCCGCGATGTGGGCGTCGCCCCGGTACTCGCGCAGCCGGTCGGCGAGCCGCCAGCAGTCGGCGAGCGGGTCGTCGAAGCGGGGCTGGGCGGCCATGCCGGCGTAGAGCGGCTTGCCGTAGGGCTCGAGGTCGGCCTCGGCCCGCTCGAGCAGCGTGCGGGCCTCGTCGACGCCGTCGGGCCGGTCGCCGAGCACCCGGCGGAGCTGGGCGACGGCGCCGTCGTCGCGCGCCTGGCAGATCGTGGCGGCGTCGGTCTTCTGCCAGCCCCGCTCGACGATCCTCTCCACGAGGACGTGGTTGAACACGCCGAACGCGGCGGCGATGACCGACCCCGGCACCTGGCCCATCACCGAACCCCGGCTGCAGAAGTACGACTCCATCTCCGGGCCGGCCACGCCGTTGAAGTCGCCGGGGCTCGGGCCGAAGCCGAGCGCCTCGTAGTTCGCGTGGCACTCCGGCGAGAAGTAGACCTGGCCGGCCACGGGCTCGAGGGCCGATGCCAGCGACCGGGCGCGAGCGGAGAGCTTCTGATCGTCCATGGGGATCCCCTTGTGTTCGTCGAGTAGGGCGGGTGGGGATCGAACCCACGACCAAGGCATTATGAGTGCCGCGCTCTGACCACTGAGCTACCGCCCCAGGCACGGTGACCGTAGCCGCCACGGGTCGGGCCCCTCGGCACGTCGAGCCGCCGCTGCGCCGGCGCGTACGGTGCCTCCGTGTCCAGCGCCCGCGACCTCGTCGGAGCCGACGACGACCACCTGTTCCTCGCCGCCGACGAGGTCGTCGTGCCGCTGGCGCCGGACGCTGCGTGGGCGCTGCTGGAAGGCGACCACCAGCGCCGGTTGCTCGCCGCGCTGTCCCGTCGCTTCGCGGCGCGCGACATCCTCGAGGAGCTCCCCGACGGCTACCGCTGCACCACCACGTCCACGGCTCGGTTCGGCCGGCGGCGCAGCTTCGAGTCGGTGGTGTGGCTCGACGCCCCGCACCGCTCGGTGGAGCTGCAGCTCGGCACCCGCACCGAGCTGCGCTACACCACGTCCTACGAGGCCGTGCCCGACGGCACCCTCGTGCGCTGCGAACAGGCGTACCGGGCGCGGTCGGCCAGCTTCGAGTCGGGCGCCGCCATCGGCGCCCTCCAGCAGCGGGCCGCGTCCGTGGTGACCGATCGAGTGCGGGCCGCGGCCCGGCTCGCCGCCGCCGAGCCGATCAGGTGAGCAGCAGGAGCAGCGCGAGCAGGTTGTTGAACACCACCAACCCGTAGATGGCCGACATCAGGTTCACGCCGGTCTGCTTCTCGTACAGCACGTAGACCACGGCGAGCTTCACGACCAGCAGCGCCACCATCGCGATCTGCAGACCGGTGTGGTGGATCATCGTGGCGACGACCGGGTTGCCCTCGGCCTTCGTGGAGAAGTTGGCGAGGATCGTCCACGTGGTGGCGACGTCCGCCACCTGCAGGCCGGCGAGCAGCCGGTACCGACCGGCAGATCGGGGCTCGACGGCGGTCGGTGCGGCGTGGGCGGCGTGGGGCGTCGGGAGGGTCGCGGCGGGGTTCATGCCTCCTCCCTAGCGCCGCCGCGGCGCCGTCGAGGTCGAGGTTCCGGCACAGTCGGAACAGTCGGCACGGGCCGTGACAGACCTTTGTCACGATCCGCGCTGATCTGCACCCCCCGTGCGGTTCGTCGCACGGATCGCGCGACGCGCGTAGGTCGAACGACCTATGCGCATCGTCAGCAGGCGGTCGTCACGGATCCGACCCGGGCGAGTCCGGCGAGATCGCCGCCCCGGTACTCCTCGTACGTGGGCTCGTCGGGCATGTCGTACACCGGCGCCATGAGCTGTGTGCGGTCGTCGACGTGGTCGAGCCCGGCCACGTGCCCCAGCTCGTGCATCAGGGTCGTGGCCACGAGCGGGGTCACCTCCCCGCCGAGGTCCCCCACCAGCCGGCCCGCGTTCAGGTTCACCACGCCGCTCAGGTAGGTGACGGTGCCGGTGAGCGGGTTGCGCCCCGGGACGTTGCTCGCCCACGCCGAGGCGCCGTCGGTCGGATCGGGTGCGCTCATGAACGAGATCGACACCAGCCCCGCGATGGGGTTCACCGAGGTCTCGTCGGCCGCACGGAAGGCGGTGCGACCGATGTACACCCAGTCCTGCCTGGTGGCGGTGGAGACGCGGTCGAGCGCGTGGCGCAGCATCGCGACGAACTCGTCGTGCTCCGACCTCGGGATGCCGGCCGGGTTGGCCGCCACGTACACGGGCCGGCAGGGCGCCCACCCCACCGGCTTGCCGGGGCCGTTCACGTCCGGATCGAGGAACCGGTAGGACCCCGCCGGGGCCCACGGCGCCTCACGGGCGGGCCCCCGGAAGTCGCGCCGCCCGAACGGGCCGGCACCGACCTTGCGGCCGAACTCCACCGAGTCGGAGAAGTACAGCATCAGGTGGCCCCGCCGCATCCCCCTGCGGAGCTGGTCGAGCCAGTACGCCCGTCCGGAGGCATCCGGTTCGCGCGCGAGCACGTTCCGGTACACGAGGTCGACGAAGGCGCCGTCGGTCACCGACCCGTAGCGCCGGCGGAACTCCTCGGAGCGGGCGAAGTCCTCCGCGACCGACGTCAGGGGGTACCGGTGGTAGCGGGCCTGCCCGAGCCAGTACACGAGCCCGTCGGCATCGGGCTCCCGGAGGAAGAAGGCCCGGTACAGCCGATAGACGGAGCCGTCGATGCGATCCGGCGACCCGTCGTAGACCACGTCGGCCGCTGTCTCCGCGGCCGCCGGCGACGCAGCGAGCACGTGGCCCGTGGCGAGGACGAGCAGCACGGCCAGGCTCGCCACGACCCGGCCGGCACGGCTGCGGAGCGTCCCGCGGTGCGCGTGCACCTCACCAGGATGCCCCACCAGCGCGGGCCGCTCGGGGCACGGACGACCAGTCCGGTGCCGCGTGGTTCTGGCAAGGGCGCCCGGTGGGTATGGCGGCGCCGACTGGGGAACCCACGCACAGGGACGGACGCTGATGACCACGACGCCCACCGCCGAGACCGAGGGCTCGGCGACCACGATCGACCTCACCGATCTCGGGAGCCGCGTCGACGAGCGCTACGCCGAGCGGTTCACCGAGGCCCACGTCCTCGAGTGGCTGCGCACGTCCGGCGGCTCGCTCGCCGAGCAGATCATGAAGCGCGAGGCCGCCCACATCATCGAGCGGTACGCCGCGCAGCTCGCCGAGCGCTGACCTCGCCGGCACCGTCAGCGGGGGCGGTGCTCGCCGTGGACGACACCGTCCCGCAGCTCCACGACCCGGTCGGCGGCCGACACCGCCACTTCGTCGTGCGTGGCCAGCAGGCAGGCCGAGCCGGCGGCCGCCAGGTCCACCACGACCGCCATGACGTCCGCCGCCCGAGCGTGGTTCTGGTGCGACACCGGCTCGTCGGCCACCAGCAGCCGGGGGCGCACGACGGCGGCCCGGGCCAGCGCCGTCCGCTGCTGCTCGCCGAGGGAGATCTCGTGCGGGTGGCGGTCGCGGAGGTGGCCGAGCCCGAGCCGGGCGAGCAGCTCGGCCGGGTCGGCGGCGTCGGGTGCGCCCAGCCGGAGGGGCAGGGCCACGTTCTCGGCGACGGTCAGCTCGCCGAGCAGGCCCAGCGACTGGGGCACCATCGCCACCTCCGTCCAGCCCGGCGCACCGACACGTCCGGAGGCGGCGACGCGGACCGTGCCCGCGTCGGGTCGCTCGAAGCCGGCCACGATGCTGAGCAAGGTGGTCTTGCCGGACCCGGACGGGCCCACGAGCGCCACGATCTCGCCGGCACCGACCGTGAGGTCCACGCCCGCGATGACCCGGCGGGGGCCGGTGTGGTCGTCGAAGGAGCGCTCGACGCCGCGCACCTCGAGCACGGGCGGGGTCACGGCGCCACCACCCGACCGTCGCGGAGGTGCACCACGTGGTCGGCGCCGTCGATGACCAGCGGGTCGTGCGACGACACGACGAGCGTCGCACCGGCCCGCACCAGTCCCCGCATCGACCCGATGAGCGCCTCGCTGGAGGTGGAGTCGAGCTGCGCCGTGGGCTCGTCGGCGAGCAGCACCGACGGCGACCCGACGGCTGCGGCGGCGAAGGCCACCCGCTGCTGCTCCCCGCCGGAGAGGTGGTCGGGCCGGCTGTCGGCCCGCTCGGCGAGCCCGACGGTGGCGAGCAGCTCGGCGGCGGGGGCCGGAGCGACGCCGCGCAGGCGAGCGGCCAGCTCGACCTGCTCCCGGGCGGTGAGGTACTCGACCAGGTTGTCGGCGGGGCTCTGGAGCACGATGCCCAGCCGCTGCCGGCGCAGGCGGCGTCGGGCGCCGGCGGAGAGCCGGGTGAGCGCCACGCCGTCGACCACCACCGTGCCGGCTCGGGGCCGGTGCAGCCCGGCGAGCACGCGGAGCAGCGACGACTTCCCGGAGCCCGACGGACCGGCCACCACGGTGAGCCGGCCCCGGGGGAAGTCCGCATCCACGCCGTGCAGGGCCTGCGAGGTGCCCGCCAGCAGCCGGTAGACCACGTCGAGGCCCCGGCAGTGCGCGGCCAGCGAGCCGTCGCCCAAGGCAGCCCGCACGTCCTCACGCCCCGGCACGGAGCACCTCCACCGGATCGTCACGGCCGGCCCGCCGCTGGGCGATCCACGCACCGAGCACCACCACGACCACGGCCGCCACGAGGCACGCGAGCAGCACGCCGACCGCCGGTCGCAGCAGCGGGGCGGGCGCGATGTGGGGCACCGGGTCGATCCGCCCGTGCGCGAGCCACGCCCCGGCGACCGCCGCGGCGAGCCCGAGCACGCAGCCGACCAGCACGGTGGCGGCCAGCTCGACGAGCAGGGCGCGCCGGTGCTGCTGCTCGCTGAGCCCCATGCGCCGGAGGAAGGCGTAGGCGAGCACGCGCTCGCGACGCCGGGCGTCGAGGTGCACGGCCACGCCGCCGAGCGCGAGGGCTCCGGCGGCCAGGCCGAGCGACCGCATGAACCCGAAGGTCCACGAGACGGTGACGAACGATGACCGGTCGGCGACATCGCCGAGCGCTCGCGTCTCGTGGAACGCGACGCCCGCCCGCTGCAGCGACGCCAGCACGTCGGCGCGCTCGCCCCGGACCCAGAGCTCGCGCCGGTCGCCCACCACGTCGTGCCCGGCGAGCGCAGCGGCGTCGACCACCAACGTGGGCTTGGCCCGCTTCATCCCGGGGAACGCCTCGGGGTCGGAGACGGGTGCGACCGTGAGCTCGACCGCGCGTCCGCTGCCGGTCTCGACCGGCGTCGACCCGTGGAGCTCCACGCCGATCGCGACGGCGGGCGTGGGCCCGTCCCCCGCGGCACCGAGCCGGCGGAGGATCCGGTCGAGCGGGTCGGCGGCGAAGGTCTCGTCCCAGTGGGTGGCGTCGGCGAACGTGGTGGGATCGATGGCCAGGAGGGTGACTCCGACCCGCTCGCCGTCGGGATCCAGCCAGGTGTCGCCGACCACGCGGACCTCCGTGGACCGGCCCTCGAAGCCGGACGGCGTGGCTGCGTCGTCGTCGAGGGCGACGGCGACGTCGCTGCCCACGTACGTGTGGGCCTTGGCGGCCAGCGTCGCCTGCAGCGAGCGGTCCATGGTGGACGAGTACGCCAGCACGCCGGTGGCCACCGCCGTGGCCGCCACCAGCCCGAGGGCCGCGGTGCGGGCGCGGGCGAGCCGGCGGACGGCGAGGTGGGGCGCGGCCGGCCACCCCGTGCTGGCCGCGCGCGCCGGCCGCAGCCCGAGCCGCAGGACCCGACTCGTCACGGCGACGGTGGCCACCAGGAACAGGACGGGGAACAGGAGGCCCCACAGGTCCACGTGGGTCACGTCGGCGCCCCGGCCGATGGGGACGCCCCACTCCCCCAGCCGGCGGTACGACACCACGGCGAGCCCGACCAGCCCCAGCTCCCACGGCACCACCTGCGCAGCGCGCCAGCGGGGCACCTGGTGGCCGTCGCCCCGCAGTCGTGCCGCGACGACGGCCACGACGACGAGCGCCGCCCCCACGAGGCCGACGGCGGCGAGCGCGGCGGCCTCGCGCAGCGCGGCCGGCTCGATCCGGGGAGCCGGTCCGAGCCACCGGACGGCCGCGTACGCGAGGCCGATGCCCGCGGCCCCACCGACCACCAGCGGCAGCGACACCTCGAGCGCCGCCTTGGCGCCGAGGCCCAGGGGCGAGACACCCCGGACGGAGAGGAGGGCGACCTCACGCCGTCGACGGTCGAACCACAGCGAGGCCGCGGCCGCCACCAGGCCGAGCCCGGCGAGCGTGGCGAACGTGGCGACCGGCCACACGCCGCCCTCGACCGCCGTCTGGATCGCCCGCGAGCGGTCGAGCACGAAGGGCAACGCCGACCGCATGTAGCGCTCGACGAACTGCTCGTCGCTCCGTGCCGGCACGCCCTCACGGCTCAACCCGCCCTGCCGGCGGGCGAGCAGCGGCTGGCCCTCGCCGCACCACGGGAGGGCAGCGCGCCGTTCGCCGTGGCAGGCGAGCTCGCCGATCAGCGCCTCCGCCTCGTCGATCGTCAGCCCGGGCTGCAGCGGGGCCTCGGCGACCGACGGTGCGAAGGGGATGCGCTGGCTGGCCATGATCGCCGCCACCGTGGCCCGGTCGGCCAGCACGACCGGCGGGGGCGCGACCAGGTCGGCGCCCTGGGACCGGATCAGCAGGAGGTCGGCGTTCGAGCACCAGAACCGGTCGACGCTGTTCCCTGCCAGGTCCCGGTACACCCCGGCGACCGGCACGTCCACGCCACCCAGCCGCGCTCGATCGCCGACGCCGATGCCGGTCTCGTCGGCGGCGCGGTCGCTGACCCAGATGCCCGCGCCCCGGCCGTCCTCGACGACCTCCACGTGCTCGAGGGCGCCATCGCGGGCCAGCACGGTCACCTGCTCGACAGCCCCGCCGGCGCCGTCCGGCGAGGCGAGCGGCACGAGCTGCAGCCGGGTCCACCGGTTCGTCCGCCCGAGCCGGTCGGCCACCGCGACGAACGGGTCGGCCGGCGCCTCCCGCACGTCCGCGGCGCGTGGATCCACGAGCGCCACGCCCGTGTCCCGGGGGCAGCGCTCCCCCACCTGGAGGTCGATCGACGCGGTGCCCGCCGACGACAGGAACAGCGGCACGGCCGCGAGGGCTGCGACGACGACGGCGCTCGCACCCGCCACGGTGGCGAGCACCCCGGGCCGCCGGAGCAGCAGGAACGGCGCACGCCGCCACGGCGCGGCCCACGCCGTCGCCCACATCGCCCGGATCCGCCGCGTCATGGAGGGCGCAGCGTACGTCGGAGCCGCCGGCCAGGAGCGGTTCCGACGCCCGCCGCTCCCGTCCGCTCGTCAGCCCTCGAGCGCGGCGGCGAGGCGGTCGAGCGTCTGGCTCATCGTGTGGCGGTTGCGCGCCGTGCGGTCGTCGACCCCGGACATCTGCGCGCTGAACTCGAGCACGGAATCCGGGCGCAGGTCCTCGCTCCACTCGGTGACGCGGCAGCCGCCCTCGATCGGCTCGATGCGGTACCCCCAGGTGGAGAAGTGGAAGTCCATCATCGAGCACTCGAACGTGAACGCGCGCCCGGGTTCGGCCTCCGTGACCTTCCCCTGGGTGGTCCACTCGTGCTCGCCGTTGCGGTTGTGGCCGTCGAACGTCGCCCCCACCGCCGGCCCGTCGAACCCGTCGTGCCACTCGCAGGCATGGCACTCCTCGGACCACTCGCCCATGCGGGTGACGTCGGAGATGGCGGCGTACACGGCCTCGGGCGAGGCCGCGATGTCACGGGAGGTCTCGATCCGCTTCGTCATGGCCGGGGAGTCCACCACGCCCCGTCGCACCTGGCCAACCGGCCACGTGCCGGTCACGGCGGCGCGCCGGTGGGCTTCGTCGCGAGACAGCACCGTCGCAGGCGCGGCATCCTGGTGGTCGAGCATCGGGGGTGCGATGTCGGTCATCGAGGTCCGTGGGCTCCGGAAGGAGTACCGAGCCGGTCGGGGACGGCGGACCGTGGCGCTCGACGGCGTCGACTTCGAGGTGCCGGCCGGGGGCGTGTTCGGGTTCCTCGGACCGAACGGCGCCGGCAAGACGACCACGATCTGTTGCCTGCTGAACCTGGTCCGACCCACCGCAGGGGCATGCATGGTGCTCGGCGTGGATCCGCAGGTCCACTTCGACCGGGTGCAGCGCCGCATCGGCTCGCTC
>DASTYO010000014.1:0-7213 GCA_035764875.1 Acidimicrobiales bacterium | reverse complement strand
GGCGAGCACGGAGGCGGCCACACCGCCGCCGGCGCCGGCGCCGAGCACCACGACGTCGTAGCCGTCGCTGGCCACCCACCCGAGCGGCGTGGTGGCGAGCACGGGCTCGACCACGGGCGCCGCCGGCCCCCGCCCGGGCTGGGCCCGATAGCCGATCATCCGGGCCCCGACGCCGAACGCCGAGCCGTAGTACGCCTGGGCGGCCGCCTGCACGAGCAGGTCCCGGTCGGACCACTCCATGGCGGCGAGCAGGTCGTCGAGCGTCGAAGCCGCCACCTCGTCCACGCCACCGCCGTGATCGGCGCGCGCCTGCTCGTCGAGGTCGCCGACGAGCTCGAGGATGCGCCGGTGCGCCGGCGCGGTCAGCGGGTCGACGGCCAGCCGGTCGAGGTGGTCGAAGAGGCCCGCCTCGGAGGCCGCCGGCCAGCCGTCGTCCGGCACGATCCGGTCGAACACCGCGGCGAGGCGGGCGCGGGTCCGGTCGTCGTCGGGTCCGTCAGGTCCGTCGGGCATGGTGCCCGCAGGCTACGGGCCGGGCGCGCAGAGGCCCCGGGGATGGCGCTCCCCGGGGCCTCGGTCCCTGCCCGTGCGTCGGTGGGGTGTGGCGGTCGGTCAGGGACGGACCGTCAGGGCCGGCCGGCGTCCTCGGGGCGCTGGGCCTGCTCGGGCAGCTCGGCATCGGCACGGTGGTCGTCGGCCTGGGTGCCGGCGTCCTCGGGCGCCGCCTCCGGGCCGCGGTCCTCGGGCACGTGCTCCTCGGCCGGGGTGCCGGCGATGGCGTCGTCGGAGATCTCCTGGCCGTCCACGCCGCCGTCCTGGGCGTCGGTGGAGACCGCCTCACCGTCCACGCCGAGGCCGCCGGCCTGGCTCTCGGCCTCGGTGGCCTCGAGGTCGTCGGTCTCGGTCGTGGTCTCGTCGTCCTCGGCCTCGACCTCGTCGGCTTCGGCCGCCTCCCCGTCGGCCTGCGGATCGGCCTCGGCCGGGGTCTGACCCACGACGTCGTCCGGGTTCGGCGGGGTCTCGCCGACCTCGACGGCCTGGCCCGGCAGCTCGGGCAGCTCGACGGCGCCGGCGGCGGTGAGCCCGCCGAGACCGGCTGCCGCGACCGCGGCGCCGACGATGGCCTTGCCGGCCGTGGTGGAGAGCAGGGTGGTCAGGTCCATGGGTGCACGTCCTCGTGTTCGCGGGTGTGTGGTCTGGTTCGGTAGCCCGGCGGTCTGCGGGCGGCGCAGATCCGTGGCGTTGCTCCCTGCCGTCGCCGACAGGTCGCCGTTTCGTCGAGACGCACGACGGCGTCCTCGGGGGGAGGAACGTCGCCCGGGGACGTCGCGTTACGGGTTCGTTGCGAGATCTTCCGGTGCGCCGTCCGCATCGGGGTCGGCGCGGACGTCGGCGCCGGCGTCGCCACCGGGATTCGCCGGTGCGGGCGGCTCGTCGTCCACCGGTGGATCGGCGGGCACGTCGGCGGGCCGGTCGGCGCGCCGCGGGTCGGCAGCGGCCCCGGGCTCCTCCGGAGCGCCGGGGTCCGCCGGCGGGGTGCCGTCGCTGGCGGGCGGGTCGGCGCTCGGCACCTCGTCGGGCGGCGGCTCGGCAGCCGGGACGTCGCTCGGCGTGCGGGTGGAGGCGTCCGACGCCGGGGGCTCGACCTGGGCCGGCTCGGCCGGCGTGGCCGGGCGCTCCCCGGTGGCCGGGAGCTCGACGGGGTCGGCGACGTCGGGGACGGTGGTGGGTGCGGCCGGCGAGCGGGGCACCTCGGGCAGCAGCGGCACGTCGACGACGTCGGCGGCGTGGAGGCCGCCGAGCGTCGCGGCCGCCACCGCGCCACCGAGCACGACCTTGCCGGTGATCGTGGCGGCGAAGGCGGCGAACCCGACGAGCACCCGGCTGCGGGCCGGCCGGACGTCGGCCGGGGCGACCGTAATCACCGCGGGCGCCGTCGCCGCGCCGTCGAGCACGGCGGTGCCGTCGAGCGGACCGGCGAACGCAGCGAGGGCGTCGGAGCGGGGCCGGGGCTCGTCGCTGAGGTAGGCGGCTCGGAGGTCGGTCACCAGCGTCGCGATCGCTGGATCGTCGACGGGCTCGCCCCGCAGGGCGGCGTCGATGGGATCGGGCGCGGCGGTGGACCGGAACATCTCGTCTGGAGGAACGTCGTCGGACGCCATCGCGTTACTCCTCCTCCCCGACGAGCTCGGCGCGCAGCTGGCGCAGCGCACGGTGTTGCAAGGCCCGCACCGCGCCGGCTCGGCGGCCCACCACCCGCGCGGTCTCCTCGACGCTGAGCCCGACGATCACCCGCAGGACGACGACCTCCCGCTGCTCGTCGGTGAGCGAGGCGAGGAGGCGCTCGACCCGCTCCCGCTCCTCCACCCCGACGGAGGCGGGATCCACCACGGGCGTCTCCGGCACGGATCCCGGCTCGACCGGCAGCGCGTCGACCCGCCGGCCCGCCCGTCGCCGCTCGTCGATCAGGCGGTTGCGGGCGATCGTGAACACCCACGCCCGCAGCTGGGCGAGGTTCCCCTCGAAGGTCGAGATGCTGCGGCACATCTGCACGAGCACGTCGTCGGCCAGCCCCTCCGGATCGTCGGCGCCACGGGCGCGGGCGAAGCCGACGAGCTTCGGGTCGAGGTGGCGCACGAGGGCGTCGAACCCGGCCGGCTCCCCGGCGCGCGCCCGCCGGAGGGCGTCGTCGAACCAGGCGTCGCCGGGCTCGGGCACGTCAGGCGGCGGTGGCAGCCCGGTCCAGCGACTCCAGCGTGCGCTCCATGTTGGCCCGGTTGTGGCTCGCCCGGTCGGTGACGCCGGTGACCTTCCCGAAGATCCAGGCCATGACCGGGTGGCGCTGGTCGGTCCACGACTCGGTGACGCGCGTGCCGGCGCCGGCGGGCTCGAAGGCGTACGACCACGTCGCCACCTTGAACGGCCCCCCGCTGACCGCGAACGAGAACCGCTCGCCGGGCACGCTCTCGGTGACCTCGCAGGTGGTGGCCCACTTCTTGCCACCCGCCTCGTTCGTGCCCTTGAAGCGCGCACCGACGGCAGGGCCGGCGGCCCCCTTCAGCCAGGTGCCGCCGGTGCACTCGGGCGACCACTCGCCCATGCGGGTCACGTCGGACACGAGCCGCCACACCTCCTCGGGCGGCGCGGCGATCTCCCGGGACACGCTGATGTCGGCCATGGGCGCGAAGGGTACGGCTCAGGCCCCGCCGGCCGTGAACCGCGCCGGCAGGTGCTTCACGCCGTGGATGAAGCTCGACAGCAGCAGCTCGGGCGGACCGGCCGCCTCGATGTCGGGCACCCGGTGGAACAGCTCGCGGAACATCACCGTGATCTCGCGGCGGGCGAGGTGGGCGCCGAGGCAGAAGTGCGGGCCGGGACCACCGAAGCCGACGTGGTTGTTCGGTGAGCGGCGCACGTCGAAGCGGTGCGGGTCGTCGAACACGGTCTCGTCGCGGTTGGCCGCCAGGTAGAACATCGCCAGCTTGTCGCCGGCGGGGATCGGCACGCCGTGCACCTCGGTGTCGTGGGTGGCGGTGCGCCGCATGTAGGTCACCGGGCTGGCGATGCGGACGATCTCCTCGACCGCGGTGGGGGCGACGCCCTCGAAGTCGTCGGCCCAGATCGCCCGCTGGTCGGGGTGCTGGGTGAGCAGGTGCAGCCCCCAGGCGATCGCGTTGCGCGTGGTCTCGTTGCCGGCCACCACGAGGAGGATGAAGAAGCTCGCCAGGTCGGCGTGGGTGAGGCGGTCGTCCTCCAGCTCGGCGTTCACCAGCATGCTGGTGAGGTCGGTGCCGTCGCCGCCCCGCTTCGCCTCCGCCACCTCGTCCATGAGCGCCGACAGCTCCTGGCCGGCGGTGAGCAGCGCGGTGAGGATGTCGGTGCCCTCGGGCGTGTACTCGGGGTCGCCCGCGCCGAGGATGACGTTGGTGCGGTCGAACACGAACTGCAGCTGGCTGTCGGGCACGCCCATCAGGTCGCACACGATCTTCAGCGGCAGCCGGGCGGCCACGTCGACCACGAAGTCGCACTCGCCCCGGTCGATGATCTCGTCGACGATCTGCGCGGCCAGGCCCTGCACCGAGTCCTCGAGCCGCTTGAGCATGCGGGGCGTGAACCCGGCGGACACGATGCGGCGCAGCCGTGCGTGGCGGGGGTCGTCCATGGCGATCATCGAGGAGAAGTACTCGACGATCTGCATGGGCTGGTCCATGACCACGATGCCCTGGGCCGAGGAGAAGGTCTCCGGGTGGCGGGACATCTGCAGGATGTCGGCGTGGTTCGTGACCACCCAGGCGCCCGGTCCCTGGGGCAGCGGGATGCCCTCGGGGATCTCGGGCTCCGGGAGGAACACCGGCCCCTCGGCCCGCAGCACGGCGAGGTCGGCGTCGATGTCCTCGGCCGGACGCACCCAGAACTCGGGCAGGATCGGGTTCGGCAGGTCGGTGCGGTGGCGCTCCGTCACGTGGGTGGGGGTCGTGATCGCCATGGTCAGCTCCTCAGTTCGAGGCCGGCGAGGTCACCGGCGTCACGCCACTGTTGCATGAGGGAGAAGAAGGCCATCGGCCCGTCGCCGTAGCTGGCGCCGATGAGCCCGGCGCCCTTCAGCGGCATGCCCTCGTTGTTGTAGTAGCCGGGCGTGCACGACTCCTGGAACGCCCGCACGTCGCGCGCCTTCTCGTCGAGGGTGCGCAGCCAGTCCTCGACCGCCTCCTCGGTGGCCTCGACCTCGCGCACGTCGTGCTCGATGGCGTGGCGCAGGATGTGCACGAGCTGGTCGCTCGCCTCTTCGAGGAGGTGCGGGTAGTTGGCCGTGAAGGCGCCCTGGGCGTGGCCGAGCAGGAACATGTTGGGGAAGCCGTGCACGTGCATGCCGTGCAGCGACCGCATGCCGTCGGCCCAGTGGTCGCTGAGCGTCTCGCCCTTGGCGCCGGTGACGTCGTAGCCGGCGCGGCGGGTGTACGCGGTGCCGACCTCGAAGCCGGTGGCGTAGATGAGGCAGTCGAGCTCGTACTCGACGCCATCGACCACCACGCCGCGCTCGGTGATGCGATCGACGCCCTGGCCACCGGTGTCGACGAGGTGCACGTTCGGCCGGTTGAACGACTGCAGGTACTCGTCGTGGAAGCACGGCCGCTTGCAGAACTGCCGGTACCAGGGCTTCAGGGCCTCGGCGGTGTTGCGGTCCTGCACGAGCTCGTCGACGCGAGCCCGGATCTCGTTCATCTTGTCGAAGTCGGCCAGCTCCATCGTCGAGGCGATGCCGCCCGGAGACAGGTCGGGGTTGTCGCTGCTCCGGAACCGCACGAGCAGCTTGCCGATGATGTCGGTCCAGCCGTCGGCGACCAGGTCCTCGTCGGCCAGGCCGCCCGAGGTGAGGATGGTGAAGTTCTCGATGCGCTTGCGCTGCCAGCCCGGCTCGAGCGACGCAGCCCACTCGGGGTCGGTCGGCCGGTTGTTGCGCACGTCGATGGAGCTCGGCGTGCGCTGGAACACGTACAGCTCCTGCGCCGACTCGGCGAGGTGGGGCACGCACTGCACGGCGGTGGCGCCGGTGCCGATGATGCCGACCCGCTTGTCGGCGAGCTTCGACAGCCCGCCGTTCGAGTCGCCGCCGGTGTAGTCGTAGTCCCAGCGGCTGGTGTGGAAGCTGTGGCCCTGGAAGCTGTCGACGCCCGGGATGCCGGGGAGCTTGGGCCGGTGGAGCGGGCCGTTGCCCATGACCAGGAAGCGGGCGGTCATGGCGTCGCCCCGGTTGGTGCGGATCACCCAGCGGGCCCGGTCGGCGTCCCAGTCGATGCCCTTCACCTCGGTGGACAGGCACGCGTCGTCGTAGAGGCCGTAGTGGCGGGCGATGCGGTGGCAGTGCTCGAGGATCTCGGGCGCCCGGGTGTACTTCTCCTGCGGGATGTAGCCCGTCTCCTCGAGCAGCGGCAGGTAGATGTACGACTCGACGTCGCACTGGGCGCCCGGGTAGCGGTTCCAGTACCAGGTGCCGCCGAAGTCGCCGCCCTTCTCGATGATGCGCACGTCGTCGATGCCCGACTCCTTGAGCCGGGCACCGGTGACGAGGCCGGCGAAGCCCCCGCCGATGATCGCGACGGTGACGTCGTCGAACAGCGGCTCGCGCTCGACCGGAGCGACGTAGGGGTCCTCGAGGTACTTGGCGAACTGGCCGACCATCTCGACGTACTGCTCGTTGCCGTCGGGCCGCAGCCGCTTGTCGCGCTCGGCGCGGTAGCGCTCGCGGAGGGCCTCGGGATCGAGGTCCCGGTCTCGGTCGGCGCGCGGTTCGGTGGTGGTCACTGCATCCCCCTGTGGTCCCCGTGTGGACTGGCAACGAGCGTACCCAACGGCTTGACCCGCTGGTCAAGGGGCGATCGGCCGCAGCGGGTGCGGGGACCTCGGACGCGGTGGTTCCGGCCGTTGCGACCGGTTCGCGCTGAGGGCCTCGCTACGCTCGGCCGGTGCCCATCCGGATCGTGCTGGCGGACGATCACTACCTCGTGCGCGAAGGCGTCGCGGCGCTCATGGCGACCGAAGCCGACCTGGAGCTCGTCGCCACCTGCGCCGACCACGACGAGACCCTGGCCGCCGTCGAGCAGCACCGCCCCGACGTGCTCGTCACGGACATCCGCATGCCGCCCACGGGCACCGACGAAGGGGTCCGCATCGCAGCACGGCTCCGCACGGAGCGACCCGAGGTCGGCGTGGTCGTCCTCAGCCAGTACGTGGAGCCGCCCTACGCGCTCGACCTCCTCGAAGACGGGTCCGCCGGTCGCGCCTACCTGCTCAAGGAGCGGGTGTCCGACATCGACGAGCTGGTGGCGGCGGTGCGGGCCGTCGCCTCGGGCGGTTCCTGGATCGACCCGAAGGTGGTCGACGCCTTGGTCGCAGCCCGCGCCACGTCGGCCGACTCACCCCTGCGCCACCTCACGCCACGGGAGCTGGACGTGCTGTCCGAGATCGCCACCGGCAAGAACAACGCCGCCATCGCCGACGCGCTCGTGCTCTCCGGCAGGGCGGTCGAGAAGCACATCAACTCGATCTTCTCGAAGCTCGGCCTCTCGGAGGAGCCGGCGGTGCACCGACGGGTCGCCGCGGTGCTGCTGTTCCTCGGCGAGGCCTGAGCGCGCCCCTCGGGGTGCTGGCACCACCCTGCGGCCACCGGGCAACCTCCTCCCGCGCGCCACCGGTGCGTGGGACCATGAGGCGA
>DASTYO010000013.1:0-19745 GCA_035764875.1 Acidimicrobiales bacterium | reverse complement strand
TCGACGAGGACCAACGCGGCTTCGTCTGGGCCGGCCTCCACGACCCGGGTCCCGACGAGATCGCCCACGTCGCCGAGGTGTTCGACCTCCACCCGCTGGCCGTCGAGGACGCCATCAAGGCCCGCCAGCGACCCAAGGTCGAGCGGTACGGGCCCTGGCTGTTCGTGGTCCTGAAGACCGGCCGCTACCTGGACGAGCCCGAGGAGGTCGAGTTCGGCGAGATCCAGCTGTTCGTGGGGCCCGACGCCGTCGTCGTGCTCCGTCGGGGCGAGCCGGTGCCGCTCGGGACGGTGCGGCGGCGCCTCGAGGCCGATCCCGACCGGCTCGCATCCGGTCCGGTGGCCGTCCTGCACGGCGTGCTCGACGAGGTGGTCGACGCCTACCAGCTGTGCCTGAGCGGCTTGGACGACGACGTCAACGAGGTCGAGCTCGAGGTGTTCTCCGAGCACACCCGCGGGCAGGGGTCGCGGCTCGTCGAGCGGATGTACTTCCTGCAGCGCGAGCTGCTCGAGCTGCACCGGGCCCTGCAGCCGCTGGGTGACGGCATGGCCGTCCTCCGCACCGACCCGACGGTGACGGGCGCCGACGACTGGCCCTCGTACTTCCGGGACGTGACCGACCACCTCCGCCGCCAGCAGGACCAGCTCGCCGGCCTGCGCGACCTGCTCAACGCCGCCCTCGCCGCCAACGCCACCCAGGTGAGCCTGCGCCAGAACGAGGACATGCGCCGCATCTCCGCCTGGGTCGCCATCGTCGCCGTGCCCACCATGATCGCCGGCATCTACGGCATGAACTTCGAGCACATGCCCGAGCTGGAGTGGGTGGCCGGCTACCCGCTGTCGCTGGCGGTCATGGTGGCGATCTCCGGGACCCTCTACCGGTTGTTCCGCCGGAGCGGCTGGCTGTGACCGGGATGGCCCGCGCGGTCGTGCTGGAGGCGCCCCGCCGGCTCGTGCCCCGCGAGCTGCCCCTGCCGGAGATCGGCGACGACGATGCGCTGCTCCGCGTCGAGGCGTGCGGGCTCTGCGGCACCGACCACGAGCAGTACAGCGGCGAGCTGTTCCCCGGGTACGCCTTCGTGCCCGGCCACGAGTCGGTCGGGACCGTTGAGCGCATCGGCGCCGTCGCTGCCGAGCGGTGGGGTGTGGCGGTCGGCGACCGGGTGGCTGTCGAGGTGTTCCAGTCGTGCCGCGCGTGCGAGCCCTGCCGCGCCGGCGATGTCCGCCGGTGCGCAGCTCACGGCATCGGCGACATGTACGGCTTCGTGCCGGTCCATCGGGCGCCGGGCCTGTGGGGCGGCTACGCCACCCACCAGTACCTCGCGCCCGACAGCCTCGTCGTGCCGGTCCCCGAGGAGCTCGACGCGGCGACCGCCACGCTGTTCAACCCGGTCGGCGCCGGCATCCGCTGGGGCGTCACCGTCCCGGGCACGAAGGCCGGCGACGTCGTGGCCGTGCTCGGCCCGGGCATCCGCGGGTTGTCGGCCGTGGCGGCCGTGCGCGACGCCGGCGCCGGCTTCGTCATGGTCACCGGCCACGGGCCCCGGGACGCCGGACGGCTGCGCATGGCCGAGGCCTTCGGGGCCGACCTCGTGGTCGACGTGGCCGAGGCCGATCCGGTGGCGGCGCTCCGTGCGGCCACCGGCGTCGGTGGGGCCGACGTGGTGGTCGACGTCACGGCCAAGGCGCCCACCGCCCTCGGGCAGGCAGTGGCGCTCGCACGACCCGGCGGCACAGTGGTGGTGGCCGGCACGCGCGGCACCGACGAGACGCCCGGGTTCCACCCCGACCACCTCGTCTACAAGGAGCTCCGGCTGGTCGGGGCGCTGGGCGTCGACACCGCCGCCTACCGCGAGGCGCTCGAGCTGGTGGCGTCCGGTCGCCACCCGTTCGCCGACCTGCCCCGTCGGGTCGTCGACCTCGACGGCGTCGCCGACCTCGTGCGCTCCATGGCCGGCGAGACCGACGAGCCCCCGCCCGTGCACGGCGTCGTCACCCCCTGAGTCCACTTCCGCTTCTGGCCCCACGATGTCCGGTGGCGGACCGGTCGAAATGGGGTCAGAACGAGTGGCGGTGGTCAGCGGGCGAGGGCCTGGTCGAGATCGGCGAGCAGGTCGTCGATCGCCTCGACGCCCACGGAGAGCCGCACGAGGTCGTCGGGGACGGCGCTGTCGGTGTCGGCCACCGACGCGTGGGTCATGCGGCCGGGGTGCTCGATGAGGCTCTCGACCGCGCCCAGCGACTCGGCGAGGGTGAACAGCTCGGTGGACTCGCACAGGCGCAGGGCGGCGTCGAGGCCGCCGGCCAGCCGCAGGCTCACCATGCCGCCGAACCCCTGCATCTGCCGCGCGGCCACCTCGTGGCCGGGGTGCGAGGCGAGGCCGGGCCACAGGACCTCGGCCACGGCGGGGTGCGATTCGAGCATCGCCGCCACCGCCGCCGCGTTCTCGCAGTGCCGCTCCATGCGCAGGTGCAGCGTGCGGCAGCCCCGGTGCACGAGGTAGCAGTCGAGCGGACCGGGCACGGCACCCGCGGCGTTCTGGAGGAAGCCGATGCGCTCGGCCACGGCGGCGTCGTTCGTGGCCACGAAGCCGCCCACCACGTCGCTGTGGCCGCCGAGGTACTTCGTCGAGGAGTGCACGACGACGTCGGCCCCGAGCGCCAGCGGCTGCTGGAGGGCGGGCGTGGCGAAGGTGTTGTCGACCACGACGAGCGCGTCCCGCGCGTGGGCGAGGTCGGCGACGGCGGCGATGTCGACGACGCGCAGCCACGGGTTGGTGGGCGACTCGATCCACACCATGCGGGTGCCGTCGGGCCAGCCGTCGCGCACGCCGTGGGTGTCGGAGAGGCGCATGGTGCGCACCTGCAGCCCGGCGGGCGCGTGCACCTGCACCGCGAGCCGGTGCGTCCCGCCGTACGCGTCGTCGGACAGCAGGAGCTGGTCGCCGGGCGCGAGCAGCCGCAGCAGCGCGTCCTCGGCGGCCAGACCGGAGGCGAAGGCGAAGCCGTGCGCCGCGCCCTCGAGGGCGGCGACGTGCCGTTCGAGCGCGGCGCGGGTGGGGTTGCCCGAGCGGCTGTACTCGAAGCCCCGGTCCTTCCCGACCCCGTCCTGCGCGAAGGTCGACGCCAGGCTGATCGGTGGGACGACGGCTCCGGTGGTGGCGTCGGGCTCGCCCGCGCCATGCACGCAGCGGGTGGCGAAGGAGTCGGCGCTCATCGGGTCTCCTCGCCGTCGGTCATGGCTCGCAGCACGTCGGCCCGGCTGATGACGGCGACCGGGTGGCCGGCGTCGAGCACGAGCGCCGCGGACGCGGTCTCGAGCGTCCGGACCGCGACGTCGATGGGCTCGCCGAGGCCGAGCGTGGGGAACGGGGGACCGAGGACGTCCTCGACGGGCCGGTCGAGGACGGCCGGGTCCTTCATCACGTGGTCGAGGAGGCTGACCTCGGTGACGCCGCCGACCACCTCGCCGAGCACCACGGGCGGCTCGGCCTTCACCACCGGCAGCTGGCTGACGCCGTACTCGCGCATGATGTCGATGGCCGTGCGTACCGTCTCGTCCGGATGGGTGTGCACCAGCAGCGGCAGGTCGGGGTCGCGCCCCTGGAGCAGCGACTCGATGAGCGGCCCGGACGCGCGGAGGAAGCCGTGGTCGGCCATCCACCGGTCGTCGTACAGCTTGGACAGGTAGCCCCGGCCGGAGTCGGGGATGTGCACGACCACGACGGCGTCCTGGGGCAGGTCGGCGGCGATGCGCAGGGCGGCCGCCACGGCGGTGCCGCCGGAGCCCCCGATGAGCAGGCCCTCCTGCCGGGTGACCCGCCGGGCGGTGGCGAAGGACTCGGCGTCGCTGATCGCGACGATCTCGTCGGGGATGCTCGGGTCGTAGGTGCTCGGCCAGAAGTCCTCGCCGATGCCCTCGACCAGGTAGGGGCGGCCGGTGCCACCCGAGTAGACGGAGCCCTCCGGGTCGGCGCCGATGATCCGGATGTCGGGGTTCTGCTCCTTGAGGTAGCGGCCGATGCCGGTGATGGTGCCGCCGGTGCCGACGCCGCAGACGAAGTGGGTGATGCGACCGGCGGTCTGCTGCCAGATCTCCGGGCCCGTGGTGTCGTACTGGGCCTGTGGGTTGTGGGGGTTGTGGTACTGGTCGGGCTTCCAGGCGTTCGGGCGCTCGCGGACCAGCCGGTCGGACACCGAGTAGTACGAGTCGGGGTGGTCGGGCGCCACGCTCGTGGGGCACACGATGACCTCGGCGCCGTAGGCCCGCAGCTGGGCGATCTTGTCGGGTGCCACCTTGTCGGGGCAGACGAACACGCAGTGGTAGCCGCGTCGGGCCGCGACGATGGCGAGGCCCACCCCGGTGTTCCCGCTGGTGGGCTCGACGATGGTGCCACCGGGCTGCAGCACGCCCTCCCGCTCGGCGGCCAGCACCATGGCGAGGGCGGGGCGGTCCTTGCTCGAGAAGCCGGGGTTGAACAGCTCCAGCTTGGCGAGCAGGTGGCAGTCGAGGTCGCGGCCGGTGCGGTCGAGGCGCATCATCGGCGTGTGCCCGATCAGCTCGAGCAGGTCGTGGGCGACGTCCATGTCGCCCAGGGGGTCGGTGAGCCAGCGGATCGGCACGCCGTCGGGCACGGTGACGGCGTCGTCGGTGTAGAGCACGGTGGGCAGACCGTGGTCGTGGAGCTCCGTGGCGGTCTGTGCCCCGTCGTCGCCGGCGCCCACGACGAGGACCCGCCGGGGCAGGTGGGTGCGCAGGTCGGCCACCAGCGGGGCGATCGCGTCCCCTGGCCGGTGGCGCACCACCCGACGGACCCGGACGGCCAGCCTGCTCGGTACGTCGACGTCTCCCACGGCCACGAGCTGATCCACGCGGCCAGTGTGCCTGTTCCCGCGACGGCGCCGCTCGGACCCGCGCCGCCCACCGGGTGCGCCAGGCTGTCCACATGGACCTCACCGACCGGACCGCGATCGTCACCGGCGGCGCTGGCGGCATCGGCGCCGCCATCGTCGAGCACCTGCGGGCGGCGGGGGCCAGCGTGCACGTCTGGGACCTCGGCACGGGCGTGGACATCACCGATCGGTCGAGCGTCGAGGAGGCCGCCCGGTCGGCGGGCGAGGTCGACGTGCTGGTGAACGGCGCCGGCATCGACGTCATCGGCCCGTTCCTCGAGAGCGACGAGGGCGACTGGGAGCGCATCGTCGCGGTCAACCTCCTCGGCACCGTCCGGTGCTGCCACGTGGTGGTGCCCCAGATGGTGGAGCGGGGACGGGGCGCCGTGGTGAACATCGCCTCCGACGCCGGGCGGGTCGGCTCGTCGGGCGAGGCCGTCTACGCGGGCTCGAAGGGCGGGGTGATCGCCTTCTCGAAGGCGCTGGCCCGCGAGGTCGCGGCATCCGGCGTGCGGGTGAACTGCGTGTCGCCCGGCCCCACCGACACGCCGCTGCTCGGGCAGGTGGCCGAGTACAGCCAGCGCCTGTACGAGGGCCTCGCTCGGGCGATCCCCATGCGCCGCATCGGCGAACCGTCCGACATCGCGCCGGCCGTGACGTTCCTCGCATCCGACGAGGCCGCCTTCATCACCGGGCAGACGCTGTCGGTCAGTGGCGGCCTCACCATGGCGTAGGCGCAGGCTGCCATCATCGGCGCCGTGACCACGCACGAGAACGAGATCACCGAACCGGTCGACCTGTGCACGCCCGACGGCGACCGCCTGAACCCGGCGGCTCGGGGATGGTCGCGGCGCCCCCTGCACCGGGCGAACCTGCAGGGCCGCTTCGGGGTGAACAAGCGCTGGGACTACTGGGCGGTGCTCGCCGGCGACGTGCTCGTCTCCTCGGTGTACGCCGACGTCGACCACCTCGGGCTGGCCGACGTCTGGTGGGCCGACCTGGCCACGGGCGCCACGGGTGGGGGCGGCGTCGTCACCGTCGGCAACGACGACTTCGACCTGCCCGACGTGCCGGGCACCGCACCGCTGCACGTCGACCGCGACGGGTTCGAGCTGTTGTACGTCGACGACGAGGCCGGCACGCGCCTGACCGGCACGTGGACCGAGCCGGATGGGCGACCTGGTCGCCTCGACGTGCACGTCGCCCTCCCGCCCGGCCACGAGTCGCTCAACGTCGTCATCCCGTGGAGCGACGAGGTGTTCAACTACACCTCCAAGCACCAGGCCCGGCCGGCGGTCGGGGAGCTCGTGGTGGGCGACCAGCGCTTCGAGATCGGTGGCGCGGCCGGCGACGCGTGGGGCGTGCTCGATGTGGGACGGGGTCGCTGGCCCTCGGAGATCACCTGGAACTGGGGTGGCGGCGCGGGCCGGGTCGGCGACCACGTCGTCGGGCTCCAGTTCGGCGCCAAGTGGACCGAGGGGTCCGGCTTCACCGAGAACGGCGTCATCGTCGACGGGCGGCTGAGCAAGATCGGGCGCGAGCTCGACTGGCAGTACGACTGGGACGAGCCGATGTCCCCGTGGCGCATCGTCGACCCGGGCGGCCAGCTCGACGTCACGCTCACCCCTCGCCACGACAAGCACAGCCAGCTGCCCGGCCGGGACAAGGGCAGCGAGACGCACCAGGTGTTCGGCACGTGGTCGGGCAGCCTCCGCACCGACGACGGCCTCGAGCTCGAGGTCGACGGGCTGCAGGGGTTCGCCGAGGAGGCCCGCCAGGAGTGGTGAGCGGCGCAGGGCCGGCGCCGACGTGCCACAGATCGGTCGCCGAACGATCTCTACGACCGTGCGGATCGCCAAGCGGGCTGTCGGTGCCCGATGTCACCGGCCGATCCGGGAAACAATGTGGACGCGCGTGCGTTCAGGTGGTCAGCATGCCTCTCGACCCCGGGGAGGAGGAGACATGTTGCACCCCATCCAGACCGAGATGCTGGTGCGGGCCCGCCTCGAGGACGCCCGCCGGGACGCCACCGTCCGGCGGCCCCCGAGCGGAAGGCGCTCCCGCCGGCAGCACCCGGGTGAGCGGGGCGGCTGGTGGCCGCGCCGGCGGCGCACCGGTGCGACGGGCGCGGACGTGGCGGTCGCTCCCGCCCCTGCGCCGGCCACGCCGGCTCCGCCGATCGCGTGCTCGCTCGACGCCACGGAGCTGGGCGATCGGATCCGGCGGTGGCAGGACGCGCTCGCTGCCGTGCAGGCGCGCAGGGTGGTGCCGGGCGGCGTGCAGCTGCGGTTCGAGGACCCGGGTTCGCTCCGGGAGATCGGCCCGCTGGCGGCTGCGGAGCACGAGTGCTGCCCGTTCTTCGACTTCGTCATCAGCCTCGACGGTGACGGCCTCGTCATGGAGGTCACCGCCCCGGAGCTGGCGCAGCCGCTGGTCGACGCCGTGTTCGGCGACGCCGCCGGCCGGGACCTGGGATGAGCGCCGTCGGGATGCCGGCCTGGGACGCTGTCATCGACCCCGAGCTGGACAGCCCACTGGTCGACGCCTGACACCGCCCGCCGAGCCGGTCCACTACGTTCGACCCGATGTCGAGCAAGGGGGCCGGCCCGGTGGCCGTCGTGAACCACGTCGGCCTGCGCGTCGCCGACCTCGAGCGGTCGATCCGCTTCTACGAGGCGCTCGGGTTCCGCCGGGCGCTCACCACCGACGTGCCTGACGCGGCAGCGGGTCGCCTGCTCCGGGTTCCGGCGCCCGTGGGGCTCCGAGCCGTCTACCTCACCGCCGGCGCGTTCGTGCTCGAGCTGCTGGCGTACGAGCACCACCCAGCGGGCCCGGTCGACCGGTCGATGACCGACGCCGGTCTCACGCACCTGTCGCTCGGCGTCGACGACCTCGCAGCCGCGAAGGCGCTGGTGGTGCAGCACGGGGGCGACGTGCTCGACGACACCGACGTCGCCCTGGCGGTGATGGTCCGCGACCCGGACGGGCAGCTGCTCGAGCTCCTGCACGTCGACCACCGGCCGGTCACCCCCGGCTGAACCTCCGCTCCCGTTCTGGGACGCGTGGCACGCCCTCCGCGACGTCCACCGCGTCCCGGTTCGGAGGAGGTGGTCAGAACGGGCGGGTGGCCGGGCCGAGGCGCGGACCGGGGGTGAACGTGGCCCGCAGGCTCACCAGGCCGTTGAGGGTCGGGTTGCCGGCGTAGTGCTCCACCGGTCCGGCCACCTCGTAGTCGGGGATGCGGTCGAGCACCTCGCGCAGCAGGATCTGGAACGCCGAGCGGGCGACGTGCATCCCGATGCACCGGTGCGGACCCACGCCGAACGCCAGGTGCGGGTTCGGCGCCCGGTCGAGCACCACCTCGTCGGGGTCCGAGAACACGGCGGCGTCCCGGTTGGCCGACAGCCAGCTCAGCAGCACCCGGTCGCCGGCCGCCAGCGGCACGCCGCCGAGCACGGTGTCGCACGCCACGGTGCGGCTGAGCGACTCGTTCACCGAGAAGAAGCGGAGCAGCTCCTCGGTCGCCACGGGCAGGAGGTCGGGTTCGTCGACGAGCCGCTGGCGCTGCTCGGGGTGCTCGGCGAGGTGCAGCAGGGACAGGGCGGTGAGCGATGCCGTGGTGTCGAGGCCGCCGCCGACCAGGTTCCACAGCACGGCGGTGAGCGCCTCGTCGTCGAGCGGCCGGCCGTCGCGCTCCACCTGCACCAGCGAGGAGAGCAGGTCGTCGGTGGGCTCGCGGCGTCGCCGGTCGGCCTCGGCTCGCAGCCGGGCCAGCATGTCGGGGACCCGCGCGATCGCCTCCTGGTGCCGGGGGTCCTTCGGGTGGCGGGCCACGGTGGCGTGGAACAGCTCGCTGTAGGCGCGCCAGTCGTCGAGCGGCAGCCCGATGATGGCCATGGTGAGCAGCGCCGGCACCGGACTGGCGTAGTCGTCGACCAGGTCGATCGCGCCGGCCTCGATGCGCTCGTCGAGGAACCACCGGGCGGCGTCGCGCACCAGCGCCTCGTGCTCGGCGACGGCGCGGGGCAGCAGGAAGGGGTTCATGGCCCGTCGGAGCGCGGCGTGGTCGGGACCCTCCACCTCGGCGATGCCCGCCGGCGGGATGCCCCGGGCACGCGGGATGCCGGAGATGCCGACGTAGTCGATGCCGTCGGCCGCACCGGGCTCGAAGCGGGAGGAGAACGTCTCGCTGTCGCGCGACACCTGGTTCACCTCGTCGTAGCCGGCGACGGCCCAGAAGCCCCCGTGGTTGGGGTTCCACGCCACCGGGCAGCGCTCGCGCAGCTCGGCCCACCCCCGGTGGCGGTCGGCGTGGAACGCCGGGTCGTGGTGGTCGAAGTCGGCGGTGCACGCTCCGGGCGGGAGCGGCCGGTCAGCTGCTGGCGCCATGCCCGGACCCTAACCCTGACGCAGGTGTCAGATCGCCGGACGGCCAACGGGTCAGCGTGCGAGGCACACCGTCGGTGACGACGACGACGTCGCGCTCGAGCCACCCGCCCACGCCGTCGCGCTCCACCCAGCCCTGGACCGCGAGCGCCATGCCGGGCCGGAGCTCGGCGTCCGCGCCCACGCCCATCCCGACGATCGGCTGCTCGGCGCCCAGGCCGACGCCGACCACGAGCGGCCCGGGCATCGGCCCGCCGCCCGCCGACTCCCAGGCCTCGAGCAGGGCCGCGCCGGTGGCGCCGGCCCGGCACGCCCCGACGGCGGCGTCGAGCGCAGATCGGCACGCTGCACCCAGGTCGGCCTGCGCCGGCGTCAGGGCGCCGCCGACGGGCACGGTGCGGGCGAGCGTCCCCTCGTGGCCGGCGTAGCTGGCGCTGGGGGAGAGGGCGACGAGGTCGCCGTGCTGCAGGGGCACGTCGTCGACGACCGACCGGTGGCCGTGCGTCGTGGCCTGCGCCACCGACTCGTTCGGCACGATCGGGGCCCCGAGCCGGCCGAGGCGCTCGGCGTGGACGGCGAGGAGCTGCCGGGTGGTGACGCCAGGTGCCAGTGCGCCCGCCATCGCCTCGAGTGCGCCCTCGGCCAGCGCGCACGCGGTCTCGATGGCCGCGACCTCGTCGGCGGACTTCACGGCCCGCAGGCCGGCGAGCAGCGGACCGGCGTCGACGACCTCGGCGTCCGGTGCGACCTCCGCGAGGAGGCGCCGCCAGCTCGGGCTCGTGCCGTCGGCGCCGACCCGCCGGGCGCCGGCCAGGCCCGGCACCGCCGCGACGTGCGCGGTGGCGATACCCGGGTTCCAGGACAGGCCGAACAGCTGCTCGCGCGGGATGTCGTCGGGCACGCCCTCGTCCCACGTGGCGAGGAGGTGGATGCGCTCGTCGGCGGCGACGACGAGGCAGGCCGGCGAGAACGGCCGGGACCCCGCCGTCCAGAGCTGGCGCGCCCCGGTGGCGAAGGCGATGTTCGCCGGACGGCCGAGCGCCAGCACGTCGAGGCCGGCGTGGGCCATGGCGGCGAGCAGCCGACGCCGGCGGTCGGTCCGCAGGCGGGTGAAGTCGACGCGGCCACCCTCGGGCAGCGCGGCGAGCCCGGGACCGGTCACGCGCCACCGTCCGGCGTGCGGAACGGTGCGTACGGGTGGTCGGAGAGGGGTGCCCAGCCGTCGTCGGTGACCACCACGATGTCCTCGGCCCGGTGGCCGCCGGCGCCGTCGTCCCAGATCACCGGCTCGAGGACCAGCACCATGCCGGGCTCGAGCACCACCGAGTCGTCGAAGGCCTCGCCCAGGTCGGTGCCGAGCAGCGGCATCTCGGCGGAGTCCACGCCCAACCCGTGGACGAGGTAGAAGTGGTCGAGCCACGGCCTGCGGCCTTCGCTCGCCGAGATCGGGTCGGCCGCTCGGGCAGCCCGGCACAGGTCGCCGCCGGTGGCGCCGGGGGCGACCGCGTCGAGCGTGGCCTGCATGACCGCCCACCACCGCTCGAACTGCGCCTGCTGCCTCGGGGTCGGGTCGGCGCCGACGATCCAGGTGCGGCCGAAGTCGGACGGGTAGCCCTCGTAGAGGATCCCGCTGTCGACCCAGAGCACGTCGCCGTGCCGCAGCAGGCGGTCGGTGGTGGGGGTGGGGTAGGCGACGTCGCCGTGGAACGTCCAGGGGCCGGCGGCCTTCGACTCCGGCACCACCTGCCAGATGCTGTCGATGCCGACGCCGGTGGCGCCCAGCTCGAACGCCCGTCGGAGCAGCGCGCCGGTGAGCTCGGTCTGGCGGGTGCCCGGTCGGGCCAGCGGCTGCACGTGCGCCATCGCCTGCTCGTTGATCCACTGGGCGCGGCGCAGGCACGCGAGCTCGTCGGGGGTCTTCGCGATCCGGGCGGCGCCGAGCACGGCGGCGCCGTTGCCGATCGGCCGGTGGCCGAGCGCCGCGACCAGCGCCGGCGTGGTCTCGTCGGCGGCCACGCTCGCGCCTGGCGCGACCAATTCGGTGAGGGTGCGAACGGCGTCTGCGGGGATGTCTTCGAGGTCGACGAAGAGCGGGGGATGCACGTGGTCATCCGCGAGCCGGCCGCATGCGCCGTCGGGGTACGGCGTGAACAGGTGGGGGAGGGGGTCGTCGGCGAGCACCACCGCCACAGGGCGCAGGAGCGTGGCCCGAGCGGGATCGACCGACGGCATGCGGGCGCCGGTGGCGTAGTGCACGCCGCTCGTGCCGAGCACCACCAGCACGTCGACGCCCGCGCCCCGCATGGCGTCGCGCAGCCGGGCCGACCGCTCGACCCGGAGCCGCGCGAGGTCGGGCTCGTCGGGGATCGGCGTGCCGCCGACGGACGCCGACGTCGTCGCCCCAGCGAAGGTGACACCCATGTCAGAAACCGTAGCCGGGCGACGGCCGGGGCCCGATCTTCAACCAGACGGTTGACGACGGTCCCGCCCTGGCGTACGGTCGTCTTCAACCGACAAGTTGAGGAAGGTGTCCGTGGACGATGACCAGCTCACCCGGGTGTTCGCCGCCCTCGCCGACCCCACGAGGCGGGACATCGTCGCCCGCCTCACCGTCGGCGACGCCACGGTGGGTGAGCTGGCCGAGCCCTACGACGTGTCCGTGCAGGCGGTGTCCAAGCACATCAAGGTGCTCGCCGAGGCCGGCCTGGTCACCCAGCGCAAGGACGCGCAGCGGCGGCCGTGCCACCTGGAGGCGGAGGTCTTCGACCTCATGAGCCGCTGGATCGAGCGGTACCGCCGCCGGGCCCAGGAGCGCTACGAGCGCCTGGACGCCGTGCTCGCCGAGATGCAGGCCGACGGTCGGTCCACCGATCAACGAGAGCGAGGAGCAGCGTCATGACCACCATGGACCAGCGTCACCAGGTCACCATCGAGGCCGACCCCACGGTCCCGATCATCCGCATCACCCGTGACTTCGACGCCACCCCGGCCCAGCTGCTGCGGGCCCACACCGACCCCGAGCTGTTCGCCCGCTGGGTCGGCCCCGACGGGATGGACACGAGGATCGTCGACTGGGATGCCACCACCGGCGGCCGATGGCGGTACGTCGCATCCCGTGACGGCGAGGAGTACGGCTTCCACGGGTCCTTCCACGAGGTGGGTGACGATCGGATCGTCCAGACCTTCACCTTCGACGGCCAGCCCGACGGCGTCGCCCTCGAGACGCTGTGGTTCGAGGACCTCGGCGACGGCCGCTCCCGGCTCCACGCCCAGTCGCTCGTCGACAGCTTCGAGGGCCGCGACCAGTGGCTCGCCAGCGGCATGGAGACCGGCGTCGAGCAGGGCTACGCCAAGCTCGACGCGCTGCTCGACGCGCTGCTCGAGGAGCGCTGATGGGCGGACCGGCGAACGAGCACCGTCGCGTCGCCGCCGAGTTCACGGCGACGGTGGCGGCCACGGATCCGGCGGCGTGGGACGCCGCCGCCCCGCCGGAGGGGTGGGTGGCGCGCGACGTCGTCCGCCACCTGCTCGAGTGGTTCCCGGCGTTCCTCGAGGGAGCGGTCGGCATCACGCTGCCGGAGGGTCCGTCGGTGGACGACGACCCGGTGGGCGCGTGGCGCGCCCAGGCCGACGCCGTGCAGGCGCTGCTCGACGACCCCGCCGTCGCCGAGCGCGAGCACGACCTCCCGCACCTCGGCACCATGTCCCTCGGCGAGGCGATCGACCGGATCTACACCACCGACGTGTTCCTGCACCGCTGGGACCTCGCCCGCGCCACCGGGCAGGACGAGACGCTCGACGCACGACGGTGCGCCGAACTGCTCGAGGGCATGCTGCCGATGGACGAGGCCCTGCGCCAGAGCGGGCACTACGGGCCACGCGTCGACGTGCCCGACGACGCCGACGTGCAGACCAGGTTGCTGGCCTTCATCGGCCGTCGGTCGTAGGGCCGCCGGCGCCGATCGCTCGTGCCGCGCTGAGTTCGGGCGTGCCGATCCGTCTGCACCGACATGAAGCTCACCGTGCAGACGTTCCTGACCCTCGATGGCGTGATGCAGGCGCCGGGCGGACCGGAGGAGGACCCCAGCGACGGGTTCGCCCACGGCGGCTGGCAGGCCCCGTTCCCGGACCCGGCCGTCGGCGAGTTCGTGACCGAGCTGAACGGTCACGCCAGCGCCTTCCTCCTCGGTCGCCGCACCTTCGACATCTTCCGCGGCTACTGGCCCGACCAGACCGATCCCGACGACCCCATCGCCACGGCGATCAACTCGTTGCCCAAGCACGTGGTGTCGACCTCGCTCGGTGAGGCCGAGGCCACCTGGCGCGGCGAGCACCCCGACACGGCACGCCTCCTCAGCGGCGACGTCGTCGCCGGCGTGCAGGCGCTGAAGGAGGAGCCCGGCGACGAGCTGCAGGTGTGGGGGAGCGGCAGGCTGCTCCAGACGCTGCTGCGCCACGAGCTCGTCGACCGCTTCCGGCTCATGACGTTCCCCGTGGTGCTCGGGTCCGGCCGTCGGCTGTTCGACCACGGCATCCTGCCGACGACCATGCGTGCCGTGGACGTCACCGTCACCGACCTGGGGGTCGTCCTCGGCACGTACGAACCGGCCGGTCCGGTCCGCCACGGCCAGATGTAGGGCGATGTGACCATCTGCACTGGTGCGGCGGCCGGCCAGGGCGGACAGTCGGCTCAGGAGGCGCGTTCGAGGAGGGGCTGCCATGAGGACCTGGACCGCTGATCGAGAGCGACGTCGAGCGATGGCCTGGCTCGTCGGGAGCGTGGTGGTGCTCGTCGCGATGCTGAGCATGTGGTGGCTGGTCGAGGAGACCAACGAGGAGGGCACGCACGACGCCGAGCTCCTTCCCTTCTTCGCGCTCATCCCGCTGGCGATCGGCGTCTACCACCTCGTGCGATCGCGCATGCGCCACGCGTGAACGGAGACCGCCGTCCGGGACTGGTTCGCGACGATGTGGTCGTGGAAGACGTCGAGCACGCACGTGAGCTCCTGGCGGCAGGCGCCGAGCGGTCCCGGCAGCTGCTGGGGCTGGTCGGGAACCTCGATCGTGCGGCGCTCGAGGCGCCGAGCGAGCTCCCCGGATGGACCCGTCTCACCATCGTGTGCCACCTCCGGTACGGGACCCACGCGCTCCTGCGGATGACCCGCGACGCTCTGGCCGGGCGCCCGACCTCGTACTACTCCGAGGGGCGAGCTGCGCAGCGACCCGGGACGTTGCGCCCGGCTCCTGGCGAATCGCCGGCACGTGTCGTCGTCGACTGGGCAGATGGCGCGGAGCGGCTCGACGACCTGTGGGCGACGTTGGCCGACGAGGACTGGAGCACCACGGTGGTCGAGCCTCCCGGCAGCCCGGATCTCGGCGAGGTCCCGCTCGCTCGGCTCTCGCTCGCGCGCCTCACCGAGCTCGACGTCCACGGGACCGACCTCGACATCGGTGCACCCGACTGGAGCTCCTCCCTCGTGCGGATCGGGCTGCCCACCCGACTCCGGTGGCTGAGCACCCGTCGAACGAACCATCGCCCCTTCGACGCATCGATCCAGGGTTCCTGGATCCTCGATGCGCACGACGGACCCCGGTGGTTCGTCGAGGTGGCCCGCGCCGGCGTGACCTCGCGGCCCGCGCTCGACACGGACGACGCCGCGGCCACGATCTCCGCCAGCAGTCGCGACCTGCTCGCCTTGCTCCTCGGCCGCCGGTGCACCGCCGAGCCCATCCTCGGCGGGGATGCAGAGCTCGCGCGGTCGTTCCCGAGCGCCTTCCCGGGTCCGTGACCCGGGCACACCGCCTCGTCGCTCGCTAGGACGCCCGGACCGCGACCAGCTGGGAAGGCAGCGCGAACCCGTCCGGGGTCTCGAAGGGGGCGATCATGTCGGCGAGCGTGGCCTGCACGGCGGCTCGCTCGTCATCGGTCAGCCGCTCGACCGTCGCCTTGACCGGACCGGCCAGGCTGGACTGGGTCGCCCAGTAGTCCTCGGCGTCGGCGACCGTCATGACGCCGGAGATCTGTTCGGTCCGGACGTCGTCGAACCCTGCGGCGCGCAGCATCTCGGCGTTGACGTCCGGAGCCGCCAGGCCGAACGGTCCACCCAGCTCGAAGGGGTTGCCGGTCCCCGGCTGGTGGCCGTTCTGCATCAGCGCACCGATCATCGTGGCCATCCAGTGGTTCTGGTCGGGCGCGCCGATCACCGCGTACGCGACCGTGCCGCCCGGGCGGACGACGCGACGGAGCTCCCGGAACGCGGACGCTGGATCGGGGACGAGCATGAGCCCGAGACGGGAGATGGCGGCGTCGACGGAGTCGTCCTCGAGGTCGAGCGCCTGCGCGTCCATCATCCGGCAGTCGACGTTGGCCAGCCCACGCGCCTCCGCGCCGCGACGAGCCGCGGCCACCATCGTCGGTGCCAGATCGGAGGAGATGACGCGGCCCGTCGGCCCGACTGCTTCGGCGACCAGGAAGCCGGTCTCGCCGGGCCCGGCTGCCACCTCCAGGACGACCTGCCCCGGTCGTGGATCGATGGCCTCGACCAACCAGTCCGACGTGGCGCGGAAGAAGTCGAACACCCGCTGGCGGTTCGCCTCCCACGCCTCGGCGACCGACTCCCATTCGTTGACCGGAGCATCCTCAGCCATGCGACACCTCGCTCCGCGGCCTTCATCAGATCGACCACACGTGCTCGCCGCGAACGATAACCCCACCGCCCGGGCCGCTCCTCCCGGTTTGATGCGCTTGCGCATATATACGGAACAGCGTATGCTTCGCCTGTGGCCAAGGAGCTCGCCGTCCTCGAGGTGATCGCCGAACCGACCCGCCGTCGGATCCTCGACGCCGTGCGCGACGGTGAACGTTCGGTGTCCGAGCTGGTCGACGCCGTCGGCATGCACCAGCCCGGCGTGTCCCGGCACCTCAAGGTGCTGCGCGACGCCGGCCTCGTCGAGGTCCGGCGCGACGCGCAGCGACGGCTCTACCGCCTGCGCGCCGAGCCCCTCCGCGAGCTCGACGAGTGGCTCGAGCCGTACCGCGCCGAGCTCTCCGGACGCCTCGACTCCCTCGAGCGCCACCTCGAGCGCACTGCCCGTCCGATCCCGCCGAAGGAGCGATCCACGTGACCGAAGACCTCACCACCCGCTACGACGGCGTGCTCGAGCGCACCGCCGACGGCGGCGTCATCCGCTTCGAGCGGCACCTCGCCTACGACGTCCGTGACGTGTGGGACGCCATCACCGACCCGGAGCGGCTCGCCGACTGGTGGCTCCCGTTCGACGCCGACATCACCGTGGACCTCCGCGAGGGCGGCGAGATGGTCTTCGCCGGGACGGCCGACGGCGAGCCGTTCACGATGACCTGCACGATCCTGCGCCTCGAGCCGCCGCTGCTGCTCGAGCACACCCACGCGGCGCCCGGGTCGACCATGCGCTGGGAGCTGGAGCCCGCCGACACCGGCTGCATCCTCCGGCTGAGCCACGCCGTCCCTGATGTCCAGGAGGCGATCGACGGCTGCTACCTGGTCGGGCTCCAGGCGTCCCTCGCCCGGCTCGAACCCTGCCTCGCCGGCCGACCCGAGCCGTGGGACTGGGACGGGTTCGCCGTCGCCCAGGCCCACTACGCCGACCTCGGCCTCGCTGCTCCGGTGGACGCATCGTGAGCCCGGCGACCGAGCAGCTCCTGCGGGTGCAGAACTTCATGCTCTCGGCCGACGGGTACGGCACCGGTGAGGGCCAGAGCTTCGAGCGGCCCTTCGGCCACGCCGACCCGGCAGCGTTCGCCTCATGGGCCGGTGCCACCGCGAGCTGGCCCAACCGCACCGACCCGGGCGGAACGCGGGGCCTCGACGACTACTTCACCCGCGACTTCACCAACAACATCGGCGCCGAGATCATGGGCCGCGGCAAGTTCGGCCCCCAGAAGGGGCCGTGGGAGGATCTCGACTGGCAGGGCTGGTGGGGCGACGCCCCGCCGTTCCGCACGCCGGTGTTCGTGCTGACCCACCACGTCCGACCCAGCTTCTCCCTGTCGGACACGACCTTCCACTTCATCGACGCCGAACCGGCCGAGGCCCTGCGCCAGGCGAGGGCCGCCGCCGGGGGCAAGGACGTGCGCCTCGGGGGTGGCGTGTCGACCGTGCGATCGTTCCTCGAGGCCGACCTCGTCGACACCATGCACGTCGCCGAGGTCGCCGTCGAGCTCGGCCGGGGCGGCAAGCTCTGGGACTCGCCGGACGAGCTCCTCGACCGCTTCCACCACGAGCGGATCCCGAGCCCCAGCGGCGTCACCCACCACCTCTTCTGGCGCCGGTGAGCCGCAGGCGCGTCCCTCACAGATGACTTCGGCGCACCGGCGTCGTCCCCCAGCTGGTTCCAGACCGGTGCGACCACCCGGAAGCCACCGCAACGTCGTCCGCCATCCTCGCTGCTCGATCGCCGTGTCGGTCCGGGGCGCCGACGTCGTCGACCGGCACCTCGGTGACACTGGTCCACGCCGTTCTTGCTGCGTGTTCTGGGACAGCCGAGGGCCCTTGCGGTACAACCCGGGCCGTCGATCTGGTGACGGCAGTCCGAGTCGCGGCATCCTCCAAAGGTGACGTTCATTCGCCTGGCGTTCTTCGAAAACGTGTCCGCGCAGCAGTACGAGGCTGTCGCTCAGGAGCTCGGACAGGCTCCCGTACCGTCCGGACGCCGCTTCTTCGCAGCGGGACCGGTCGACGGCGGATGGCAGGTCGTCCAGGCGTGGGACTCAAAGGAATCGCTCGACAAGTTCAATGCCGAGTGGTTCTTTCCGGCCCTCGCTCGGCTCGGCGATGACCCACTGGGTCGACCAGCAGTCCGAGACGTCGAAGCAGTCGAGGCATGGATCGACGGCACGAAGATTCGGTAGCAGCGAATCGTCGACCGGCGCGACCGATCCGGCGACGCGCCCGGGTGGCGGCCTCAGCGGGCGGCCACAGAACGCGCGGCACCTTCGAGGCTCCGGGGCAGTCCCAGAACGCCGGCTGCGTGACGGCCGCTCGATCGCCGAGCTGTCCGCGAAGACAGCCGAGTGCCGTCGCGAACGCGCGCCGATCGGTCCGTAGACCACGGGTGAGCCCTGCGGCTTTCGGAGCCGCCGATCTCTGGTGCCCGGAGACGGGTCGCCGGACGGTCCGATCTCGGAGTTGCCGCCCGATCCCGACGCCCGTAGGAGCTCTCTCTTCGGGTTCCCGTGGCCAGCACTCAGTCGACGCTTGCCATTGATGCTGAAACGCGGTCAGGTGCTCGCATGGACGAGACGGCACTGACATGAGCAACGACGGTGACGCCGCCCGGTCCGTGGGGACTTTGAGGGTTGCGGCTGCCCAGTGCACGCCTGTGTTCCTCGACCGCAGTGCCACGTTGGTGGTCGTAGTCGCAGAGATCGAGAAGGCGGCGGCCGATGGTGCTCATCTCGTCGTGTTTCCCGAGTCGTTCGTGCCCGGCTACCCGGACTGGGTCTGGCGTCGTCCGCCGATGAGCGACGGCGACTGGTACGCCCGCTTCGTCGACCAGGCCGTCGACATCGACGGATCTGACCTCGACCAAGTGTGCGATGCAGCACGAACGGCCGGCGTCTGGGTTGCGCTCGGGATCACGGAACGGTTGCCGTCGGGCACGCTCAACAACACCGTCGTGTACATCGACGATGACGGCGGCATCGCTGGTCGTCACCGCAAGCTGGTTCCGACCGGCGCCGAGCGTCTGGTGTGGGGCAACGGGCAATCGAATCTTCTCACCACCGTCGACATCGGCGGCGTGCGAGTGGGCTCGTTGATCTGCTGGGAGAACTACATGCCGCTCGCCCGAGTGGCCATGTACGAGCAGGGCATCGACGTGCTGCTGGCACCGACGTGGGACAACAGTGACGAATGGGTTCCGACCCTTCGACACATCGCCAAGGAGGGCCAGATCTACGTCGTCGGCGTCACCGCATGCCTGCGCGGTAGCGACGTCCCGAGAGATCTCTCCGATGCCGACGACCTCTATGGCGGCGCGGACGACTGGATGTCGAAGGGAAACACCACGATCGTGGCGCCAGGTGGCGAGATCATCGCAGGCCCACTTGTCGGGGAGGTGGGGACGCTCTTCGCGACGATCGAGCTGGACCGGATCGCCGCCGGCCGGCGGATGTTCGATCCAGTCGGCCACTACGCACGTCCCGACGTCCTCGCGCTGGACCGGCCGGTCCGCGTCGGAGACTGAGCGGAGTGCATCGCCGAACTGAAGACGAGTCGACGCCTACGCGCAGGTCTTGACTCGGGCCCGGGGGCGGCCGAACCTGCCGTCCAGAGTCTCGAAGATGCGCCGTTCTCCGGTGGGTCGGAGCGCTCTCGGTCCGGTGTCGCGGGCGCGCGTTCTCTGCTGTCTGCGACGGGCGCCGTCGTGATGGCGGTCGCAGTTGCCTCACGTTGTGCGTGAGGGGCTACCCCACGGGACCAGGAA
>DASTYO010000012.1:0-15063 GCA_035764875.1 Acidimicrobiales bacterium | reverse complement strand
ACGATCCCGCTGCGCACCGAGGTCGAGGGCAGCTGCGAGGTGCTGCTCCGGCCCGAGGACCTCGCCCTGTGCCCGCCCGGCGAGCGGGGCGACGGGTGCCGACCCGTGTCGGTCGAGCTGGTCGAGTACTACGGGCACGACACCGTGTACCTCGTCACCCTCGACGACGGCACCCGCGTCCGGGTGCGCGAGGTGTCGGTGCCCCGGTTCGAGCGCGGCGACGCGGCCACGGTGCGCACGAACGGGCAGGCGGCCGTGGCGTTCGCCGCCGGCTAGGCCACCCGCCCGTGCACGTCGTCATCGGTGCCGGCCCGGCGGGGCTCGCCGCGGCCTGGGAGCTGCGCCGCACCGGCCACGAGGTGCTGGTGCTCGAGGCCTCGCCGCACGTCGGCGGCATGGCCGGATCGCGCGAGGTGGCGGGCATCCGGGTCGACCTCGGCAGCCACCGCCTGCACCCGTCCACCCCGCCGTGGCTGCTGGAGCGGCTCGAGGCGCTCGTCGACCTCCAGGTCCGGCCTCGGCGGGGCCGCATCCGCCTCGGCCAGCGCTGGCTGCCGTTCCCCCTGACGCCGGTCGGCCTCGTCAGGGGCCTGCCCGCCCGGGTGGCCGCCCGCGCCGCGCTCGACGCCGCGGTCGCGCCCGCCCGCCGACCGAGTGCCGACACCTACGCCGAAGTCGTGCGGGCCGGGCTCGGCCCCGCGGTCTGGCGGCAGTTCCACGAGCCGTACGCCTGGAAGCTGTGGGGCACCGACCCGGCGGCGCTGGCCGGCGAGCTCGCCCGCCGGCGGATCTCGGCGTCGTCGCCGTCCACCGTCGCCCGCCGGCTCGCGCGCGGCGTGCGCTCGAAGCCCACCTTCCTGTACCCGCGCACCGGGTTCGGCGCGATCGCCGAGGCGCTGGCCGCCCAGGTCCCGGTCGAGACCGGCCGTCGGGTGAACCGGGTCATCGAGCACGCCGACCGCGTCATCGTCGGCCTGTCCGACGGCCGCGTCGTCACCGCCTCCCACGTCCACGCCACGCTGCCCGCGTGGCGCGTCGCCTCGTGGCTGGGTCTGCTCGACGATCCCGAGCCGCCGCCGGTGCGGGCCATGGTCCTCGTCTACCTGGTGCTCGACCGCCGCCCGTACACGCCCTTCGACGCCCACTACCTCCCCGACCGGCAGCTGCTGCCCACCCGGGTGTCGGAGCCCACGAACTACCGCGACAACCCCGACGACCCGACCGATCGCACGGTGCTCTGCGCCGAGATCCCGTGCTGGGAGGGCGATGCCACCTGGGTCGCCCCCGACGACGCCCTCGCCGCCCGGGTGGCCGACGACCTGGTGCGCTGCGGCCTGCCCGACCCCCGCCACGTCGCCGTGCACGTCGAGCGCCTGCCGTCGGTGTACCCGGTGATGACACCGGCGTCGCTCGCCGCGCTCGCCCGGGCCGAACGGGCGCTCGCCGGCTCGCGGCGGGTCACCGTGCTCGGCCGGCAGGGGCTCTCCACCCCCGACAACACCCACCACGTCCTCGAGATGGGCATCGCCGCCGCCCGCTGCGTCGGGGCCGACGGCACCTTCGACCCCCGGGCCTGGGTCGAGGCCCGGGAGGGCTTCCGCGACTTCGTCGTCGAGGACTGATCCCTCGTACGTTCTCGGCCGTGGGATCCCTGCTGTCGGCGCTCGGCCTCGTCTTCCTCGCGGAGCTGGGCGACAAGACCCAGCTCGTCGCGCTCGGCATGGGCGCCCGCCACAAGCTCGGTCCCGTGCTGGTGGGCGTGGCGCTCGCCTACGCCGTCACCAACCTGCTGTCGGTGGTGGTGGGGGGCCTCCTCGGCGCCGCCCTGCCCACCCGGGCCATCGGCATCGGGGGCGGCATCCTCTTCCTCGGCTTCGCGGTGTGGAACCTGCTCGGCGCCGAGGAGGAGGACGAGGAGGGGGAGGTGGCGTCGACCGGGCGCCGCGTCGTGCTGTCGGTGGCCGTGGCCATGTTCGTGGCCGAGCTGGGCGACAAGACGATGCTCGCCACCGCCACGTTGGCCGCCCAGGGGAACCCCGTGCTCGTCTGGATCGGCGCCACGATCGGCATCATCCTCAGCGGCTTCGTGGGCGTACTCGTCGGGCGGGCCACCGGAGCCCGCCTCCCCGAGCGGGCCATCCGCATCGGGTCGTCGGTGCTCTTCGCCGCCTTCGGCGTCGGCCTGATCGTCACCAACCTCTGAGCAAGGCGCCGGCGGTTCCGGGACGCGCCACACGCATCCCGGGGCGTGCCACGCGTCCCGGTTCAGGCAACCGGACCCCGGCGCACCCGCCACATCGCCGGCAGCACCTGCCGCAGGTAGGTGGGCAGGTGCACGAAGGAGCGGCCGACCTCGCGGTGGGCGTAGTCGATGGGCACCTCGAGGTAGCGGTGGCCGCGGCGGAGCAGGTCGAGGGTGAGGATCTGCGCGTAGTTGTAGTCGTGGGCGATGTCGGCGTCGGCCGCCGCGGCACCCGACAGGGCGCGGTAGCCGGACTGCCCGTCGGTGAGCGGCACGGCGCGGCATCCGACGGTGGCGGCGGCGGTGAGCGCGGTGAGCACCCGGTTGCCGAGCAGGCGGTGGGGGCGCATCCGGCGGCGTCCGCCGAGGAACCGGGAGCCGACGACGTAGTCGGCCCGACCCTCGAGCACGGGCTCGACCAGCCGGGGGAGCTCGGCGGGGTCGTACTCGAGGTCGGCGTCGCAGAAGGCCACGGCCGCCGCCCCGCAGGCCGCGGCCCAGGCGAGCCCGACGCGCACCGCGCCGCCGAGGCCGATGCCCGGCGTGCGCACGACGGTGGCGCCGGCGGCCCGCGCCACGTCGCCGGTGCCGTCGCTCGAGCCGTCGTCGACCACGAGCGTGTGCACCGGGTGCGTGCGACCGGCGGCGGTCACCGTGGCCGGCGTGCGGGCGAGCACGGCGGCGACCGTGGCGGCCTCGTCGCGGGCGGGCAGGAACAGCACGACCGGCGGCGCCGTGCCGGGGATGGTCGGGGCCCAGACGTCCTCGTCGAACGGGTTCGACACCAGCATTAGGCGAACTTTACATCCGACAGTCAGCCTCCTAGCATCCGCCGCATGCGTGCCAGCTCACGACGCCTCCCGCGCCTCCCGCGCCGGGCGACGGCCCTCCTCGCCGCCCTGCTGCTCGTGGCGGTGGCTGCGCCGGCGTGCTCCACCGACGGCGACCGCCTCACCATCTACAGCGGCCGCACGAGCGACCTGATCTCCCCGCTGCTCGAGGACTTCAGCGAGGAGACCGGCATCGCCATCGACGTCCGCTACGGCGACTCCGCCGACCTCGCCCTGCTCATCGACGAGGAGGGTGACCGCACCGAGGCCGACGTGTTCATCTCCCAGTCGCCGGGAGCCGTCGGCTTCCTCGACGAGCAGGGGATGCTGTCCGAGCTCGACCCCGCGCTGCTCGACCTCGTCGACGAGCAGTTCCGGGCGGGCGACGGCCAGTGGATCGGGCTGTCCGGCCGGGTGCGGGTCCTCGTGTACAACACCGACGAGGTCGAGGGGTCCGAGCTGCCCGACACCGTGCTCGAGCTCACCGACGAGCGCTTCGCCGGGCGCGTGGCGGTGGCGCCGAACAACGGCTCGTTCCAGGACTTCGTCACCGCGATGCGCCTCGAGCTGGGCGACGAGGTCGCCACCGAGTGGCTCGACGGCATGGCTGCCAACGACGCCCCCACGTACTCCAACAACACCGCCATCGTCGAGGCGGTGGCGCGGGGCGAGGTGCCGATGGGCCTCGTGAACCACTACTACCTGGAGCGGGCGCTGGCCGAGGACCCCGACCTGCCGGCGGCCAACCACTTCTTCGCCGAGGGGGACGTGGGCTCGCTGCTCATCGTCACCGGCACCTCGATCATCGAGGGCAGCGACCAGTCCGAGGACGCCCAGCGCCTGCTCGAGTTCCTGCTGTCCGAGCAGGCCCAGCGGTACTTCGCCGAGGAGACCTTCGAGTACCCGCTGGCCCGAGGCGTCGACCCGGCCGACACCGTGCCGCCGCTCGACAGCATCAACACGACCACGATCGACCTCGACGGCCTCGGCGGCGGGCTCGCTCGCACGGCGGAGCTGATCCAGGACAGCGGCCTGGACCGCTGACCCCATGGCCCGGGCCCGCCGCGCTCCGCTGACACTGTCGGCCGCGTCGGCGCTCGTCGCGCTCGGGTTCGCCACGCCGCTCGCCTACCTGGTGTCCCGGGTGGCGGTCGGCGACGTGCGGGTGTCGTCGGTCGTCGGCGACGAGGTGGTGCAGGACGCCCTGTTCCGCACCATCGTCCTCGCGACCCTCGTCGCCGCCTCCGCCGCGGTCGTGGGCACCGCGCTGGCGTGGCTCGTCGCCCGCTCCGACCTGCCGTTCCGGCGGGTCTTCGCCGTGCTCGTGCCGCTGCCGCTGGTGTTCCCGTCCTTCGTCGGCGCGCTGGCGCTGCGGGCGTCGGTGGCGCCGGGCGGCCTGCTCGAGTCGCTCCCGCTGGGCATCGACCGCCTCCCGCAGGTCGACGGCCTGTTCGGCTCCTGGCTGGTGCTCACGCTGTTCACCTACCCCTACGTGCAGCTGCCGGTGGCCGCCCGCCTCCGCGCCCTGAGCCCGTCGCTCGAGGAGTCGGCCAGGCTGCTGGGACGGCGCCCGCTCGCCGTCTTCGTGCAGGTGGTCCTGCCCCAGGCCCGCACGGCCATCGCGGCCGGCACCCTGCTCGTGTTCCTCTACGCCGTGTCCGACTTCGGCGCGGTCGACCTGCTCGGGTACCCGGCGCTCACGCGGGTGATCTACGCCAACCGGGTGCTGCGACGCGACCTCGCGATGGCGCTCGGCCTGGTGCTCGCCGTCGTGGCGCTGCTGGTGACGATCGCCGAGCGGCGCGCCGCCCGGAACGCCGCCACCGCGCCCTCGCTGCGCACGAAGCGCTCCCTGACCGTGCCGCTCGGCCGCTGGCGCTGGCCGGCCTTCGCCCTGGTGGTCTTCTTCCTGCTCAACGCCATCGCCGCACCGGTGCTGTCGCTCGCCCACTGGACCCGGCGGGGCCTGTCCTCGGGCTCGCTCGACGTGCAGGACGCCGACCTGTGGACGCCGGTGCTGAACACGGCGGGCATCGCCCTCGTCACCGCCCTGGTGGCGGTGGCGGTGGTCCTGCCCCTCGCGTTCCTCAGCACCCGCTACCGCAGCCGGATCGCCGGCCCGGCGCTGACGCTCGTGGTCGGCGGCTTCGCCCTGCCGGGCATCGTCATCGCCCTGTCGATGGTGTTCCTGTCCTTGAACAGCCCGCTGCTCGACCGGCTCTACCAGACCTTCGTGCTGCTGGTCGTGGCCTACGTCGTGCACTTCGGCGCCCAGTCGGTGCGGGCAGCCGCGGTGGCGGTGAGCTCGGTGCCGGCGCGCCTCGACGACGCCGCCCGCATGCTGGGGGCCGACCGCTGGCGGCGCCTGTTCCGCATCGACATCCCGCTCATGGCGCCCGGACTGGCGGCGGGCGGCGGCCTCGTGCTCCTGTCGACGATGAAGGAGCTGCCGGCCACGCTGCTGCTCGCCCCCATCGGCTTCGAGACGCTGGCCACCCGCATCTGGTCGGCCACCGAGGCCAACGCCCTCGCCGAGGCCGGCCTCACCGCGCTGGTGCTGCTCGCGGTGTCGGGCCTGCTCACCTGGCTCCTCGTCGTGCGCCGGGCCGAGCTGCTCGACTGACCGGGTGCTGCGGCTCCGTTCCCGACCCGAGGAGCGTCGGCCCCCGACGCCGGAGGGGTCGAGGTCGCCGTCCCGCCGAGTCCTCGCGGCGGTCTTCCTCGGCGTCGCGGCGTGGGCCCTGCTCGGCGCCGGCGTGCGCGCCACCTACGGCGGCCGGGTCACGGCCGACGAGCCCCAGTACCTGCTGAGCGCGATCAGCCTCGCCGAGGACCTCGACCTCGACATCGCCGACGAGCTGGCCGCGGAGCGCTGGCGCGACTTCCACCGGGCCGAGCTGCCCCGCCAGACCGAACCCCGCCCCGACGGCACCGAGCTGAGCCCGCACGACCCGCTGCTCCCGGCGCTGCTCGCCCCCGGCGTCGCCGTCGCCGGCGCGGTGGCGGGAGGCTGGCAGCACGCCGAGCTCGCCGGCGCCCGCGCCGTGCTGGCGCTCGTGGCCGGAACCCTCGCGTCGCTGTTGGTGTGGACGGCCGTCGTCCGCCTGGGCGTCCGAACCCGCACCGCCGTGGTGTCGGTTGTGGCGTTCGCGCTGTCGGCGCCGCTCAGCGCCTACGGCAGCCAGCTGTACCCCGAGCTGGTGGCGGCCCTCGCCGTGGCGGTCGGCGTCGCCGCCCTCCTCGGCTGCCGCCCGCCAGAGCCGTTCTGGCACCACCTCCGCCGGTCGGCCACCGGAGATCGTGGTGCCAGAACGAGAGGGGAGGGGTCGGCCAGCGGGGATGGTGGGGCCGGAAGGGGACGGGCTCGGACGGCGGCCTGGGTGCTCGCCGTGGTGGCGCTGCCGTGGCTGGGCGTGAAGTACGCCGGCGTCGCCGGTGCGCTGGCGCTGCTCGGGCTCGCGCTCGATCGGCGCCACCGCTGGCCGGCGCTCGGGCTGCTCGGCGCCGCGGGCGTCGCCTACCTCGTCGTCCACCAGCGCACCTACGGCGGGTGGACGGTCTACGCGGCCGGCGACCACTTCGTCGGCGGCGAGCTCACCGTGGTGGGCGACGACCCCGACCACGCCGGCCGCACCGTCCGGCTGCTCGGCCTCCTGGTCGACCGCCACTTCGGCCTGCTGGTCTGGGCACCGGCGTTCGTGCTGGCGATCCCGGCGGTGGCGACCGTGGCTCGCCGGCGCGACGCGGTGGCCGCCGTGCTGCTCGTCCCCCTGGCCGCCGGCTGGGCCACCGCCACGTGGGTCGCCCTCACCATGCACGGCTGGTGGTGGCCGGGCCGGCAGGTCGTCGTCGTGGTGCCGCTGCTCGTGCTGGCCGTCGCGTGGGCGGTCGACGGGTGGGCGCGGGCCGGCGATCGCCGGGCGCTGCCCGCGCTCGTCGTGACCGGGGCGATCGGTGCGGGCACGTGGGCGTGGATCGCCACCGAGGCGACCGTCGGGCACCTCCGGCTCATCGTCGACTTCGACCGCACCCGCAACCCGTGGATCACGGCGGCGCGCTCGGTGCTCCCCGACCTGCGCGACCGCGGCGGCACCACCGAGGTCGTGCTCATGGCGTGGGGCATCGTCGTCGGTGCCCTCCTCGTGCACGGGTGGCGGCGGGGCACCGCGATTCGCGACCTGCCGGGTGACCCTGAGAGGCTTCCTCGATGCCCCCCGTGAAGATCCGCTCCTTCGTCGCGGCCCTGGCCGCGCTCGCCCTGCTCGCCGCGTGCGGCGGCGACGACGACGCGACCACCGACACCACGACCACCACCGCAGAGGAGGTGGACGGCTCCGAGCAGAGCACCACCACGGCAGCCGATGACGAAGGAGCGGCGTCCGACGTCACGGCCGACGACCTGCTCGAGGCGGTGGAGACGACGCGCCGCGCCGGCTCGGCCACGGTGGAGCTCGACCTCGGCTTCGACGGCGGCGAGCTGCTCGGTGCGCAGTCGGTCTCCATCGGCGGGAAGGCGACCTTCGACGGCGACCGCGCCGACCTCACCGTGTCGGCCAACGGCGAGGCCGACACCCTGCGCATCCTCGTCGACGGCGACCGGTCGTGGATGGGTGGCGAGGGCGACGACGTCCGCCAGGCCCTGCCCGAGGGCGCCGAGTGGGTGGCGATCCCCGGCGACGAGCTGCGCGCCTCGCAGGGCTACAGCAACCCCGGCGACCTCGCCTTCCTGTACCTCGTGGGCGGCGCGCAGGACATCGAGGACGCGGGCGACGGCTACCGCTTCGACGTCGACCTCGACGCCGCCGTCGCCTCGGCACCGGCCGAGCTGCAGGAGGACGTGGCCTCGAACCTGTCGTTCACCGGTTCGCTCGACCCCGAGATCACCGGCGAGGTCGTCCTCGACGACGAGGGTCGCATCACGTCGCTGACGGTCGTCGGCATCCAGCGGCCGAGCGCCGAGGAGGCCGAGCAGCTCGAGATCGACCCGGACAGCGAGATCCGGGTGGAGCTCGGCGCCACGCTCGAGGACTTCGACGTGGACTTCGACGTGGAGGAGCCCGAGGGCCGGATCGTGCCCCTCTCCGAGGCGCCCCAGGTGGGCGCCCTCCTCGGCATCGGCTAACCGGCGCTCACCAGGATCCGCTCGCTGGCGAAGGCGCCGATGCCCACGGTGCGGCCCTCGATCTCCACGGTGGTGGTGCCGTCCGGGGAGGAGGCGGTGACCTTCCCGGCGGTGCCCGGCGTGACCATGGCGTCTTCCAGGAAGTCGAGCAGGCCGGGCGTGAACTCGAGCTCCTCGGGGATGCGGCTCACCACGAACTCGGTGCCCACGCCGAGCGTGGCGAGCGGCGTGGTGTCCGGCGCGTCGTAGGTCGAGCCCGGGATCGGGTTGCCGTGCGGGCACGTGGTGGGCGAGCCGAGCAGCTTGTCCATCGCCGTCTCGACCTCGGCCGACATGACGTGCTCCCACTTGCCGGCCTCCTGGTGCGCCACCGCCCAGGACAGACCGAGCACGTCGGTGATGAAGCGCTCGGCCAGGCGGTGCCGGCGCACGACGCGCTCGGCGAGGCGGCGGCCGTCGGCGGTGAGGCTGATCTTGCCCCCGTCGGTGGCGACCAGGCCCTCGGCGTCGAGCTTGCGGATCATCTCGGACACCGCCGGGCGCGACACGTCGAGCCGCTCCGCGATCCGGGCCTGGATCACGGCGATGTCGTCCTCCGTGAGCTCCCAGATGGCTTCGCAGTACTCCTCGAACGCCGGGTGCCACTCGGGCGCTTGGTACGTCGCCATGTCCCAGAGCCTAGGGCTCCGCTCCCGCCCCGCCGCCTCGGTCCGTGCCACGATGCACGGCGTGTACCAGGGACGCCTGCCGGTCACCTTCGAGGAGGTGCGAGCCGCCCACGCCGCCATCGCCGGCGCCGTGGTGCGCACGCCGATGGCCCGGTCGCACACCCTGTCGGCCATCACCGGCGCCGACGTGTGGCTCAAGTTCGAGAACCTGCAGTACACGGCGTCGTTCAAGGAGCGCGGGGCGCGCAACCGCCTGCTGCACCTCGAGCCGGCCCAGGCCCGCGCCGGGGTGGTGGCGATGTCTGCCGGCAACCACGCCCAAGCCGTCGCCCACCACGCCACGCTGCTCGGCATCCCGTCCACCGTCGTGATGCCGATCGGCACGCCCGCCAACAAGATCTCCGCCACCGAGGACAACGGGGCCACCGTCGTCGTGGCCGGCACGAGCCTCGAGGACGCGAAGGAGGTCGCCCTCCAGATCGTGGCCGAGGAGGGCGCGACCTTCATCCCGCCCTACGACGACCCGGCCATCATCGCCGGCCAGGGCACGTGCGGCATCGAGCTGCTGGAGGACGGCCCCCCGCTCGACGCGCTGGTGGTGCCCGTCGGCGGCGGCGGGCTCTTCTCGGGCATCTGCATCGCCGCCCGCACGCTGTCGCCGAGCACCGAGCTCATCGGCGTCCAGTCCGAGCTGTACCCGGCCATGCTGGAGGCCACCGGCAGGAAGCCGCCCACGCCCGACCCGAGCTGGGGGCCCACCATCGCCGAGGGCATCGCGGTGAAGAGCCCGGGCACGCTCACCACCGAGATCATCAGCGCCCTCGCCGACGACGTCGTGGCCGTGCCCGAGCGGCTCATCGAGGAGGCCGTCGTCCGGTTCCTCGAGATCGAGAAGATGGTGGCCGAGGGGGCCGGCGCCGCCCCGCTCGCCGCACTGCTCGACGACCCGGGCCGCTTCGCCGGCCGCACGGTCGGGCTCGTGCTGTCCGGCGCCAACATCGACCTTCGCCTGCTGTCCTCGGTCATCATGCGCGGCCTGGCGCGCACCGGCCGCCTCAGCCGGCTCGTCATCGAGGTGCCCGACAGCCCCGGCGCCCTGGGCGAGCTCACGGCCGCGGTCGGGCGGGCCGGAGGCAACATCGTCGACCTGTGGCACCACCGCGAGTTCGGCATCCACTCGGCCCGGGCCACCGAGATCGAGCTGCTCGTCGAGACCCGCGACGGCGAGAGCGCGCTCGCGCTCAAGGCCGCCCTCGCCCGCCAGGGCTACATCGTCGACGACGTCCCCCGGCGGGCCGCCGTGCGACCCGCCGACACCCCGACCAACGGAGGCGAGACATGAACGGAGCCGAGCTGCTGCTGCGCACCGCCGTCGAGCGCGGCGTGGAGGTGTGCTTCGCCAACCCGGGCACCACCGAGATGGAGCTGGTCGGCGCGCTCGACCAGGTGCCGGGCATGCGCGGCGTCCTGGGCCTGTTCGAGGGCGTCGTCACGGGCGCGGCCGACGGCTACGGGCGGGTCACCGGCAAGCCGGCGCTCACGCTCCTGCACCTCGGCCCGGGCTTCGCCAACGGCATCGCCAACCTGCACAACGCCCGGCGCGCCCACACGCCGGTGGTGAACCTCATCGGCGACCACGCCACCTGGCACCTCCGCGCCGATGCGCCGCTCACCAGCGACATCGAGTCGCTGGCCCGCCCGGTCTCCCGCCACGTCGCGCGGGTGATGGGTCCGGGGCACAGCGGCAGCGCCATGCTCGAAGCCATCTCGGCCGCCATCGGCCCGCCGTCGGGCGTCGCCACGCTCATCGTCCCCCAGGACGCGGCGTGGGGCGCAGCCGACCTCCACGACGTGGGGATGCCGCCCGAGGTCGGCACGCTCGTCGACGGCGACGCCGTCGGCGCCGCGGCCACGCGCCTGCGGGGCGGCGACGGCGTGGCCATCCTGCTCGGCGGCGTCGTGCGGCGGGCCGAGCTCGAGGCCGCCCACCGCCTCGCCGAGGAGACCGGCGCCACCGTCTGGGTCGACACGTTCCCCGCCGTGCTCGAACAGGGCCAGGGCCTGCCCCGCTTCGACGCCATCCCGTACTTCCCCGAGCAGGCCATCGACGCCCTCGCCGGCGTGCGCACGCTCATCTGCGCCGGCACCCGGGCGCCGGTGGCGTTCTTCGGGTACCGCAGCCTCGGGCGCAGCAGCCTGCTCCCCGACGGCTGCGAGGTGCTCACGCTGTGCCAGCCCGGCGTGCGCGGCCACCTCGGCCTCGACGCGCTGGTCGACGCCCTCGAGTGCCGGCCGCTCAGCGTCGTGCCGGGGGACCCGGTCGAGGTGCCCACCGGCGACCTCGACATCATCACGCTCGGCCAGATGGTCGCCGCCCACCAGCCGGAGGGCGCCATCGTGGTGAACGAGGCCGCCACATCCGGCCTCGGGTGGGCCATCTCCGCCGGCGGTGCCCCGCCGCACGAGGCGTTCTCACTCACCGGCGGCGCCATCGGCCAGGGCCTGCCGTGCGCGGTGGGTGCGGCCGTGGCGGCACCCGACCGCAAGGTCATCGCCCTCCAGGCCGACGGCTCCGGTCTCTACACCCTCCAGTCGCTGTGGACGATGGCTCGCGAGGGGCTCGACGTCACCGTGGTGGTGTGCGCCAACCGCGCCTACCGCATCCTCCAGATGGAGCTGCACCGCACCGGCAACGACGATCCCGGCCCCTACGCCCAGGCCCTCACCGATCTCGGGTCGCCCGCGCCGGACTGGGTGTCGCTCGCCAAGGGGTTCGGCGTCGACGCCGTGCAGGCCACCACCCTCGACGAGCTCCGGGACGGCCTGCAGCGAGGCCTGGCCAGCGACGGCCCGTTCCTCGTCGAAGCCCTCCTGTAGAAGCTGGACGCGGATCCTGCGCACGCCGATGCGCAGGGATCGCGTCCAGCTCCCGTGGGTCGTAGGGTCGCTCGCATGCGCATCGGCATCAACGGCTCGTCGCTCCTCGTCCGCCCCGACCTCGACGCCATCACCACCGACATCGTCACCGCGGAGGCCGAGGGCTTCTCCTCGTACTGGCTGGCCCAGACCGGCATGGCCGATGCGCTCGGCGTCCTCGCCGCCGCCGGGCCGGCCACGAACGTGGTCGAGCTCGGCACCGCGGTCGTGCCGACGTGGATGCAGCACCCGATGGCGCTGGCCTCCAGCGCGCTCACCACGCAGGCGCTCACCCACGGCCGGCTCGTGCTCGGCATCGGCCTGTCGCACCAGCCCGCAGTCGAGCAGCGCTGGCACATGACGTGGGAGAAGCCGATCCGCCACGTGCTCGACTACCTCGAGGTGCTCCAGGGCCTGCTGGCGGGGGAGACGGTGCAGCACCGGGGGGAGGTGTGGAGCCTCACGCTGGACGGCCCGATGCCTCGCCCCACCGACCAGCCGCCCAAGGTCATGCTCGCGGCGCTCGGCGACCAGATGCTCCGCATCGCCGGCCGGCGCGCCGACGGCACGATCCTGTGGTGCGTCGGTCCGCGCACCATCGGCACCCACATCGCCCCCCGCATCGGCGAGGCGGCGTCGGCCGCCGACCGGCCCGAGCCGGCCATCGTGTGCAGCATCCCGTGCTGGGTGACCGACGACCCGGCTCCGGCCCGCGAGTTCATCGGGAAGATCCTCGCCGGGTACGCCGAGCTGCCGTCCTACCGGGCGATGCTCGACATCGAAGGTGTGCACGGCCTCGAGGACCTGTCCTTCGTGGGCAGCGAGGCCGAGGTGCGCGACGGCATCGCCGCCGTGGCCGAAGCGGGTGCCACCGACTTCACCGCGGTGGTCATGGGCGGGAACCCGGACGAGACGGCCGCCACCCGGGCCCTCCTCGCCGCCGTCGCCGCCGGCCGATGAGCGGCGTGCGCCTGATCGCCACCGACATGGACGGCACGCTCCTGCGGTCCGACCAGACGATCTCCGAGCGCACGCAGAAGGCGGTGGGCGACGCGGTCGACGCCGGCGTGCTCGTGGTCGCCGCCACCGGGCGGGGCTGGCGGTCCGCGGTCCCGCTGCTCGCTCCGCTGCCCGGCGTGCACACGGCGGTGTGCTCGAACGGCGCGCTCATCCGCGACATCCCCGGCGAGGCCAACACCGACGTGTTCGCGTTCCCCGCCGCCACGGTCGAGCCGCTGGTCGATGCCGTGCTCGGCGCGGTCCCCGGCGCCGGGCTCGCGTGGGAGCTCGCCCACGGAGGATTCGGCTACGACCCGATCTACGCCGAGCTGCGCCCGGACACCGCGGCCGAGTTCCCCGAGCACCTGGGCGAGCGGCCGCCGGTGGCCGACGACATGCTCAAGCTGCTGGTCCGCCACCCGCAGCTCGACGAGGCCGAGCTGCTCGCGGTGCTCGAGCCCGTGGTGCCGCCGGACGTGCTCGCCACCTACTCCGGCATCGACACCGTGGAGATCACGGGCGAGGGCGTGCACAAGGCCCGGGCCCTCGCGGTGCTCTGCGACCGCCTCGGCGTCGACGCCTCCGAGGTCGTGGCCATCGGGGACAACCGCAACGACGTCGAGATGCTCGCCTGGGCTGGGCGCGGCGTCGCCATGGGCAACGCCCTCCCCGCCACCGTGGCGGCGGCGGACGAGCAGACCGCGCACCACATGGACGACGGCGTCGCCCTGGTCATCGAGGACGTGCTCGCCCGGCTCTGACCCGGAAGGGACGGAGCGCCGCCGCGGCATGACCGCGGCCTCTGTCGCAGTGCCCGGGTCGGCGCGATCGTCCGGTCATGAGGACCCTTCGGCGGTGGGTGCTGGTCGTCGTGGTCGGCGCGCTGGGTCTGGCGGCGTCCTGCGGCGACGAGACCGCCACGTCGACGTCGACGCCGCCACCGACCACGACCACCGTCGTCACGACCACGGAGGCGCCGACCACGACCACGACGTCGACGACTGTTGTGCCGCCGACGACGTCGACGACGGTCGTGCCGCCCACCACGACGACCACTGCGCCGCCGACGACCACGACGACGGTCGTGCCGCCCACCACGACGACCACCGCGCCGCCACCGCCGACCACCCTCAGCCCGTGGCTGCGCGAGGGCGCCGGCGGCGACGACGTGCTCGCCCTGCAGCGCCGGCTGACCGAGCTCGGCTACTGGCTCGGGACGCCTGACGGGGACTTCGGCTCGAACACCCACCACGCCGTCGTCGCCCTGCAGAAGGTGGCGGACATCGACCGCGACGGTGTGGTGGGCCCGGCCACGCTCGACGCCCTCGACCGCGGCGTGCGGCCCGCGCCGCAGAGCTCGTCCGGCCGGGTCGTGGAGATCGACCTGGCCCGGCAGGTGCTGCTGGCCGTCCGGGATGGTGGCGTGCAGTGGGTGTTCGACACCTCGACCGGCAAGGTCGCGGGGACCACGCCGGTGGGGCACTGGAGCGTCACCCGTCAGATCGATGGGCTCCGCCAGAGCGAGCTCGGGTTGCTGTACCGACCGAAGTACATCCACGAGGGCGTGGCCGTCCACGGGTACACGAGCGTCCCCGCCTACCCGGCGTCGCACGGCTGCGTGCGGGTCACCTACCCGGCGATGGACGCCATCTGGGCGCTCGGCCTGGCGCCGGTCGGCACCCCGGTCTGGGTGCGCTGACGGTCAGGCGAGCGAGGCCCGGGCCTCGGCGACGTCGAGCCGGACGCCGGTCTCGCGCTCGGAGACCTCCCACAGCTCGTCGATGCGCCGCTGCAGCCCCATGCGACGCAGGATCGGGCGCGGCACCGCCGGCCCGAAGCTGACGAACGCCGGCGCGTACAGCTGGCCGCCCTTCGCCGCCGGGTCGGTTGCGGCCCGGAGCTGCATGCGGGCCCCCGCACGAGGGGACATGCCGATGAGGTCGGCGGCCCGGTCGGACAGCGGGCCGAAGATGCCGCCGCCGCCCTCCCGGTTGGTGCGGCTCTGCAGGTCGGTGTTCGAGAGGCCGGGGTGGGCCAGCAGGCTGGCGGCGCCGACGCCGGCCCGCTCGAACTGCTGCTGCAGCCCGAGGCCGAAGAAGTAGTTCGACACCTTCGCCTGCCCGTACGCGGTCCACGCCTCGTACTTCCCCTCGAGGTGCGGGTTCCGGGGGTCGACCGGCGTGCCGGTGAAGCGGGCGACGCTGGTGACGGTGACCACCCGCGGCCGGCGGCCGTCGCCGGCGGCGCGCAGCACCGAGGGGAGCAGGCCGGCGGTGAAGGTCCAGT